>JALLOH010000506.1 GCA_027717655.1 Acidobacteriia bacterium AH_259_A11_L15
TGGACGTGCTGGCCCACGCGCACGATGGGCTTCTGGGTGATGGAGGTGTTCTGGTTGGAGCGCTTGAATTTGACCAGGGCGTAGAGGTCGGCGTGGATGTCGAGCGAGATGGTGCCGGGGTCGTGCTCGCCCACGGCCCGCACCAAAATATGCTCGGAGTCCACCCGCTCCACAATGCCGTCCCGCCGGCAGAGCACCACGGCCCCGGAATCGTGCGCCGCCACCTGCTCCATGCCGGTTCCCACCAAGGGCGCCTCGGCTCGCAGCAGGGGTACGGCCTGGCGCTGCATGTTCGAGCCCATCAGAGCGCGGTTGGCGTCGTCGTGCTCCAGGAAGGGAATCAAGCTGGCGGCTACGCTGACCAGCTGCTTGGGGCTGACGTCGATGTATTCCACCTC
>JALLOH010000507.1 GCA_027717655.1 Acidobacteriia bacterium AH_259_A11_L15
ATCCACAACATCCAGGTTTCCTGGGTGTTGTGGATCGCCCCCGCCAGCAGAATTCGCGCCAGGGCGTGAATCTTCAAGTGCTCTTCCACGCTCGGCCCCGGGCGGGCGATCCCCTGCTGGAAGAGCAACGTGTTGGGATGGACAAAACCCAGCGGGACAAACTCCGTGAACCCGCCGGTCTCGCTCTGCAGGCGCCGCAGCAGGCCAAGCTGGTTCACCCAGTGGGTTGGCGTTTCAACATGCCCGTACATCAGGGTGGAGGTGGTGCGGATGCCGCAGCGGTGAGCGGTGGTGATGACCTCCTGCCACTGGCGGACGGACAGCTTGTTGCGGGAGAGCACCGCCCGTACTTGGTCGTCGAGAATTTCCGCCGCGGTGCCCGGCAGCGTGCCCAGCC
>JALLOH010000508.1 GCA_027717655.1 Acidobacteriia bacterium AH_259_A11_L15
CAGCGGCACCCGCCCTTTCGTCTTATCGCGATGGGCGCGCCAGATTTCTGGCTCGGCCACTCGTCGCCGCACCCAGAAGACCAGCAGCGCCGGCAGCACCCCCACCAGAAAGACGGCCCGCCAGGCGGGCAGCTCCAGGTGGCCGAGAGAAACTGTCCCCAGGCCCAGCAGCAGCCCGGCCACCAGCGCGGCCAGGCCTTCGCCGATGGCCCAGCTTGACTGCATCAGCGCCAGCGCCTTGCCGCGGTGCTCGGCCCGCCAGCTCTCCGCCACCAGGGCCGCCCCGGTGGTCCACTCCCCGCCCATGCCCAGGCCGAGAAGGAAGCGAAACAGGCCAAGCTGGACAATGTTCTGCGCCAGCCCGCAGGCGCCGCTGGCCAGCGAGTAGACCAAGATG
>JALLOH010000050.1 GCA_027717655.1 Acidobacteriia bacterium AH_259_A11_L15
AGCGCCGGATACTCTTCTCGGGGCACAAAGGGGAGCAAGCGGACGTTCGCCAGGCAAGTCCGAAGTCTCCGCGCCGACACGCGAGCCATCGGGTAAATGGTTATTCGCCGGTTTCGTCGACTAATGACAAAATCCGCGATTCTTTGCCAGCGCACCCGCAAGACCGCTGGTTGCGGGCGAAACAACTCAAAGGGAAAAGTTTGTCCCCGGAAAAAAGGGGAGACAGGTGACAGCGGGAGCTGCTTGCGCGGCTTGATTGCCAGGGCTAAGCGGGGTAGGGGACCAATAGGGAGGCGGGAGGGCAAGCCCAACCGGGAAGCCACGACGACATCTAGCCCAGTCCGATGGGTTTCGTGGTGGCTCCTTCCGGGACGTTGCCCGCCCCTTTCATCCGGATCAGGCGGGCCAGCGTTCCATACTCTTGCACACGTGGCGGCTGGTAGGGCTTTTTGGGGGGGCATGCTCGCTTGGGAACTTGCTTCTCTCCCTTAGGTGGCATTACGCCTCACTCCCTTGGCCCCCCCTCTCCTCCTTGGTGTGCGCCAAAATTCCTTCGTAGCCAGAGTTCCAGTGCCAGCAAGTTCCAGGCCGGTTTCAGCGCGGCATCGTCTCCCTTGAGGAGACGTTGGACGACCCCCCGAACTTGTCCCGGTTGAATGTACTCGCTCGACAGCGAGAGGTTTTGAGCCAGTCTTTGCCACGATTTGGCTTCGTGGCGACGGATCCAACTGGCAACAAACTGAGTCAGCGTGCCCTTGTCTCGACGCTGCCGGATCACCTCCGGCAGTATACCGTTCATCGCGTGACGCAGCAAGAGCTTGGTTTCTCCGTGGGCCAGCTTGTGTTCCAGAGGCGCTGCCAGGGTGAGCCGAACGAGAGCGGGATGGAGGAAGGGATGGCGAAGTTCCAAGCCATGAGCAGCGCCAATCCGGTCCAGGTAGCCGAGCTGCAAGGATAGGCGGCCGCTGCTTAGGTGGCGGTAGTCCATTTCTTGAGAGAGCCCCGAAAAGCCGCGGCGGGGAATCGGTTGCTGTACCCGCTCCAACAAACCGCTGCGCCGGGCGAAGTCGGGCCGCACCCAGGGGGAGATCTCTTTGCCGAGCCACGATTTGACGGTGAACCTCCACCGTTCCGGGACCAGCGAACGAAGCGTAGGTTTCAGAAACACCCGAGGCGAAAGGCCGTAGTACCGGGCGGTGCGACGAACAGCCTTCCACCCCGCCTGCCAGCCAAACTTTCTCCAGATTTCGCTGCAGTAAGCGGTCGACTCGGGAAAAATGTTGTCGCCCCCAAAGCCGGTGAGCCCCACCCGATAGTCCCGCAGCCGCAAGTGGGCAGCCCACTGCTGGGCCACGCTCCAGGTCGAATCCAACAAGGGACCCTCTTGGAGATCGACTGCCTGCTCCACCCCTTCGAGCACCCGAAACGACTTGGGGGCAATGTAATCCACCGAGCAGTTGTACTTTTCCTCAAAGCGCTCCAAATAGCCGCGCTCATCGGCGTTGGGCGCCAAGGCATAGTAAGAAAGGTGGAAGACAGATGGGCGACGGATTCCATTGGAGCGCACGATTCGTTCCACCAGGCTGCTGATAGAAGTGGAATCCAGGCCGCCGCTCACCAGTACTGCGAGCCTGTCCAAGCTCCCCAGCCGCTGCTGCACGGCTCGTTCGAACAAGACTCGGAACGCTTCTACAGTTTCTTCGAAGGTGCGATGACGGCGAGCTTCCTCGTCAGCGGGTTCGATATCCCAGTAGCGCTGGATGTCCAGCCGTCCCCTTTCGAGGACCAAGTAATGCCCTGCCGGGAGCTGCCGAATCCCTCGATAGAAAGTGGCGGACGCATCGGGAAAGGGACTCCAGCCCAAAACGTATTCCCCCACCATGGCTTCGTCCGGCGCCGAACTGTAGTCCGGGTCGGCCAGCAGGGCTTTGACCTCCGAGGCCCAGACAAACCGTTGGCCTTGCCAGCGATAGTAGAAGGGACGAACGCCGAGCGGGTCGCGAGCGCAGAAAAGGCGTTGCCGGCCGGGGTCCCAGATCACGAAAGCGAAGTCACCGTCCAGGTGCTGGAGGCAGTCGATGCCCCAGCGTTGGTAGGCGCGGGCAATCAGCTCCGTGTCTGTTCCCCCCTCGGTTGAGCCCAACAACGATGGGCCGAGCTCTTGCTGGTTGTAGAGGCGGGCATCAGCAACCACCGAGTAGCTTCCCAGGAAGGTTGGCGGCGCTGGACGCGGATCGTAGAGGGAGACGCTGAGGGTATCGGGGTCCCGGTGGGCCAGGGCCCCGCGGATCTTAACGAGGGGTTCTTTAGCGGCGCTGCCCTCGGGGCCGCAAATCCCGGCAATCCCGCTCAAGGCACTCTACCCCCGTTGCCACTGGACAGCCCTCCGGGGACAGTTTGCTCACCTTTTGTTTTTGGTGTCAAGCAATTGTACTCGCTCAGCAATCCGTTTCCTGTCTTGCAGGGGAGGATGGGAGCCCCAGGACGCGGAGAGCAAGATGTTCTTGGTGCGGGAACCGGGCTGCGGCTCCAAATCATACTGGATGTTTTTTAACCCCGCCTGAGAAAAAAGGAAGGCATAGTTATGGAAAAAGGCAAGTCCTCCCGCGGGTTGGGACCGCTCTTGGTGCGCCAAGTCCGGGCGGGTCATATCGCGCACTACTAGTGCTCCCCGGGATATGTGGTTCGTCAGCCAGGCCAGGCAGAGTGAGAGTTCCTTTTCGGTGAAGCATTGCAATGTGCCGTTCGCAAGCAGCAAGAGGCTGCTCGGGCGCCCGGGGCTGAGGAAGTCTTGCAAGGTGCGGTATTCATAGTACCCCACCCTTGATTCCCTGTACCGCTGGCGGTTCAAAGCAATGATCTTGGCATTGATATCCAGTCCCACAAAACGACAGCTGAGATGGCTGGCTCGCTCTGCTATCCGCTCAATAAGCATGCCATTGCCACAGCCCAGCTCTATCACCCAGTCATACTCCTCCGCCGCCAGCCGTTCGGAAAGCCAACCCAGAAGGGGGCCGTACTCCCGCTCGAACTCGTCTTTTCTCTGGGTGTAGTACGCCAAGGTGTTCAGGTGCCATTCGGTGCCGGAGCCCCCACCCCACAACTGGCGGTTGGGCTCAGGAGTGGTGGCCGAGTCGATATACTGTGTGTAGTAGCAGTCGGTCCAATAAGTGCAAAGACAGCGCGAAACTACTCCCTCATAGAGGCTGGCCGTTTTCAGAAGCCGGCTCGTGAAGCGATGGCGCGCCCCACTCCCCATGCTGGCCCAAATCAGTGCTCCCAAATAGTGATGCGGATGATGCGAGAAAAACCTGTACCAAACCAGCCTGAGCAGCCTCCGCAGGCGCCGACTCACTCCTTTTGGCGGGTGGAAAATTTGGCCCATGGCCTTTATTCTAGCAACCTTGGTGCAATCTTATCTCCCAAGGTAAGATGAGCAGCCATGGCTGAGGCTGTTATTGTTGAAAACCTGACCAAGATTTTCCCCCGAGTTAAGAGCTCCGACCTGGGTCTGTTCCGCCTGCCGTTTGCCCGCCCCGGCAAGTGCGTGCTGGCCGAGGCGAGCTTCGAGGTGGCGCCTGGGGAGGTGTTCGGCTTGGTCGGGCCGAACGGGGCCGGCAAGACGACCTTGCTCAAGATTCTATGCACGTTGCTGGCCCCGAGTGCGGGTCGTGCCGCCGTGCACGGGTTCGATGTCGTGCGCCAGGGCGCGGCGGCCCGGCGCCAGCTTGGTTATTGTCCGGGGTTCGAGCGCAGCTTCTACCTGCGTCTGAGCGGCCGGGAGAATCTTCGTTTCTACGGGATTTTGAACAACCTTCCCCCCTCGGTGCTGGCGGAGCGGATCCCCTCCTTGCTGACTTCCTTGGGACTGGGGGGGGGCAGCGGACGAGCCCGCACGGAACTACTCCACCGGGATGCTGCAGCGGCTGGCGCTGGGGCGCGCCTTGCTCCATCGGCCGCGGGTGCTCATCTTGGATGAGCCCACGCGCAGCCTGGATCCGCTGGCGGCCGCCTGGGTACGGGACTACCTCCGCCGGGAACTCGCCGGCCAGCAGGGTTGCGCCGTGGTGCTGGCCACCCACAACCTGGTGGAAGCGGAAGAGACCTGCGACCGACTGCTGGTCTTGGCCGGCGGGCGCCCGCAAGCCCTGGGGTCCCCGACTGAGGTTTGCCGCCAAACCGGTTCGGCTTCCCTGGCGGAGGCTTACCGGCGTTTGATACCCGCTCAGCCGCAGTTGGCCGAAGCATGAGTTCTTCCGTGAGCGAGGTCTCCGTGGTGGGCAAGCTGGGGGCGTTCTTGCGGCGCGACTTCTTGATCACGGCCAGCTACCGCCTGGCCTGGGGACTGCAACTGGTGGATATCTTCTTCATGGCCGCCCTGGCCTACTTTCTGGCGCAATTTCTCAGTCGGCAGGGCCTGGAAACGGTAACTCCGTTTGCCCGCGACTATTTCTCCTTCGTCATCCTGGGGCTGGCCTTTTTCGATTACCTCACTACCGGCCTGGATTCCTTTTCGCGCTCCCTCCGGGAGGGACAACTGACCGGGACCCTGGAGACGCTGCTGGTCACACAGACCGGTCTGGGGACGATCGTCTGGGGTTCCGCGCTCTCAGCCTTTTTCTCGACCACGCTACGGGTGGGGGCCTATTTGCTGGCCGGCGTCACCGTATTCGGATTGTCGCTGACAACGGCCAACTGGGAGATGGCAGCAGCGCTGCTGCTGCTTTCGGTAGCGGCATTCAGCAGCTTGGGAATCCTGTCCGCCTGCTTTATTCTCCTGTTCAAGAGAGGCAACCCGTTTAACTGGCTGGTGCTCTCGGCCTCCGCGGTGGCGGGCGGGGTGTTTTATCCTGTCTCCGCCCTGCCGGAGTGGTTGCAAGGCGTGGCGCAATGGCTTCCCATCACCCATTGTCTCGAAGGGGTGCGGCGGGCGCTGCTGGCCGGTGCCGGCTTGCGGGAGCTGTGGCCGCAAGTGGCGGCTCTGGCGCTCTTTGCCGGGGTGGGGGTGCCGCTGGCCTTGGCGCTGTTTCACTGGTCGGTCAGGCGGGCCAAAGTGACCGGAGCCCTGGCGCACTACTGACTTTTCGAGGGGGATGGATTCGTCTCTATGCGAGCCCTCATCACGGGCGGAGCCGGCTTCATCGGGTCGCACCTCTGCGATCGGTTGCTGCAAGAGGGCTGGGAAGTCGTCTGCGTGGATAATTTCATCACCGGCAGTCGAAGCAACCTAGCTCCCCTGGTGGGTCAGCGGAGTTTTCGGCTGTTGGAGCAGGATGTTACCCGGTTCCTGGAGGTACGGGAGCCGCTCGAGGCCGTCCTTCATCTGGCCTCGCCCGCCAGCCCAAAAGATTTCTCCCGCATTCCGATCCAAATCTTGAAAGCCGGAGCGCTGGGGACCCACAACGCCCTGGGTTTGGCCAAGGCCAAAGGCGCCAAATTTTTGCTGGCCTCTACCTCGGAGGTCTACGGGGATGCGCGCGAGCACCCGCAGCGGGAGACCTACTGGGGCTGGGTGAACCCCATCGGGGTGCGGGGGGTGTACGACGAAAGCAAGCGCTTCGCGGAAGCCTTGACCATGGCCTACCATCGGAATCACGGGCTGGATACCCGAATCGCCCGCATCTTCAACACCTACGGCCCCCGGATGCGGGTGGACGATGGGCGGGCGATCCCCAATTTCTTTACCCAGGCGTTGGCCGGCAGCGACCTGACCGTCTACGGACAGGGCCAGCAGACCCGTAGCTTCTGCTACGTGGACGATTTGGTGGAGGGCCTCTGGCGGTTGCTGCGGAGCGATGTGCACGAGCCCGTGAATCTGGGGAATCCGGAAGAAATCACCATCGGCGAGCTGGCCGAGCGCATTCGGGGGCTGGCCGGTAGCCGCAGCGGGATCGTCCACCGGGAGGCGCCGCCGGACGATCCCGGCCGGCGTTGCCCGGACATCGCCCGTGCGCAGCGACTCTTGGGTTGGAGGCCGCGCGTTTCTCTGCAGGAGGGATTGGAGCGGACGCTGGCCTACTTCCGGCCGGCGGTCGCCAGCGGCTAGCCGGGCCGGCCCATCGCCCGGTAGGTGAAACCCGAGGCTTTCAGCACCGCCGGGTCCAAGCAGTTGCGGCCGTCCACCACCAGGTGTCTCTTCATCGCCTGGCCCATCCGGCTCCAGTCGAGATGCAGGAACTCCTCCCACTCGGTGAGGAGCAGCAAGCAATCCGCCCCCAGGGCCGCCTGATAGGGGTCGCGGGTGTAGGCGACCCCGGGGAAGAGGGATCGCGTCTTTTCCATGGCCTGGGGGTCAGAGGCGCGCACGCGGGCGCCTTCGCGGAGCAAGCCTTCCAACACGGCCAGCGAGGGCGCGAAGCGGATGTCATCCGTGTCGGGCTTGAAGCTCAAGCCCAACACCGCGATGGTCTTCCCCCCTAAGCCACCTACCAGTTCGCGGGCCTTGTCGAGGAAGCGCGTTACGCGTTGTTGATTGATGCGGTCCACCTCCCAGAGCAGGCTGAAGTCGTAGCCGCTGCGTTCGGCCAGTCGGTAGAACGCCTGCACGTCTTTCGGCAGGCAGAAGCCCCCGAAGCCCAGGCCGGGGCGGAGAAACTGCGGGCCGATGCGGGGGTCCAAGCCCATGGCCTCCACCACCTTTTCCACGTCGGCGCCGCAGAGGTCGCAGAGGTCGGCCAGGGCGTTGGCGTAGGAAATCTTCAAGGCCAGAAAGGAGTTGGCGGCGTGCTTGATCAGTTCCGCGGTAACCGCATCCGTGACCACCACGGGCGGGGGCGGCTCGGTGCAGGGCTGGTGGAGAGGACAGTGGAAGGGGCGCTCCAGCAGCGGCTGGTAAACCGCCCGCAGCTTCTTCTCCGCGGTTTTGGAAGAGACGCCCAGCACGATGCGATAGGGATGGAGGAAGTCTCGCACCGCGGTGCCTTCCCGAAGGAATTCGGGGTTGGAGGCCACTTGGAAAGGGTTGTCGGGTCGTTCGGAGGCCAGCCGCGCGGCGAGTGCGGGGGTGGTGCGCACCGGCACGGTGCTCTTGGTCACCACCAGGGTGGCGGGGGGTGCGTAGGCGACGATGTATCGCGCTACGCGCCCCAGGGCGCTCAGGTCGGCGTCGCCCGTGGGCAGCGGGGGGGTGTTGACGCAGATGAAAAGCACCTCGGCGGCGCCGTAGGCCTCCGCGGCCTCGCGGCGGAATCGCAGGCGTCCACTGCGGCGGTGGCGGGCCGCCAGCTCTTCCAGGTGGGGCTCGAACAGGGGCAAGCGGCCCGCTTCCAGCGCGGCCTGCTTGCCCGGGTCATCGTCATAGCCGATGACTTCGTGCCCCAGCTCCGCCAGGCAGGCCGCCGTTACCAGTCCCACGTAACCGCAGCCGATGACAGAAACCTTCATATAGCCCTCAGAATAGCTTTCTTTCTGGGGAAGGCATCTCATAGTTTAGCCGCTGGGAATCAGAGTTGGTATGGGAAACGGGGCTGGAGAGGCTCGGCCCAGCGGTCCCTCTGGGGGACCTGGGGGCAAGGCGCAGCCCGGTGGCAAGGCCGTGCGAGGCAGTGGCCATGGGCCACTCGGCCGCGAGCGGTTGACCCCTCCGGAGGGCGATGCTAGGATGCGAAGGATTTCTTGATTTGGGAGATCCTCCGCCAAGAATCATGGGGGAGGGGATAATGCCAATTCCTGGACAAGGGCGCCCGTCCCCATTCCTTTCCGACTGATCCCGTTCACCAAGGAGAACCTGGATGCGTGTGTTCATCGCGGGAGGAGACGGGTATTTGGGCTGGAGCCTGGTGCAATACTTGGGGGCTCGCGGCCACCAAGTCGGCGCTGCGGATCTTTTCCTGCGGCGGCGCTGGGTAGAGGAGATGGGCTCCTGGAGCGCCTTGCCGATCGCCTCGATGCGGGAGCGCCTGCAGGCTTTCAAGGAGCGGTTCGGTGAGGAGTTGCGATTCTGGGAAGGCGATTTGCGGGACTACGGGTTCGTGGAAGCGCTGGTTCAGGAGTTCCAGCCGGACGCCATCGTCCACTTGGGGGAGTGTCCTTCCGCGCCGTACTCAATGATGGACGTGCATCACGCGGTGTTCGTGCAGACGAACAACATTACGACCACGTTCAACCTGTTGTTCGCGATGAGGGACCATCGTCCCCAGGCTCATCTGGTGAAGCTGGGTACGATGGGAGAGTATGGGACGCCTCGGATGGATATCCCGGAAGGATTCTTTGAGGTGGAGTTCCGCGGCCGGCGCGAGCGGCTGCCGTTTCCTCGGCAAGCGGGCTCTTGGTACCATTGGTCGAAGGTGCACGGGTCCAACAACATCATGTTGGCCTGCAAGATCTGGAAGCTGCGGGCCACCGACGTGATGCAGGGAGTGGTCTTCGGCACGGGCATCGACGAGAGGGAAGAGGACGAGCGGTTTCTGACCCGGCTGGATTTCGACCAGTCGTTCGGCACGGCGGTGAACCGGTATTGTTGCCAGGCAGTGATCGGCCACCCGCTGACGCCGTTCGGGCAGGGCCGGCAGAGGCGGGGGTTTCTGCCCCTGCGGGACTCGATGCAGTGCTTGACGCTAGCCATCGAAAATCCGCCCGCGGGTTCCGAGTATCGGGTGTTCAATCAGTTTCAGGAAGTGTATGACGTCACCGAGATGGCGCGAAAAGTGCAAAAGGCAGGGGCAGACCTGGGGCTGAAGGTGGAGGTACGCAATCTGGAGAACCCGCGCCTGGAGGCGGAAGAGCACTACTACAATCCGGACCACCAGCACTTGGTCGATCTGGGGTACAAGCCCGCCCACGACGTAGAGACAGAGATGCGCCTCATGATCCAAGACTTGATGAAGTATCGGGCGCGCATCGAGGCCAAGAGAGAGGTTTTGATCCCGGACGTGCGCTGGGACGGGCGGCGCGAGAAAGTCCGATTCTTGGAGCTGGTCAAGACAGGCAACGCGCCGGCGGGTTGAGAACGAGGAGATTGGTCCTAGCCGGATGATTCGCGTTCTCAACGTGCTGTTTGATGACCGCTACGGGGGTCCCCAGAAACGCGCCATTCAGGTAGCCCGAGCGCTGGCGGGCCGGGTAGAGACCCTCCTTTGCTTGCCGGACCGGAGCGGGAATGCCGCTGCCATTGCGGAGCGGGAGGGAGTGGCTGTTCGCCGGCTCTGCTTTGAGCGGATTCCCCGGCTTCGGAACTGGCGCCAGGTGGCGCGCTGGTTTCTCCACCTCCCGCGGGACACCCGGCGCTTTGTCGCCCTGTATCGGGGGGAAGGCCCCGACGTGGTGCACGTGAACGGGGTTTTCTTTCTTCCACCCGCCCTGGCCGCGAAGCTCACCCGGACCCCTCTGGTGTGGCACCTGAACGACACCGTCATGCCCGCCGGGCTGGCGAGGGTCTTTGGGTTTGTGGTGAGAAGGCTGGCCGATCAGGTTGTGGTCTCTTCGCGGGCTGTGGCCGGACACTATCACGTCCTCGGCAGCCAACCCGAAGTGCTCTATCCGCCGGTGGACCCAAGCGCTCTGGCACTGCCTCCTCGCACCCGGCGAGACCTCCAGCGGACCCCGTATCGCATCGGGCTGATCGCCAACTGGAATCCGGAAAAAGGGGTGGAGCATTTCATCCGAGCCGCCGCCCGGGTGCGAGAGCAGGTGGGAGACAACTTGGAGCTGGTGTTTGCCGGGGGCAAGTATGCCAGCCAAGCGGACTATTGTCGGCGCGCTTCGCCGCAGCAGCCATCCCAGCCCCGCCGACAGCAGGGGCGCCTGGTAGAGCGCAGCTTTCACCCTCTGGGGCAAGCGGCCCCCGGTCGCGTACAGAACACGCGCCACCCAGGACGGCATCCGATCAGCCTTTCTCATCCCTGGGTTTTCTTGCCGGGCGGCCTTCCGGCTGGGTTCCGCTCAGGACAAAGAAGCCACCGGTCATGGTGCTTCCACTTCCCGGTTATTCCCCGATAGCCGTCCGCCAACCCACACAGCATGGCAAGCGCCGCGTTCCCTTCCAGCCGCAGCGCTCTCTTCATCGTTGCCCACAGCACCAGCGGCCCGTACACCAGATGGAACAACATCTTCCAGTGGGGCGGAAGAATCTTCCGGGCCAGGAGCACCCGGTTGCGTGTCTGATAGTAGTACGCCGGGGGGTTGTAGCCTCGCTCCCTTCTTCTCGGTCCCCGGTGGTGCACCCGCGCCGCGCTGGCCACGTACGTGCTCTTACCCGCCTTCTCTGCCGCGTAACACAGCGCTTCCTCTTCCGCATACATAAATAACCGGCTCTCCAAATACTCTCCCGTGGCCGCATAGACAGCCTGCAGCGTCTCCGCCCCAATCAGCATTCCGGTCGCCCGCCCCGAGAACGATGGCCAATACCCGCCATGGCTGTCAGGCGGTGGTAGCCGCCAGGAAACCAGCGGCGTGAAGAACAGTCGCAGCAACGAGGTGCGCCCCCCGAACGTGATTGTCCCCTCGTTCCGGTCGAAAATGGTCGCTCCTACGATCCCCGCCTTCGCCCGCCGCGCCACCCCAACCAGGTGCGTCAAACAATCCTTCTCCATCGTGGCGTCGCTGTTCAGCAAAAATACATAGTCAGCCGGGCACTTCCTTCGCAGCGCGTACTGGATCGCCACGTTGTTGCCCCCCGCAAACCCCAGGTTTTCCTCATTCCGCACCAGGACCATCCGCGACGCGGGCGCGGCCCGCCCCAGAGCCCCTTCCCGCTCCTCCTCGCCCCCCTGCAACGCCTCCGCCCGCGTGTACTCCACCACCGCCCCGCCTGCCCTCAGCTTTTCTCCTGCCCACCTCCGTAGGTGCTCCAGGGAGCCGTCCTCCGACCCGTTGTCGGCCACCACGATCAAGGTGTTCGGATAGGTGAGCGCTCGCACCGACTCCAGACAATGAATGGTTTCCTGCCAGTCATTCCAGTTCACGACCACAATCGCCACGCCCGGCTGGCTTTCCCCCTCCATTCTCGCTTACCCGTTCCCGCCTTTGCTTCCGATCAACAGCAGTTCTCCCCCCGCCGCTCCCCAACCCGTTTGCGCCCAGGCCCGCAGAAGCGCGGGACCGGCGCCGAGCTTTTTCCCGCCGCTCCCATCCCGCTGCTGGATTGTCTGACTTTCCCGCCAGATCAGGCGCTCCCCCAGCCCAATCGTGCGCAAGGTGGTTATCCGCAGATTCACCCCTTCGCTGCACAGGCCCAGCGTCTTGAGGTTGAATAGATAAAAGTGCCGGGGAGTCCCCAAGGCTCTCCAAGAGTGCCGGAACACTTTGTGGCCCAGACTGTCAATGTTCGGTGTCACCACCGCCAGTTGGCCGCCCGGTCGCAGAATGCGGTGGCACTCGTGCAGCAGCGCCATCGGGTCGGACACGTGTTCCAGGACGTGGCGCAACGTAATTGCATCGACAGAATTCTCCAAGAGCTTTGCCTGTTCCAGCGTCCCCACAACTACCGGCACACCCTGCTCCCTTTGCGCCACACGCGCCGATTCCGGGTCCGGCTCCACCCCCTGCACTTCCCATCCTAACTCCCGCATCGCCCCCAGAAAGCCTCCATTCCCGCAGCCCACGTCCAGGAGTCTCCCCGGCGGCAACCAGCGCAAAAAGCTAATCCCCCGGCCGACATACGTTTTCAGTAGCGGCAACAGGCTGGCCAGCCGCCCGGCCCAGCGCCAGCTTTTCCCCGGGTCGCATTGCTCATACCCGAACGCTGTGGCCAGCATCGCCAGCCGAAGTTTCCGCCGCCAGGACCGCCGGTGTTCAGGATCGGCCACCCTCTGGTGGGTGTAATAATCGTTCGCGTATATCTTGGGCACATCTTCAGGCACAGGCCGGGGGTTCAGCCACACCAACCCGCAACCGGGACACCGAGAGAACCCCCAACTCCCCGGCGCGCCGTACCAATGGTCGCGGAGTCCTTCGTAGAGCGGCTCCCCCGCCGCCCCGCACAGCGCGCACGACGTTACTTCCTCAGTGCGGATCCCTTCCATCCCCTCCGCCTCTTCCCTTCCGCTCAGGCTTCATAGCCATGGGCCTGCAAGCGCTCGGCCACCTTTGCAGCAAAGGCGCGCACTTCGGGGTCCCTCCGATAGGCGAATGCCCGCTCTTTTCGTCCCTGGCCGGCCGCCCTCCTGATCTCACTCCCGCCCGCCGGCAGCTCACAGAAGCGGGCCACGGCCCGCAACGCCTCTTCCGGTTTCGTCAGGATATCTTCGTAGCGGAATTCCGCCCCCCGCTCGCCCAACCCCTGCATATGCTGGCGGGCCACCGCCAGGTACTCTTCCCACAGGGTGAAACTCTCCTCCAGGATCGAGCAGCGCACACTTTCGACGAAGTTGCCCCGTTTCGGCCGGACCCAGTGCAGCGGCCGGACCTTGTAGTAAATCTCTCTCATTAGCCGCCGCCGGGTGTGCGGTCGGCCGAACCGTCTTCTCAGGCTGCTGGCCACATCGGCTCCGTGCCGGACCAGGTGGAGCACCTTGGCCCGGGGAAAGAGCTTCAGCCACACCGGCAGGGTCGCGGTGCCTCGAGGGTCCTTCCAACCCCAGGGAATGTCCAAGTTAAACGGGGAGCGATAGCGAAGATATTTCCGGATCCCCAGATACGAAATTACTCGCGGGGTGCTGAGTATGAACCGAGTGTAGTCCACGGTTTGTGCCTCGACCTTCTGGTTTTCGAAGAATAAATGCATCGGCGCCGGGAAATCCCACCGGCCCCCGCTTTGCGAGAGGATCCAATTATTCAAGGCATTCATAATCTTGGGCTCGCGCCCGACCGTCTTCTTGTTGCCCATGAACAGGCCCATCGTCTCCACCATGCCGGCCAACATGGTCGTCCCGGAGCTGGGCGACCCAATGATGATCACCGGAGGCCGAGGGGTGGACTTGGGCATCAGGAGGACCTCGGTCGAGGAAGCGGCAGCGTCAAGATGGACAGTTTGCGATAGACCACCGTGGCCGCCAACAGGTTCGCGAGCACCAGGCTCGCGGCCGTGGCCACGGCCGCTCCCTCCATCCCATAGCGCGGGATCAGCAGCAGGTTCAACAGAAGATTCGACCCGGCCGCCACCACCATGACTGTCCGGTAGTCCTTTTCGTGCCCGCTCATCAGCAGCAGGGAACCCACCGAACCCGTGGCTACGCTGACGTATTGTCCCACCGCCAGAATCATCAAGGCAACCGCCCCCGCCCGGAACTCCGGCCCGAACCAACCCAAAACCCACCCCGGCGCCGCCAGGAAGAGCAACAGCAAGGGCAAGGCAAACAGCGCCATCCCTATGGCCATTCGCCGCGCCAGTCGGCCCATCTCGGCTCTCTCGTTCCGGGCGTACAGGGCGGCAAACTTCGGCCCCAACGCTGTATTGACGGCTATCAGCACGAAGCTGATCAGCACGCTCAGCCGCACCGCCGCCCCGTAGATGCCCACTTGCTGGCTGGGCTCCCAGACCCCCAGTAGGAAAATGTCGGCCCAGCCAATCACCAGGCTCATCACCGCAATCGAGAACATGGGCAGGCTGGTCCGCAGCAGCAACCCCCGGTCAAACATCCCTCTCGCTTCCCTCGGCAGACGGCGGAGCCACGACAGGCCATATCCCAGCCACACGGAGAGCCCGAACCAGCCTTGGAGGAGCACCGCATCGTGGTGGCGAGGGTGGAGGCGGGAAAACAGCTCCGGGTGAAAGCTACCGGTGAAGCGAGAGCGGTCCGGCCAGGGAGCGCGGTTGCGGAGGAAGCGGCTCCGGTAGCCGTCCAACAAGGGATAGTCGGAGCGGTAACGACCGAAGTCGGCATCGGCCGCCGCGCCGACGCCGACATCGCTCAGGTAGTAGACGGTGAGGTCGATCTCCGGCCGGGCGGCCAGGGTGCGGAAGAAGGCGGAGTGATACGGCTGGGGCCGGTTGGCCACTACCGCCAGCCGATAACGCTTCTCCTCCATACCAACTCTAGCTTCGGCGAGTCTTGAGCTGCTCCATCCTGGCGAGGTCCGTCGGGTCTCCTGCTTGCGCAAGTTGTTGGCGGACGGCGGCGATGACCGGGTCAAGGCTCAAGTCCTCCATCCGCCCGGTAGGCGAGCGCAGGACAATGGATTGGCCCGGGCCGCGCGGGCCCCACTGGGAGGGGTCGGTGGGTCCGAACAAGGCAACCGTCGGCCGCCCCAGGGCCGCGGCCAGGTGCATAGCTCCAGAATCATTGGTGAGCACCAGGTGGCAATGGGCCAGGAGGGCAGCGGCGGTCGTCACGGTGGTCTTCCCGGCAAGGTTGATCGGCGGGCTCTGAAGGCGCTGGACGAGGGCGTCGGCCCGAGAGCGATCATCGGGGGAGCCTAAGACAAGAACGCGGTAGCCGGTCTGGGGGGAGAAAACATTGACCGCGGCGGCGAAGCGCTCCGGCGGCCAGCACTTGCGGGGGCTGCCGGCCCCGGGGCATACGGCCAGGAGCTTCTCGCCCTGCCATCCTGCTCCGCGCAGGAAGCCTAAGGCGCCTCGCCGCGCGCTTTCAGGAATCGACAGAGCGACGTCCCCCGGTTGGGCGGGGATGCCTGCGGCTTCCAGCAGCGCGAGCTTCTCTTCGAGGCGATGCCGTCCGGCTTGAACCGGCAGGGAGAGGGAAAGGCAGCTTGAGGCCTGGGCACAGCCGACCAGCCAAGGGATGCGGGTGGAGCGGAGAAACAGGCGGCTCAAAGGATGGGGGTCGAGGACGAAGGCTACCTGCTCAGTCGCAAGTTCACGGCGAAGGCGGAGCGATTCCCGGAGGGCGTCGCGGTGCTGATCGACGCGGGTGAACCAACGGGGGTCATAACCCCGGACCCGATCGAGAGAGGGTTCCAAGGCGGCAAAAGGGGCGAGCTTTCGCTGAACTACCATGGTGACGCGGGCGTCGGGAAAGCGTCTCTTGATGGCGCGGGCGGCGGCGAGGTCGAGGACGACGTCGCCCAACTGGACAACGCTCCAGAGGAGGAAGCGGCGGGCCGTCGGATCCGGCTTTCCCGGAGGGCGCGGTAGGAAGCGCTCGAAGTGGCAGAGGAGCTTTTGGGCGGTGGTCACCGTGGTGTGGGGGGCGGCTGGGTTAGGATGGAATTTGAACTCGATAGGGAACTCCCGTATCATCGGGTATGCAGATTTTGCCGGAGACGTATCCGAATGCGGGTGCCGACATCCCCCCTGGCTCCGAACGGCTGGTGTGCGCTTCGCTCTTCTAGCTGCGTGTGCGCGCAAGCCAGTGGAGTACTAGTAGCACAATTGATTCGACGGCTTCAACCAATCCTTCTCCCGGTCCTATGAGGGTCTCCCTCATCCGGAGAGTGCGCGCCTGGGCGCGGCTGGAGCCGCACTTGTCCGAGGTGCTGGGAGGGGCCTCGGTTTCTTTTTTTCTACGGCTGGTGGCCCGAGTACTGTCGCTCGGCTTCAACATCCTGCTGGCGCGACTGCTGGGGGCCGAAGGCGCGGGTGTCTATTACCTGGCTTTGACGGTGACCACGCTGGGCGGGGTGGTGGGTCGTCTGGGAGTGCCCAACGCGCTACTTCGGTTCAGCGCCGCGCACGCGGCCGGGGAGGACTGGGAAGGGGTGGCGGGACTGTATCGGCAGGGGATGCGGGTAGCCACCCTGGCCTCTCTGTTGGTGACGGGGCTGCTGCTGCTGGGGGCGGGGTGGATTGCGCGGGAGATTTTCTCCGAGGCGGCGCTGGGGACGCCGCTGCGGCTGATGTCGCTGGTGATTCTCCCCGCCAGCCTCCTGGTCCTGCATTCGCACCTGCTGCGCGGACTGGGGAAGATTCGCGACTCCTTGCTGGCCGA
>JALLOH010000509.1 GCA_027717655.1 Acidobacteriia bacterium AH_259_A11_L15
CCTTACCTCCCACGCGCGCTACGCTAACGACTCTGAGCAGGAAAGCGGCGTTAAATCTTTCAGCCAGCTTAAGGGATTTTTCCCTCTGGGATTTGGGGTCACCTTTCACTGGATATTTTAGGTCGCAAACCTCCGCCACCGATGCCAAATCGCTGTGCTTCCGGATCTCCTGGTCGATGTCGTGGATATAGCCGGCCTGGCGACGATTTCCCACATCTCCCACGATACGGGCCACCCAAATGCCGATTTTCCCTTCCGGTGTGGGCTTCGGCGGATAGACCCACTTGCGGTAGACCAATACCCAACCCAAAAAAGCGGCCGTTCCCGATAGCAACCAAGGGTCGGTGGGGAAGGAATCAAGAGATAGCCTGTTGACGTAATGTCGCCACGCACCAAG
>JALLOH010000510.1 GCA_027717655.1 Acidobacteriia bacterium AH_259_A11_L15
GGGCAATGCCGCCGGCGTAGCGGAGGACGCTCACGGTTCCGCGTCCGAGGAATGCCAGGAAGCTGCCCATAGAGGGTTCCTAGGGCGATTCTTTCGGCAGGGCAGCCAACTGCTGGAGGGCCTCGTCTTCGTTGGAAAAGATCTTGAACACCTTATCCAGACGCACCAGTTCCAAAACGTTGCGAGTATTTTTGGTCAACCCGATCAAGCCGAAACTCGTCTTCTGGCTCTGGGCGGCCTTCAAACCCTCTACCAGAGTGGCGATGCCCGAGCTGTCCATATAGGCCACTCGGCTCAGGTTCACCAGCAGAGGGTTCTTTTCTTTCAAGGCGTTCATCAAGTGCTCGCGTAGACCCGGGGTGCTCTCGAAGGTGATCTGGCCGTCCACGTCCAGGA
>JALLOH010000511.1 GCA_027717655.1 Acidobacteriia bacterium AH_259_A11_L15
GTGTGGTAGTGGTCGGGGTGGCGGCCCTCCCAGTAGGGAAGGATGACCACTCGCGGCCTCAGCGCCCGCAGGCGGGCGGCCACGGCCAGCTTGTTCTCCAGCGTGGGCTCGAGTTGAGCATCCCGCAGGCCCAGGTTCTCTCGGTGGTGGAGGCCCATCACCTTGGCGGCCCGGGCCGCTTCCCGGGCGCGAATCTCCGGCGTGCCCCGCGTCCCCATCTCGCCCCGGGTCAAATCGAGGATGCCGACGCGGCGCCCCTGCTTGACGCACTTGATCAGGGTGCCGCCGCAGGAGAGCTCGGCGTCGTCGGGATGGGCCACGATGGCCAAGACATCGAGCTTCGTGCTTCGGGCACCGTTCATCGGAATCTCTGCGCGTTCTCTGTCTCCTCTGCGT
>JALLOH010000512.1 GCA_027717655.1 Acidobacteriia bacterium AH_259_A11_L15
CCCCAGGTCATTCCGCCCATTGAGAGCCTCCTCAACCAGCTCGACCGCAAGTCGCCCCAGGTGGAAATCGAGGCCCGGGTGGTCAGCGCCAGCCGGTCGTTCGCCCGCTCCATCGGTTCCCAGTTCGCGTTTGCCGCGTGGTGATGCGGAGGACGTTGCCCTCCAGCGTGCTGGACAGCCCGTTGTTGCGCAGCACGATGTCGAGGGCCTGGTCCCAAGGAACGTCGATCAACACCAGGGTTACGCTGCCGCTGACGTTGGGGTCCACGACAATGTTCAAGCCGCTGATCTCATGAATCAGGTGGAAGAAATCCAGCAGGTCCGCCTGCTTCAGATTCAACGAAATCCGTGCGCCCGTGTATTCGGTCGACTCCGCCGTGGGCGACAGGGTTGACT
>JALLOH010000513.1 GCA_027717655.1 Acidobacteriia bacterium AH_259_A11_L15
TGCTGCTGGCCACCTGGATGGGGGCCCCGATTTCCACCACCCACGCCCTGGCGGGCAGCCTGGTGGGCGCCGGGTTGCTGGCTGTGGGAGTCACCGGGGTAGGATGGGCGGCGCTCGCCACCACGATTGCTTTGCCGCTGCTCCTTTCCCCGCTGGTGGCTATGGCGCTGACCCTGGTGGCTTTTCCGCCCCTCGCCCGCTGGCTGCGCTCCCGAAGCTGCGTTTGCCTCACCGAGCCCGCCCCGGTGCTGCTGCCGAGCGGCGAGGCAGCGCAAGCGGCGCGCGGGTTTCTGCCCGGACTCCGCATCGCCCACCGCGCGGGCTGCGAGCGAGGCGACGAGCAGGTGCGTTGGAATACCGAAGAGCTGATCCACTGGGGTTCGGCGGGTCTAATC
>JALLOH010000514.1 GCA_027717655.1 Acidobacteriia bacterium AH_259_A11_L15
AACTACTGCACCGACACAACCAGGCGTTGAAAATCCTGGACGACGTCGACTACTGGATCTTCTTGCGCCGGCGGCTGGACCGCCTGGGGCTCGACCTCTTCAAACGCCTCTCCGAGCCGGGGCGCTTTCTGAGCGACTTCCGGCAGTTCTTTTCCCGCTGCCAGGACGAGTTGGTCAGCCCGGAGGAGCACCGCCGCTACGTGGGCAGGCTGGCGGCGAAATTCGAAGAAGAGAAAAACCTCTTGAACGCCGAGGAGCGCGCCGCCCGCGAGGAGGAAGTGCGCCGGCAGCAGGAGATCACCCGAGCCTACGCCGCGGCCGAAGAGCTGCTCCGCGAGGCCGACCGCACCACCTTCGGCGGCTCGTTGTTGTCGGCCGTGCAGCTTCTCCAATCC
>JALLOH010000515.1 GCA_027717655.1 Acidobacteriia bacterium AH_259_A11_L15
TTCCCGGTAAGGTCGAGCACCATCTGGGTGGAGCCGGTATAGAAGCGTTGCGGGAACTTGAGCAGGGGCATCGAGCCCCAGTCCTGGCCGTCGGGCGAGCCCCAGAGGGAAAGGTCGAGCGATTCCTGCTCGATCATCTTGCTGATGTCCATCCGCACCACGAACAGCCGCAAAGCCTCCGCCGGCACCTCAAAGACTTCCCCGTCGCCGCTGGCGGTCACCAGCGTGTCTGGGGGCACCAGAGGGAACTCAGTCGTGGTCGTGCTCGTGGCCTCCGCCATGGC
>JALLOH010000516.1 GCA_027717655.1 Acidobacteriia bacterium AH_259_A11_L15
GAAGAAGATGGGCCGGTTCATCTACTTCGCGCTGGCGGCCAGCGACTTCGCCTTGAAGCACGCCGGGCTGAAGCTCGAGGGAGAGCGGGCGGAGCGCACCGGGGTCTACATCGGCTCGGGGATCGGCGGCTTCGACGTTATCGAGCGCGAGCATACCGAGCTGCTCAAGGGCGGCCCGCGGAAGATCTCCCCCTTCTTCATCCCCGGCAGCATCGTCAACCTGGCGGCGGGGCAGGTTTCCATTCGCACCGGGGCCAAGGGGCCCAACTCGGCCACCGCTACTGCCTGCTCGGCCTCGGCCCACGCCATCGGCGACAGTTTCAAGATCATCGCCCGCGGGGATGCCGACGCGATGATCTGCGGCGGCACCGAGGCGGCCATCACCCCCATGGG
>JALLOH010000517.1 GCA_027717655.1 Acidobacteriia bacterium AH_259_A11_L15
GTCCTGGAAGCGGAGAGCGCTACTGTCCAAGCAAGGCTAGTTATTTCTTAGGTGGCCTTCTACCTTTGCGGCGTCTACGCTTTGCTTGCCAGGCGCGGAAATAGGCAGGCCCACGTTGGGCGATTGCTTGACCACCCTTACGGCCCAAGAAGCCGAGCGGTACACCGATTGCCAGGCCAACCCCGGCACCAATGGTTGCACCGACCCCAAAGCCTATCGCAGCCCATAAGAAACTCCTTCCCCTGCTCATCCATTGAGTCTAGCAGACTGAGCGGCGTGGTCGCACGGTCATAGAACAAGAGTTAGAGTTAGAGAAGCAGGTACACCTGGTTCGGAAAAAATCTGCTTTCGAGTTTTTGGGACGCGCTGGGAGCTTACTCCGGGAAGTTCA
>JALLOH010000518.1 GCA_027717655.1 Acidobacteriia bacterium AH_259_A11_L15
ATGGAAATGATGCCCCAGGCGATGCCGAACATGGTCAGGAAGGTGCGCAGCTTGTGCGCCCAGAGGTTGCGCAGCGTGTCGCTGATCAGTTCTCCCCAGGCCATGGTTGCGAGCGTCTACTGCTTCCGCGGCTCCGGGCTACTGCAGGACGACTTGCTGTCCTTCCTGGAGGCCTTGGAGGATTTGCGTCTTGATGCCGTTGGAGATGCCCAGCTGGACGGTTACTTCGCGCCGACCGGTCTTGGCGCGCGGGTCGGGGATTTCCACCGAGGTGTTGCGCTCGCGGTCGTAGATGACCGCCCCCTCGGGGATAAGCAGGACGTCGTGCCTTTCCTCGAGGATAATCTCAGCATTGGCGGTCATGTTGGCCTTCAGCTCCCCGGTGGGAT
>JALLOH010000051.1 GCA_027717655.1 Acidobacteriia bacterium AH_259_A11_L15
ACGAACCGCGATGGCCCCCAAGCCCGCCATTGCGATCTGGGCTTGACACAAGAAGACCACTGGCGTACAAACGCAAAGTTGAAATCGGAAATTCCAGCTAACATCTGCGCTCACCTGCAGCCGGGCTGGCGCGGCGATCATGAATCGTCCATCATCCTGCCAGGTCGTGCCAGACAGGATACGCCAAAGGGCAGCTCCGGCACGACGGGGATGAAGCCTGGCCGGGCCTCCAACATGCCTTTCGAGGGCGGCAACTCGGTCTTTCGGGGCCAGTGCGCGGACGAGTACGCCATTCGTCGGCTTCGTTCGCCGAAAAGGGGGGTACAATGGCACAAGAAAGGCCCGCTGATGGAGCAGGGCGAGGGTCAAATGGGAAATGTCGGATTATCTCTCGGCCCCGTCCCCGCACGAAGACACGGCATTAGGGCTTGGATCTTCGCCGGTCGTGTTACACTCGCGCTCAAAATGGCCCGGGGATGGATCCGGGGGAGGGTCAAATGGGAAATGTCGGATTAAGGAAGGGCCGGGCGGGTTCACCCGGCCAGAGGCGGCGGCGCTTCGAGGGGGCGACTCCGGCAACGGGCCGGCCCGGAGCCGCGCCGTTCGAAACTATCGAGGGAGGTACGATGATGCGAGGGAAACGTCTGGTGATCGTTCTTCTGGCGGCCGGTGCGGTCCTGTTTTCCGGCGGCGCGCTGCTGGCGCAAGAGGCCGGCGGCGACGGAGCTGCCGCCCAAGCCGATTCTGCTTCTCTGGCAGCCCAGACGGACCAGGTGTTCGCTCAATGGGACAAGCCTGACTCGCCGGGCTGCGTCTGCGCCGTCATGCGCGACGGAGAGGTGGTGTATAGCCGCGCGTTCGGGATGGCCAATCTCGAACTCGACGTTCCGCTCACCCCGCAGTCCGTTTTCTACATCGGTGGGATCGCTAAGCAGTTCACGGCGGCGAGCATCGCGCTGCTGGCGCTCAGAGGTCAGCTCTCGCTCGATGACGATATCCGAACGTACGTGCCGGAGCTGGCCGACTTCAGCGAGACGATCACGATCCGGCACCTCGTCCACCATACCAGCGGCCTCCGCAACCTCTGGGACCTCGAACGGCTCTCCGGGAGGACTGGCAGAGACTACGACAGCAATGCCAGAGTGCTCGCAGTGCTGTCGCGGCAACGAACGCTCAACTTTCGGCCGGGGGAAAATTATCTCTACAGCAATTCCGCGTATATCGTGCTGGCGGAGATTGTCGAGCGGGTCAGTGGCACATCGCTGCGCGAGTTCGCAGCGGAGAACATCTTTGGTCCTCTCGGCATGGCCAACACCCAGTTCGGCGACGACTCCAGGACGATTGTCAAGCATCGCGTGCAGAGCTACGGACCACGAGCGCAAGGTGGTTTGCAGCGTTATGTAAACTACCACGACGATGTGGGGGCGGGCGGTCTCCTGAGCACCGTTGAAGATCTTCTGCGATGGGACCGAAACTTCGACGCCATGACGGTGGGGGGCTCGGACTTCATCGAGCTCCTGCTGACGCGCGGTACCTTGAACAGTGGTGACACGCTCAACTACGCCTTCGGCTTTTGGCACCGAGAGTACAGGGGTCTCAAGACGGTGTATCACTCGGGGGGCTGGAGGGGCTTCCGCGGCCGGCTAGTGCGCTTTCCCGAGCAACGGGTTTCGGTCGCGGTCCTCTGCAACTCGACAACGATCAACGTTTATAACCACACAGTCCGAGTGGCCGACATCTATCTCCGCGATGTGTTCGACGCGGCAGCCACCGAGGGCGAATCACTCCCCGCCCCCCAGGCAGTCTCGGTATCGACAGGTGAGCTAGAAACGGTGACGGGGCGCTACTTGAGAACGGTGAGGGGGCGCCTCTGGGCCTGGGGCGAAGATGACTACCTCGCTCGGCGGATTTATGTCAAGGACGACACGCTCAGCTATTTTCGTGCTTCCGGCAGTCACGAGCACAAGCTGGCGCCGCTTGGCAACGACCGGTTCTATATGTTGGGCACAAGCAGGGCGGAAGTGATCGTGAGCTTTACGCCTCCCACACTGGGGCAACCACGCCAGATGATCGTGGTCGAAGACGGCGGAGCGCCAAGTGTCTTCGACGCCGTGGAGCCCGTGTCCCCGTCACCGGCGGAGCTGGAGGGGTACCTGGGAACGTACTTCTCCGAAGAACTGGACTACGAATGGGTGCTCAGAATCACGCACGACGGTCTGAGCATGTGGGACCCGCGAACGTGGCATGAGTTCGCACTCGCGCCGTTCACGAGGGACGTGTTTTCGTCTCACGGGTGGTGGGGGTTCTACACGTTCTCCCGCGATGGGCAGGGCCGGGTCGTCGGTTTCACGGTCGACACGCCAGGCCTGCGGAATCTGAAGTTCGTGAGGCGCTGACCGGGGAGCGCACCGCCAGCATTCGAAAAGCTCTTTTAGACCATTTCCCGGCAACAACGGAAGAACCCGGCGTTAGTCTCTTTTTGGAAATCCAGTTTTAATCCGGTCCGCCGCGGACGCGGCTGCGGGCCGATTTGGGCAGGCGCTGGAAGAAGCGCTGGGTGCGCTCGACGTCGCGCTCCATCTCGGCTTTCAGAGCGTCGGGCGAGGGGAACTTTTTCTCCTCCCGCAAGCGCTCGTAGAAGCGCACCTCCAGGCGCCCGCGCTCGATCCTCTGCGAGAAGTCCAACAAGTAGGACTCGACCACGAGCTGGTCGCCGCCAAAGGTGGGATTGACCCCCACATTGGTAGCCGAGGGGTAAGCCTGGCCCGCCACCAGCGTTTCGGTGACGTAGACGCCGTGGGCCGGCAGGCACTCCTGCTCCGGCACCAGGTTCAAGGTGGGGAAGCCCAAGGGGCGGCCGCGACCGTGGCCTTTGCGGATTTCGCCCGTGAGCGCGAAGGGGCGGCCCAGCAGGCGGGCCGCCTGGGCCACCTGACCTTCGCTCACAAGATGGCGAACCAGGGTGCTGGAGACGGTCTTGCCGCGAACCACCACTGGGGGCACGATTTGGAGTGCGAAGGCGAACTCTCGGGCCAGCTCGCGCAGCACGGCCACGTCGCCGGCCTGGCGTTGCCCGAAGCGGAAGTTGGCTCCCACGTACAGCGAGCGCGTTCCCAGGCGGCCGAGAATCTGCTCGACGAACTGCCGGGGAGAAAGTTGGGATAGCTCGGGAACGAAGGGCAGCGCAACGACCGCATCCAGGCCGGCCGCCTCCAGCAACTGGAGCTTCTGCTCCAGCGTGGTGAGCAGTGGGGGGGCGTTCTCCGGCGCCAGTATCTTGGCCGGGTGGGGCTCGAAGGTCATCGCCGCCGCCGTGCCGCGGCGCCGGCGAGCGTCTTCGACCACCCGGGCGAGAATCCGCTGGTGGGCGCGGTGGACGCCGTCGAAGTTCCCGATGGTCAGCGCCAGCTCGGGGAGGGGTTGCTGGAGGGAGTCGAGCGAGCGAATGACGCGCATCGCGGGTCAGTCCTCCACTTCCGCCACCAGCCCGTCATAGGCCAGCTCCACCCCGGCGGGCAGGCGCCGGTTGGTTTCCTCGTGGCTCAGGTCGTGGGCGATGTGGGTGAAGTAGGCCTGGCGGGGCTTGAGCTGGCGCACCAGGGCGAGCGACTGCTCCACGGTGGAGTGGTTGGGGTGGGGAAGGTCGCGGAGGGCGTCCAGCACCAGCAGGTCTAGGTTGCGCAGCTCGGGTTTCACGGGCTCGGGGATGGCGCTGAAGTCGGTCAGGTAGGCCGCGCGACCGAAGCGGAAGCCCAACACTTCCATCTCCCCGTGCGGCACTGGCAGGGGAACGAAGCGGCGACCGAAGAGTTCGAAGGGTCCGTTGATCTCCCGCAGCTCGATCTGCGGGGCCGAGCTGTTGGCGGTGGCGCCCTCGAAGATGTAGGAGAAGGTCCGCCGGATGGCTTCCTGGGTGGCGGAATTGGCGTAGACCGGGATGTTCCCCTGCCGGAAGTTGAACGGCCGCAGGTCGTCCAGGCCCAGGAGGTGGTCGGCGTGGGAGTGGGTGAAGAGCACGGCGTCCACGCGGCGCAGGCCCACGCGCAAGGCCTGCTGGCGGAAATCCGGCGCGGTGTCGATGACCACGGCGCGGCCGTCCCACTCCAGCAGCACGGAGGGGCGGGTGCGGTGGTCGCGGGGGTCGGTGGAGCGGCAGACGCGGCACTGGCAGCTCAGGGTGGGCACGCCCATCGAAGTGCCGGTACCGAGGAAGGTCAGTCGCAGCCGGGCCATGGCGGCCGGGCGTCAGGCCCCTCTGGGGGCGGCGGGCTTCTGGCTGCTGACGTGGACGAAGGCCAGGCGCAGTTCGTAGAGCACCTGGTCGAGCAGTTGCGCCTCGCGCGCGGTCAAATTGCCGCGGGTCTTTTCCTGGATGAGCCCCAGCGTATCGATGGTGTGCCGGGCGGCTTCCGGGTCGGCGGGAGCGCGGCCGCGCGCCGGGTCTTCGATCAGGCCCAATTGCAACATCGCCGAGGTGGAGAGCGACATTATCAGGCCCTCGAAATCCACCTTGAAGTCCTGGGGCCCGCGCTGGTGGTCATAGGCCTGCCGGGCCGTGCGGGCGGCTTCGCTTTCGCCGGCGGGCGGCGCCGAGGAGGCCGGTGGCGCCGGGGAGGTAGCCGGGGCCTGGGGAGGAGGCGGGTCGGGGGTCGGCTCGGGGGGCGCCTCCACGTCCGGGCGGCGCTCGCCCGCGCTGGTGAATCGGCGGCGGTCCACCACCCGTACCGTGTCCGATTCCCGGTCTCTATCTTTTTCAGGCATGGCGGTCGGTATGAACGGGTGCCTTACCGGCTCCTGGCTAGGCTTTGAACAATTCAGTCTAGCACCGCAGCAGGTGGCAGACAAGGTGGTGCACTGGCTTGCTAGTGGGCTAAATCTGTGTTGCTCTTATTCTCAGTGGACGCGGGGAATCCGCTCTATTTCCATAATCGCGGGCAGGTCATAATAACTCAGTCCCACCAATGGCTAAGAGCCGTCCGGATCTCACCCGCCCTCACGGAGTGCGCCCTGGATCCTCCGGAGTGTCTCTTTCTTCAGCCGCGCCTCGTCGGGCGTTATCCTCGTCTTCTGCGCGACGATCCTAGCCATGCTCATGACAGGCAGGCCGAACCACCACGGCTCAGTGCGTATCTGGCGCGACAACAGACGAAAGCCGTAGTGGTGACCTGAGCTGTCGACGAAGATCGTAACGAAGGGGATGGCGTGGAGGAAGAGCGTGGGGTCACACCACGCCCAGAGCTTCTGCAAGACGTCCGGCACCGTCACCTCCTCCCAAGCTGCCTGCTCAAACGCCGGCCACGTTTGTCGATGAAACGGCGGCCAAGTGCTCGCTAAATCCGGAATCGGGCAGTGCATGTCGAGAACCACGATCATGCCCTCATCATCTAGCACTTCAAGGTGCTGTCGAAAAGATTCGATGGGCTCGGTAAGGCCACCGGTGCCGCAGATGCTAGTGATGCAGGCGACTGAGCATGGCTCGAAGTATTGAAGATCCGCCCGTCTCGTCCGTCGGCCTAGGAGGTCGCTGGCGTCCGCCCGGGCGAACTCAAGAGTTCCAGAATAATCTGAGAGCCAGTCCCGACCGTACGCGGCGACGGTGTTTTTCGTCTCTCCGAGCATCGCCTCGTTGATGTCAATGCCGATCGCCTTCACGCTTACGTTCTCCAAGGCGAGGATCCGTAGCACTTCGACAAGGGATAATCCGGTGCCTGTGCATAGGTCGAGCAGAACCGGGGGACTCGTGGGGCGCTCTCTGAGTCGCCGCTTCAAGAAAGGGGCCACCTCCCAGGCGACTTCTCTCCGCCACCAGGCATCCCTGCCGTTTGTCGTCAGCGCGTGCGCGTATGCGTAACGCCGTGCAATCCTTGTGTAGGTGCTGTCGACAAAGCTCCGCGACGGGACCATGCTGGATTTACGGCGCCACACACCCAAGCGCAACTGGAGCCAAGTCGCCAGCAGTCTTAGCACGATGATCCCGAGCCGAATGACGAATGTCTCAGCAGGGGAAACAGTTTGCCACCACGGTCGCTGGTTCTGAAGGAGAGCTACAATGGGTGCAGGCAAGGCTTCGCTTTCAAAGTCGGCAGCTTTCCCGCTCACGCCTCCATTGCCAACTTGGTTCATGGCCTCATGAGAGCTTTCACTCAGGTTCCGCTTGCTCTTCCGGGAGAAGGCTCCGGAACGACTTATTCGGCTGCCTACCAGAGCACACCGAATAGATAGCCAGCCGTGAGAAGAAAACCCCCGGCCGTCAGAACGGACACCCAGCCGAGGGAGTGCTTCGTTGGCTTCCGCCAGAGCCAAATAGCAGCAACCACAGACAGAAGGGCACCTATGGAATCGACAATGATAACCAGGCCGGCTTTGTTGATTCCCAAGGTGCTCCAAAACCGACCGATGGCGAGCGCCAGGAAGACAGCAAGACAAAAGCAGCCGGATGATATGCGCGAACAAACATTTGTAATAGTGTCTTCTTGACGAGCTAGGTCGCCCGTGATCGGTACCTTCTGGATTGCAGCTTCGAAACCCTGGAGGGCTAGCAGTGCGACGAGCAGTGCGAGGATGTCATAAAGGAACCAACCGGTGGTCACAGCTATTCCCTCGGTGGCGTTCGCCACTCGCCAGAACTCCATGACGGCATAGATGACGATGAAGCACAGGATGAAAGGGGTAAGTACCGGCAATTTGTCCGGGGTCTTCAAGGAAGAGATTTTCTGCCAGTTTTCGTACGTCACCAGACGAGTCACCAGGAAGCTAATGAGCGAACCGTAAACCACGAGGCTCAGGCCGAGTAGTCCGAACAGCGCCGATTGCTCAATCTTTCGGATTTGGGTGATCGTCAGCCCCGTTGGCTTCTGCTCCAGCACGAACTCCACCGTGTCGCCTTCGCTCAGCCCTTCCAGCAAGGCCGCCGACTCCACCGCGAACGCCATCGTCATTGCATCCATCAGCCCCGGGATGTCCTCGTGGGCGAGCGTAACTTGCTGGTTCGCCGGGTCCACGCGCACGATCTTCCCCTTCACCGTCCACGTCTGCGCCGGGGAGCCTGGATTCCCCCCACTCTTCTCCGGTTCTTTTTCCACCGGGACCTCTTCGGCCTCCGGAAGGGTTTGAAAAGCGAAGCTCAGACCGGCTCGGTCCGGTCCAGAGCGCGACAGCTCCTCCAGCACCTGCCTGACACTGTACGCGTCCGAATGGCGTGTTGCGCTTGCCTCGGCCTTGGTGGTTGCGCTCACAAGTGTCAACCCCAGCAGGCACACCAATAGCGCGGCTGTTCTCGCAACTTTCATTTCGATTGTCCCCCCTCTACGGCGAGGATTCTGTTTCGCTTGGTAATGCGCTGTCAACTGTACCGAGTATAGGGAAGAAAAGGCGAAGCCAGAGAGCTTTGACCAGCTCTGGCCAAACACGAGGAAACCCGGCCCTATTCATGTGAGCCGGGCCCGAGTCTTGTCAGGGGGCGGGCGAGCGCGTACAGTCTTGTTTTCCCCATGCCGAAGCGGCGGTTTGAAGAGTTGGTAGACTTGATGGCCCGGCTGCGGGCGCCCGACGGGTGTCCCTGGGACCGCGAGCAGACCCCGCAGAGCCTGCGCACCTACTTGCTGGAAGAAGCCTATGAAGTGATCGACGCTATCGAGCGCGCGGACGATCCGGCGCTGCGGGACGAGCTGGGCGATTTGCTCTTGCAGGTCCTTTTCCATGCCCAAATGGCCGCCGAGCAGGGCCGGTTCACCATCGACGACGTTCTCACCGAGCTTCACGACAAGCTCGTCCGCCGCCACCCGCACGTCTTCGGCAGCGGCCGGGTGGGCAGCGCCCGGGAGGTGCGGGCCCAGTGGGACGAACTGAAGGCCGCCGAGCGCGACGCCCACGCCGGAGTCCCCGGGGAAGAGAAGTCCCTGCTTTCGGGCGTCAGCCGCCAGCTTCCGGCGCAGCTCGAGGCCTTGCAATTGACCCGCAAGGCTTCTCAGGTGGGCTTCGATTGGGAGCGGCTCGACGACGTGCTAGCCAAGTTGACGGAAGAGGCGGACGAGCTTCGCCAGTCGGCCACGCAGGGGGAGAGGGAGCGCCTGGAGGACGAGGTGGGCGACCTGCTGTTCGTGGCGGTGAACGTGGCCCGGTTCCTGGGCGTGGACCCGGAACTCGCCCTGCGGCGGACGAATCGGAAGTTTGTCCGGCGCTTCCAGGAGATCGAGCGCGAACTGGCCCGGCAGGGGAAGCGCCCCCAGGAGGCCACCCTGGAAGAGATGGACGCGCTGTGGACGCGCGCGAAGCAGAAGGGGTGAACTCGGCCGACGTGTTCCGCATCGAGCAGTTCGAGGAGACCCGGGCGCGGCTGAGAGAGAAACTCCGTCTGACGCCGCTGCTCTACTCCGATTCCTTGAGCGCGGTCAGCGGCGGCCAGGTCTACTTGAAGGCGGAGTCCCTGCAACTGACCCATTCCTTCAAGCTGCGCGCCGCCTACGGCGGGTTGCTGCCACGACTGGAGGAAGCTCGGCGGCGGGGCGCGGTCACCGGCTCTTCGGGGAACTTCGCCCAGGGGCTGGCCTATGCGGGGCGGGAGCTGGGCGTGCAGGTGACCGTGGTGATGCTGGAGCGCAGCGCTCGCTACAAGGTGGAGGCGACGCGGCGATTAGGGGCGGAGGTCGTCTTTTGCGCGAATGAGTTCTCCGAGCGCACGGCGAGGGTGGAGCGCATCCACCGCGAGCAGGGGAAAGTGCTGGTGCACTCGTTCGATGACGAGGGCGCCATCCGCGGCGACGGCACCCTGGGGTTGGAGCTGGTGGAACAGCTCCCCGAGCTGGATGCGGTGCTGGTGCCGGCCAGCGGGGGCGGGCTGCTGAGCGGGGTGGCCGCGGTGGTGAAGCAGCTCCGGCCCCAAGCCAAAATCTACGGAGTGCAGCCGGAGCACGTGCCCTCGATGCGGGTGTCGCGGGAAAGGGGCGAGCCCACCTATGTCGAGCCCCGGCCGTCGGTGGCCGACGGGATTGTGGCCGCCTGCCCGGGGAGGCTGACCTTCGCGCTGGTGCAGCGGTATGTGGAAGACATCCTGCTGGTCTCGGAGAACGAGATCGTGCAGGCGGTCGTGCATCTGTTGGACCGGGAAAAGCTGGTGGTGGAGCCCTCCGGGGCGCTGGGGGTGGCGGCGTTGCGGCGCCACCTGAGCGGGCAGATTGCGGGACGGAAAGTGGTGGTGGTCTTGACGGGCGGGAACCTGGAGCCAGCCCGGCTGGCGGAGATGGTGAAGAGCGCGAGCGGATAATGGACCTCAGGGGCTAAAGCCCTTGGGTTTTTTTGGCTTGATGTCAGGGCTGATCCTTCGGCTTCGCTTCCTTCGGCTCAGCTCAGGGCAGGCAGGACAGGAGCCCTGACCCGCCTAGCAAAGATTGTGCAACAGGTTCTAGCGGAGATTTCCGCCCAACTCGGTATCGGCAGGGGTACGGCCTACCGCGCCCTTCAGAGCCTTCCCAAAAACCGTCCCATTAAGATTTGCTAGACCCAAGTCAACGCGGAGGGCTACTCCGGGAAGTTCATGAGGCGGAGCAGGGATTGGAAGCGGGGGTTTGATGTGTATGAATGCCGCAGAACAATGAAAAGAGGGAAAGGGGTAGAGCTTGATGTCGCTACCCTGCCCCTTCTTTGCCCGAAAGACGGGTGAAATTCTTGAACTAGGGAACGATCTTTACGGAATCCTCCCCACGGATAGGAGTCCCATCAAGAGTGCTGCCTTCAAGTACAGCAATTGTATCCCCAGGCTCAAGGAAGAAAAGCGTTAGGGTTTCGAAATGACAGACCAAGTCGAGCAAGCCATCACCATTCACATCTTGACTGCTGCACTGAAACTTGTTGCTCTTGCCGATCAGATTGACGGCGGCCCCGGCTAGCCTCAGGGTATCTGGATCAACCTCCGCAAGAGCATCGAAGTCAGGCGTGCTCAGAATTGCGACTGGGATCTTGCCGGCGGAGCCGAGGTTGATACTGTTGGGGTCGCTGCCGGGTTTGATGTCAATGTCAACGGTGAGAATCTTGCACTTTCCCGCGCTGCCGGCGTTGAAGATGTCCCGTATTTCTGAAGCCTCTAGGACGCGGTTGAAGATTTCGACTTCATCAATGAATCCAGGGAAAGGTCGAGGAGCGCCGGCCTCACGTCCGATAAGCACGTTCACGTCGGATGTGAAAATGCCTCCTGACCTCACACGCGAAGCCACCTCTTCACCATTTACATAGAGCTTGTGCACACCCGTAACAGAATCGTACGTCATCGCGACATGGCTCCACGTACTAGGCTGAATATTCCCACCAACATGACCAAAATCTGGCACGCCAGCCACACCTATCGCGCTGGCGAGGTTGATAACGCCCTCCAGTTTCCATAGCCAAAGCCCATAGGAATCAAGAGACGTACTTTGTCCCCACTTCGTCACAATCGCTGCGAGCTGCCCTTCTGCTAAATCTTGCGTGTTTATCCATGAGTCAAGGGTGAGAGTCCCGGTGATCTTGAGATTGGACGGATTCCCAATCAGGACATGGTCGTCTATCCCATCCAAGTTAAATGCCTGACCAACATTGCCGATGGCAAACGTCGCGCCTCCCTGCAACGTGCCATTGTTCGCGCCCACAATGTCATTCGCATCCCCATCTCCAGGCCACCAGCTCACGAGCCCAGAGGGAGGAGCGACACACACTTGAGCGCTGGCTGCGCTGACTAAGACTAAGAAGAGAACTCCACAAAGCAACCCTGTGAGCAGGTTCTTTCTGTGTTTCATGGGTTTCTCCTCAACCTGGAATTTCCGATTTCAACCTTACCCTTGCACCAAACTGTACGCCAGTCGCCTTCTTTGTGTCAAGCCCAGATCGCAATGGCGGGCTTGGGGGCCATCGCGGTTCGTTTTGGCCGTTCCGATGACTCGTCGGGCCTGTTTTCCGCCGCCCACCAACCTCGCCGCCGACACTGATTCCCACTCCCTGAGCTCTGCCCGTAGATTCACTGTACTTTCCGTCTCGCTACTCGTTCGGCAGGGGCAGCGCCGCAATCATTCTCAGCATACTGCCAAAACGCTGTCGTGTGAGATGCCCCTCAGCCAACAGCAGCCAGTAATAGCGCGCATGTTTCACCAGCCGTCCGCCGGTCTTCACGAAGCGCTACTGCAAGCTCGTCAGCGACCAGTTCCCAATCCTCCTCGGCAACGCTAACCGTCGTGTATATACTGTGGCGGGGCCGGCGGCGGGGCACCTAGAGGCCGACGACGTCCCCGCAGCCATTCGGTTGTCTCTCGCCTGCCCGGGCGGGTTCGGCTAGAATCTCTCCTCCATGCAGCCATGACCACAGGAGCCATTCAACTCCGCGCCTGCACCAGCCTGGAGGATTTCGACCGCTGCGTGGAGCTGCAGCGGCAGGTGTGGGGCTTTGCCGACATCGAGCTGGTGCCGAAGGACGTGATCGTGGTGGCGGCCAGCACGGGCGGGCAGGTCTTCGGGGCGTTCGAGGGCGGCGAGATGGTGGGCTTCGTGCTGGCCTTCCCGGGCTACCGCAACGCCCGGCCCTATCTGCACTCCCACATGCTGGCCGTGCGGCCCGAGTCCCGCGACCACGGCGTGGGGCGGCGATTGAAGCTGAAGCAGCGGGAAGACGCCCTGGCGCGCGGGCTGGAGCTGGTGGAATGGACCTTCGACCCGCTGGAGCTGAAGAACGCCTACTTCAACGTCGAGCGCCTGGGGGTGATTGTGCGCCGCTACGTGCCTAACAAGTACGGCGTCACCACCAGCCCGCTGCACGGCGGGCTGGCGACCGACCGGGTGGTGGCGGAGTGGTGGCTGAAGACGGGGCGCGTGGAAGCCGCGGTGGCGGGGCGGAGTCCGGCGCCCGCCTCAACTTGCCAGCGCATCGCGGTGCCCGCCGACATCGGCGAGATCAAGCAGCACGACCGGGGGGCCGCCGAGAGGGTGCAGAGGGAAGTGCGCGAGCAGTTTGAAAAATGGTTCGCCCAGGGCTATGGGGTCACGGGCTTCGTCCGCGAAGAGCGGAGCGGAGTGTACCTTCTCGAACCCACTCCGGCTGAGATTCCCCGATGAAAATCGAGTCGCTGACCCTGCGGGAAGTGGGGATGGAGCTGCGCCACCCGTTCGAGACCAGCTTCGGGGTGACGCGCGCCCGGCGGATACTGTTGGTGGAAGCGGCGAGCGAGGGGCTGAGCGGCTGGGGGGAGATAACCGCCGCGGAGGGGCCCTTCTATTCGCCCGAGACCACCGAGACCGCCTGGCACGTGGTGCGCGACTTCATCGCCCCGCTGCTGGTGGGGAAGACGTTGAACGCCGCCAGCGAGCTGGCCGCGCTGCTCACTCCCATCCGCGGCCATAACATGGCCAAGGCGGGCGTGGAAGCGGCCCTGTGGGACATCGAGGCGCAGCAGAAGGGGGTGCCGTTGGCGCGGCTGCTGGGGGGCGTGTTGGAAGAGATCGCCTGCGGGGTCTCGATCGGGCTCCAGGAGTCGACGCCGGCATTGCTGTCGAAGATCGAGCAGGAGCTGGCGGCGGGCTACCAGCGGGTGAAGATCAAGATCAAGCCCGGGCGGGACCTGGAGCTGGCGCGGGCGGTGCGGGAGCGCTTTCCGCGGATCAAGCTGATGGTGGACGCCAACTCCGCCTACCGGCTGGAGGACGCCGCTCACTTGAAGAAGCTCGACGACTACTACCTGATGATGATCGAGCAGCCCCTGGCCTACGACGACATCCACCAGCACGCGCGGCTGCAGGCGCAGCTTGAAACGCCCGTGTGTTTGGACGAGTCCATCCACAACGCCCGGCACGCGCAGGCGGCCATCGAGCTGCGCGCCTGCCAAATCATCAACCTCAAGCTGGGCCGGGTGGGCGGCTATACCGAGGCCCGCCGCATCCACGACCTCTGCCGGGAGCGGACGATCCCGCTCTGGTGCGGGGGGATGCTGGAGTCCGGGGTGGGCCGGGCGCACAACATCGCGCTCTCGAGCCTGCCGGGCTTCGCCCTGCCGGGGGACGTCTCGGCCAGCCAGCGCTACTGGGCGGAAGACATCATCGAGCCAGAAGTCGAGGTCAGCCGGCAGGGGACCATCCGCGTGCCCACCACGCCCGGGCTGGGGTTCAGCGTGCGGCGCGGACGAGTCGAGAAACTGACCGTCCGGCAGGAAACCTGGCGCGCCCGCTAACCCCCACCCCCCCGCCTGTCATCCTGCCTGCCCTGTCGGAGCGCAGCGGAGACCCCGTCGCAGCGCAGCGCAGACCCTGAGCGAAGTCGAAGGGAGCTTGGCGAAGGGAGCGAAGCGAAGGATCTCAGCCTTGCCTAGTGCGCTACGCTGAGATTCTTCGCTCCGCCCGCTGGTTCCCCCTTTGTGGTTCGCCGGGAAGGGGCTCCGCTCAGAATGACAAAGGAGATTGGAAGCCTTCCGCGCCCGCTGACGGCTTCTTCTACGTTGTCATTCCGAGCGAAGCGAGGAATCTGCATTTGCCCATTCGCCCTCTGAAATGCAGATTCCTCGCCGCCAAGGCAATCAAGGGCTCGGAATGACAAGAAGGGCGGCGTAAGGCGGGGGATGGTTCGGCTACGCTCACCACAAGTAAACCCGCGCCCTACATCGCTCTCGGGCCACCGCCCACTGCCCTTGGCTGTTGACAGCCGGAGACGTCCCGCGCAGAGTGGAACGCTTATGCTCTACCTCCTGCTGCTCCTCATGGTGCTCATCTGGTCGGCGAACTTCATCATTGCCAAGTTCGCCCTGCAGGAGTTGCCGCCCTTCGCTTTGTTGTTCCTGCGGGTGTTCTTTTCGAACCTCATCCTGCTCGGGCTCTACTTCGGGTCGGGACAGTACCGGCGGCGGCCCATCGCGCGGGCGGACTGGCGCTGGTTTGCGCTGCTGGGGCTGTGCGGCATCGCTCTGAACCAAACCGGCTTCACGGTGGGGATCCACTACACCACGGTCAGCCACTCGGCACTCATCATCTCTCTGACCCCGATCTTCGTCCTGGTTCTGGCCACGCGGATGAAGCTGGAGCCGCTGACGGCTCTGAAAGTGGGCGGGATGGCGCTCTCGTTTGCGGGCGTCGCCATCCTGACCCTGGAGCACGGCGCCGGGGCCAACGGCCCCACGGTCAGGGGCGACCTGATTACGCTGGGCGGCGCGATGGCGTTCGCCCTGTACACCGTCTTCGGCAAGCGCGTCTCCCGCCGCTACGACACCTTGAGCTTGACCACGTTCATCTACCTGGCGGGCTTCCTGGTGGTGATTCCCCTGGCCGGCTGGCAGCTCTTCCGGGTCGACTGGGGGCAGGTGAGCTGGCGGGGCTGGCTGGGCGCGTTCTATATGGCCGCGGCGGCTTCGGTGACGGCCTACATGATCTTCTACTACGCGCTGACCAAGATCGACGCCTCGCGGGTGATTGCGTTTTCCTACCTGCAACCCGTGCTGGCCACCCTCCTGGGCATCCTGATCCTGGGCGAGCGCCTGACGCCCTACCTGCTCACCGGCGGTCCGCTGGTGTTGCTTGGCGTCTACTTGCTGGAATGGGGCCGGTGGAGGTCTCGCACCCGCGCCTAAAAACTGCTCTTGGCTGTACCCCTACAGCTTGGCGATCTGAAGTCGCCGCTACAGCAGGCAGGGTCGGCGCAAAGTGGGGTCGGGGGCGGTTCCTGGCATAGCCCTTTCATGCGTCGCGACGCATCCTCCGACGCAGAACGCATGGCCGCGCGGGGGGAGGGACCGGGAGCGACCCCCGCGCGAATGCTACCCAATTGACCCTCGGGGAAGCGTGATATATTCTGCTCGCCTTGCACGCAGCCCCGAAGGATTGAGCCCATGAAGAAGCGCATTGCGGTGGTGCCGGGCGACGGCATCGGAATGGAAGTGACCCGCGAAGCGGTGAAGGTCTTGCGGGCGGTGGAGCAGACCGGCGAGCACGAGTTGCCGCTCACCGAATTCGACTGGGGGGCGGAGCGCTACCTGCGCGAGGGGGTCTCGCTCCCGGCGGGGGCGCAGGAGATGCTGCGGCGCGACTTCGACGCCATCCTGCTGGGGGCGCTGGGCGACCCGCGCGTCCCCGACATGAAACACGCCGCCGACATCCTCTTCGGGATGCGCTTCGGGCTCGACCTCTATGCCAATATCCGCCCGGTGAAGCTGCTGGCCCCCGAGCTCACCCCGCTGCGCGACCGGGGGGTGGAGGAGATCGACTTCGTCCTCATCCGCGAAAACACCGAAGGGCTCTACGTCGCCATGGGCGGCAACTTCAAAAAGGGCACCCCGGACGAGGTGGCCCTCCAGGAAGACCTCAACACCTACAAGGGGGTAGAGCGCATCATCCGTTTCGCCTTTGACTACGCGCGCGCCCACGGCCGCAAGCGCCTGTTGATGAGCGACAAGTCCAACGCCCTCGCCTTCGGCCACGACCTCTGGCAGCGGGTCTTCGCCGCCCTCGCCCCCCGCTACCCCGAGATCGAATCGCGCCACCTCTACGTGGACAACCTCGCCTTCCAGCTGGTCAAG
>JALLOH010000519.1 GCA_027717655.1 Acidobacteriia bacterium AH_259_A11_L15
CCTCATGGTGGTCGGCGACGACGACCAGGCCATCTACCGCTTCCGGGGCGCTTCCTACGCCAGCTTCAAGAAGTTCGTCCAACTCTTCCCCGAGCACAAGAAGATCACCCTCACCCGGAACTACCGCTCCACGGGCCGCTTGCTGCGCGTCGCCACCGAGCTGATTGCCCAGAACGGGCAGGCCCGGTTCGATCCCAACAAAAAATTGCAGGCGAACCAGCCGGCCGGAGAAAGAGTTCGTCTGGCGGAAGTGGAGGATGCAGCCGCGGAAGCGGCCTACGTCTGTTCGGAAATCCACCGCCAGCACCAACAGGCGGGCGCCTACGCCGGCATCGCCGCCCTCTACCGCGCCCACGCGCACCGCACCGCCCTGGTGGAAGCGGTGAAC
>JALLOH010000520.1 GCA_027717655.1 Acidobacteriia bacterium AH_259_A11_L15
GTCATCTCCCCGTTCCCCTCGGCCAGCGGACTGGCCCTGACCTCTCTTTTCCACACCCCGCCGGTTCCGGGCTACGAGGACAAGTATTTCGATCGCGCCCAAAACCGAATGGTCGGCGGCCCCTTGAAAACCACCAGGCTGGCCAGCCTCCCCTACCAGCGGGTTTTCGACTACGATTTGCCCGGCTACTTGCGCGGGCCCGCCTATCTGCTGCCGGTCAAGAGCTACCGCGCCGAGCTGGGGCGGCTGCGGAAGCGCCTCCTCGCCTCCCAGGAGAGCGTCTATATCGCCCACCTGGCCACCACGGACTCGCTCCACCACGTGGTGCCGCCGGAAAACGCTCGGCGGCTGCTGCGCGAAGTCGACTCCTGGCTCCGCGAGCTCTACC
>JALLOH010000521.1 GCA_027717655.1 Acidobacteriia bacterium AH_259_A11_L15
TCTTTGTCCGTTGTCACTAGCGTTGCTTTCCGTCGCAGGGCGACGAAGACGGCGAAGTAGATTCTGAGCGGGACTGGCTGGTGGGCTTTCACTGGTGCCGTCCGATCAAATAGAGTAGCGGGAAGAGAAAAATCCAAATGATGTCCACGAAGTGCCAGTAGAGCCCGCCCATCTCGACCGGCGCGTAGTAGTCGGGCGAGAAGCGGTCGCGCAGCGCCAGCCCGAGCAGCACCAGCATCAAGCCGACGCCGACGACCATGTGCAGGGCGTGCATGCCGGTCATAGCGAAGTAGAAGGAGAGGAACAGCTCCACCTGCGGCTGGCCGTCGTACTGGAAGTGCCGCCCCGGGACCAGGTGGTGGTGCCACTTATCGCTGTACTCGAC
>JALLOH010000522.1 GCA_027717655.1 Acidobacteriia bacterium AH_259_A11_L15
GCTCGGGGTCCAGGTGGGGATTGGCGCGGCCGCCGCCGTCGTAGAACTCGATGACTTCTTCCAGCGTCCGCAGGCTCCCGTCGTGCATATAGGGGGCGGTGCGGGCCACCTCCCGCAGGGTGGGCGTCTTGAAGGCGCCGCGGTCTTCTTCTTGGCCGGTGACCGCGAAGCGCCCCGGATCGGCAAGTTCCCCCTCCCGCCAGGCGATGCCGGTGTTGTGGAACTCTTCGTCGGTGAAGGTCGGTCCCAGGTGGCAGGCGGTGCAGTTGGCCTTGCCGCGAAACAGGCGCAGGCCCTGCCGCGCCTCCTCGGAGAGCGCCTCCCGCTCGCCGTTCATATAGCGGTCGATGGGCGCGACCCCGCCAAGAGCGCGGTGGCCACGCT
>JALLOH010000523.1 GCA_027717655.1 Acidobacteriia bacterium AH_259_A11_L15
GCCGTATCTTCCGCAACCGCAAGTAATGAACCCCGACAATCGTCGGCTCCTCCTCGACTGGCTGAAGGCGGAGGAGGGCGAAGCCCGCCGCCTGGCCGCGCTGTTAGCGGAACTGGGGGAAAGGCATCCGGATCTGGCCCCGTTGGCACATTACCTCACCATCAAAGCGAGGGAGGAGAGAGCCCTGCAGGCCCTTCAAGAGCGGGAACACTGGTACCGGTCGTTCTCCTGGCGGCTGGTGCGCGTCTTGTTTGCCTTCGGGGCGGCGAGTCTGCTGCTGTTTGTCTTGTGGGGCGGGGAGCCGGCGTTCCTCGCCTCGATCTTTTTCCTCGCGGGTGGCGCCGGCTTTTACCTTCTCGTGCAGGCCATGGCCACCCTAGGCA
>JALLOH010000524.1 GCA_027717655.1 Acidobacteriia bacterium AH_259_A11_L15
TGTGAAGTCCAGCCCCTCAGAAAAACTAACTAATTCCACTCCGAACTGCCGCAGCTCTTCCAGCAACCGCACCAGGTGGACCAAGCTACGGCCAAGCCTGTCGAGCCTCCACACAAGCACTGCCTTAAAGCGGCCCCGGCGAGCATCGGCGAGGAGATCATTGAGCGCAGGTCGAGAATCCGTGGCGCCGCTGAATCCTTGATCGACGTACTCCCGCACAACCTCAAAGCCGCGCCGCTCGGCCAACTCTTGTAAATCCCGCAGCTGCATTTCGGGCGACTGGCTGGTGGCGGTGCTGACCCGAGCGTAAATGGCGACTCGGCAACTCATTCTTGGCCTGCCGAGCTACGCCAAAGGGGTCTTGCTGAATTGCCGGGAGGGG
>JALLOH010000525.1 GCA_027717655.1 Acidobacteriia bacterium AH_259_A11_L15
GTGACCTTGTAGGTGTGGAGCGGGTCCGGCCGCACCCGCTGCAGTTGTTCCAGTAGAGTTGCGGCCTGCCCCTCGGGCGGCTCCGCCCCCAGAGCTTCCGCCGGGAAGCAGAAAGCCGCCCCGAACAAAAGCGCCGCCAGCCAGAGTCGAAAATCCTTCACAGCTTCCACTTTAGCCCTACCGGCCGGCACCGCGCAACCGGCGGAAGAAGAGCTTTGCTACAATGAGAGAGGCGGCATCCAACAGAGAAGGCGGATGAAACTTCGCTTCGTACTCAGCTTGGGCCTGGCGGCACTGCTGGCGGCACCGGCGGCCGTTCTTGAGCACGATGGTGTCGGCGGCCGCCGCATCCACGCCTGGAACGTCCAGGAAACCGAGGAC
>JALLOH010000526.1 GCA_027717655.1 Acidobacteriia bacterium AH_259_A11_L15
CCGCCGGCGCGCGGACGCCGAAAAGCCGGGGTGGTTGACGACGGCGCGCTCCACGAAGCCTTCGCCGATCAGCCGCTTGCCCACCCGCGCCTCCACCGCGAAGACGTAGCGCGGGCGCTTGCCCGGGTCTTTGCGAATCCGCTGAAAGACTGCGGTGGTCCGCAAGCGCTCGCCCACGCGTGCCGCCGCCTCGTGGCTGACGTTGATGTGCGTGCCCACTGAAATTGCTCCTTTGGGCAGGAACCGTTGCAGGAGCTTCGCCGCCGTCACTTCCATTTGCCCGATCATCGAGGGCGTGGAGAGCACCGGCGGCAGCCGCTGGTCATAATGGGCGATGGTGCGCCGGAACTCCACCGCGCGGGTGAGGCTTCGCTTCGCGC
>JALLOH010000527.1 GCA_027717655.1 Acidobacteriia bacterium AH_259_A11_L15
CGCCAGGCCCAGGTAGACCGCCACCGTCAGCCAAAGGAAGTTCTCGCCCACCCGCAGGCCGTGCTTGCCCACCAGGGCGGCCGCCGCCCCCAGCACGCCGAGGGGGGCGAGGCGCATGATGATGTCGGTGAAGCGGTACATCACCTCGGCCAGCGAGCGGCAGAAGTCGAGCAGGGGGCGGCCGCGCTCGCCGACCAGAGTGAGGGCGGCGGCGAACAAGAGCGTGAAGAGGACGATTTGCAGGACGTCGCCGCGGGCCATGGCGTCCACGATGCTGGTGGGGAAGAGCCGCACCCAAAAGGATTCTTCCTCGGGGGCGGGGGGGGCGTTCTTTCGTTTCTGCCGGTGGCGTCAAGCCCTCCCCGGGCTGAAATAAATTG
>JALLOH010000528.1 GCA_027717655.1 Acidobacteriia bacterium AH_259_A11_L15
CCCCGGTAGCGTCCCTACGGGCTATGATACACACAAGAGAGGACTGAGAAAAATCCCGTCGTTATCGTTTGCGGACCTGCCGGACGAGCTCCAGGAACTCCTCATCGGTCAGCAGGCCGCGCTTTTCGATGCCCTTGCGCTTCACCGCTGCCAGCAGCGCCTGCCGCTGTTCTTCGGGCACCTCGACGCTTAGCTGTTTGCACTTTAGCGCGATGCTGTCCAGCCCGCTCTTCTTGCCCAGGACGATGCCGCGCCGGGCGCCCACCAGCTCGGCCGCGAAGGGTTCGATGGCTTCCGGGAGGTGGAACTGGCTGACCACGGCGCCGCTCTCTCGCATGAAAAGATTCTCGCCCACCAGCGGCTTCCAGGCGTCCACCCG
>JALLOH010000052.1 GCA_027717655.1 Acidobacteriia bacterium AH_259_A11_L15
AGGACGCCGAGACCGTCCTGATCAGCCTGGGCTTGGTGGTGGAATCCCGCGACCCTTACACCGAGGGTCACTGCCAGCGCCTGGCCCGCACCGCCGTGGCCCTGGGGAAGGAATTGAGCCTTTCGGAAGATTCCTTGCAGGCCCTCCGCCGCGGCGGCTACCTGCACGACATCGGCAAAATTGCCATCCCGGATTCCGTCTTCTTGAAGCCGGGCCGCTTGACCGAAGAGGAGTGGTGCGTCATGCGGCGACACAAGGCAAGTACCCCGAGGCTGAGCCGCTCTACCAGCGGGCGCTGGCGATTTGGGAGAAGGCCCTGGGGCCAGAGCATCCCTTTGTGGCCCAAGGGCTCGAAAACTACGCTGTCCTGCTTCGGAAAACGAATAGGCACGCTGAAGCAAAGGAATTGGAAGCCCGCGCCAGGGCTATCCGCGCCAAGCAAGCCCAAGAGAACCCGGCGCGATAGGCACTTCCAGGACCTGCTGCGCCGCATGAACTTCCCGGAGTAGTCGCAGAGCGAAGTCCCCAGTCAGGGCGAGTTTGTCGGTTCTGGGGTCACAGAGGCTTTCTAGGGGGCAATACCGGAAGCTTTCCTGGCCGACTGAACATGCTCGGGCCAAAGCACGCAGTAGTGGTCGCCCCCCAAGGTACAAATCATCGCACCATCTTCGTTTTCCGCGACTACCGAAACTAGGTCTCCCCGTTGCAATCGCTTGCCCCACAAGACCCGGTGCACCGGCCACTGCCAGACTGCTACTTTGACGCCTTGCCTGACCAGCATTTCCTTCATGGGCGATGTGAGGCGACGGTTTCTACTATCGGCTGGTTTTTCTCAACTCTGGTATAATCCCCAGCAACTGGCCCCCTCGGATAGCCCTGTGAGGAGGGAACATCTATGAAAGCGTATGTGTTCATCAATGTTGAACCCGGCAAATCCACCATAGTTGCAGGAAGGTTGCGTGCCATCGAGGGGGTCAAGTCTGCCGACACTTGCTGGGGTCTACCGGACATAGTTGCCCTGGTGGAGACTGCCAACTTGAAGGCCCTGCAAGATTTCGTGCTCAACAAGATTCAGAGAGTTGCTGGGGTCAACCAGACCGACACGCATATTGTTTGGGAGTCGTAGGGCTCTCAACTAGTTTTGAGAGTCGGACCGCTCTAGTCTAAGGACGCTGCTGTGGCTAGCGTTGTTGTCAGTCAGGAGATTAGGCAGAATGCACTCATCCTGCACGTGGAGGGGCGACTGACCATCGGGCACGGCGCCCCCCTGGAGGAACACCTCAAGCAGGCGTGGCGGGGAGACGCTTCTCGGGTCGTCGTCAATCTCTCAGCTTGCCCGTACCTCGATTCAGCAGGCATTGCGCTCCTGGTGTCAGCCCTCAAGCACGCCCGTGAAGCGGGCAAGAGATTCTTCCTCGTGGGCCTTAGCCGACAAGTACAGAACGTCTTGGAGTTGACCCGACTGGACAAGGTATTTGACATTTGCGATACGGTTGACGCCGCACTAGGGGCATCAACTGGGAAAGAAAAGTGACGAATTTCCTAGGCCTCTTCGCTCCCCTCGTGCGCCGCATGAACTTCCCGGAGTCCCCAAAGGATCGCCTTCGCTGATTTGATCTACTGTCTAAGTTCGGGTAGCTTAGTGCGTCCTACCAGACAAGAGGAAAACCCGCTCTTACGAAAGCACGGAAATGGCGGAAAGGCTTTACCAAGTCGAATGGAGCTGCATGAGTTGCAGCCACACCCACACTTTTCGCCACGTTCTGGGCGAGTTCGACGACTGGCCCAACAAGTTCGAAGATATGAAGTGCGAGAACGAAGATTGCGGGCACGTGCAGGATGTCCGCTTCCAGAGCTGCACTGTCACGGAAATTACACCCTAGCTCACTCTATGTAAAAGCCTCTTCCCCTCAGACTGCATTCTCCAAGATGATGGGCCAAAGGATTCACGGCCTGGAGTTGTGGGGGTAGAGAATCGCTATGAAACAAAGAGAGATGGTATTGGTACACACCGCGTTGACTTGGCTGAAGGTGCTGCCTATCAGGAATCGGTGCCACTCAATGAGCTTCCCCTCCGTCTAGTTCATCATTGCCTGGAGGCGGCCGACCGCCTGCAGAGCGACGGCGTAATCGGGCTGCTCCCCCAGGGCCCGCTTGTAGTTCTGCAATGCCTGCCGATACTGCCGCTTGGCCTCGTAGAGGCGGCCCAGATTGACGTAGGGAAAGGCGCGAGCCTCGTAGCGCTGGGCGCGCGTGGCCTTCTCCAGCCAGGGGATGGCTTCGTCCAATTGCCCCTTCTGAATCAGGTAAGACCCGATGTCGTTGTAGGGGTTGCCGAAGTCGGGGTCAACCTCGATGGCGTGCCGGCACTCGGCGATGGCCTCGTCATACCGGTCCATGAAGCTGTAGGTCCAGCCCAGGAAGGTATAGGCCTCCGCGGTGGGGAAGATTGCAATCGATTCCTTGTAGAGTGCGACCGCCCGGTCCAGCTCGCCCTCGGCTTGGTATTGATAGGCCTGCTGGAAGAGTTTCTGCGCCCGCTCTCTGGCCGATTCTTCAGCCATCCTCCCGATTATCAGCCGGCGACCAGGGAAGAGCAAGCCATCGTCGGTTTCGTGAGGTGCTCGTCCTCCGAAATCGGGAAGTCGGCGACGAGACCCCTGAAAGCCATTTACCATCCCTGCTGCGCCGCCTCAACTTCCCGGAGTAGGCGCCTACCCACTGTGCCGGAAGGCAACCCTTTTGGCGGAATCCCCACGGTGCAACTACCCTTGAGTCCTGAGGCTGCTACTTACTTTTCCACAAATCATATGCTAGCCGCCCTCTCATTTCAAACTCAGAGGTCTTCCAGTGGGGATCTCGTTGATGTTTCTGTTGGCAGCCGCCGTCCGCCTGGCTGTGAAGCTGTTGCGGGGGTTGCCGGGCTAACTCGGATTCACCGGAACAGGAGCTCTCATGTTCTTTCTTCTGCTTCTCCTTAGTCGATTCCAGAAGACCCGCACCTCCCTACGGAGATTTGTCCCACGCCTCCCCGCCCGGCTCAGCGATCCGTTATCCCAACCAGCTCCGCAAAGCTAAGGGAGGCCAAGTCCAGGGATTGTCTTCTCCTGGTCCGCGACATAGACTCTGCTCGTGCAAGCAGAACTCGTGGTTGAACTCGGCGAGGGCGCTGACCGGTTGGAAATCCCTTGGGCTGACCCCGACGACCCTGCCAACCGGTTCTACAACCTCAGGGCTGAACCGGCGCTCCTGGCCCAGGTGGTCGAGGCGCGGGCGAACCCGGCTTTGCGAGGCTTCCTGCAATCGGTGAACGCTCCGGCAAGTTTTTTCGGCACCGCCAAGTGCGACACCTGGACGAGCAATGAGTTCAGTGCGGGTGAGCGTGCCTCCTTCCCGACGGCCGGGACGAAATATGCCAGCTACGTCGACCTGTTCTTTGCTCGCGATGAGTTCAACTTCCTCCGCCAGCACTACGAACAATTGGCTCGGCGACTGGCCCAACAGCTCACCCCGGAACCCGCCGCTGCGCGCGCCGAGCTATGCCTGCGCCATTGCTATTACCGGGAACGCAAAGCCTGGGGCTACTACCTGACAATTTTTCTCTACGGCTACGCCGCCGACCCAAGTCATGCTCAAGAGCAGTGGACGGCCGGGCTGGCCACCCTCGGACGTGCCCTGCGGTGCATTGCTGAGCTACTGCAGCAGGCGCTCAAGCAAGCCCAGGCCGTGGGCGCGTCGCCGTCGGAATCCACGCGACGGGGAACTTGAGCCGGATTCCCCCAGCGGAGAAAAAACCGGTCTGGGCGGAGCAGCTCGATTGTGCTACGCTGGCGCCACCTTGGGGAGACCAACTAGGAGTCAAGCAGTCTCCAGCCTGCGCGACATCGTTAAGAACCGCGAATTCTATTACCTCTCTCCGAAACAGTCCGTGGCCGAGGCCGCCCGCTACATGATTGAGCGCAATGTCGGTGGGAGGCGCGGGGCTTCGACTGCGAACGAATCCGCTACGAGAAATACGCCTGAGGCGAAACCATGAACGGAGACCGTACCAAGCTCGAACAATTCAAAGAACTGGTGCAACTCGACCCCGACGATCCTCTCGTGCACTACGTGCTGGGCAGTGAGCACCTGAAGCTGGGCGAGCACGCGGAAGCGGCGGCCGCCTTCCGCCGGACAATCGAATTAAAGCCGGACTATTCGGCCGCGTATCGCGAGCTGGGCAAGGCGCTGGCGAAGCTGAACCGAGAGAAAGAAGCGATCGAGATCTACCAACAGGGCCGTACCATCGCCTGCGAGAAAGGCGACCTGCAAACAGTCAAAGAGATCGACGTCTTCCTCAAGCGGTTCGCAAGCTCCTAGCTCTCGACCGATTATGCTAAACTGCGTTCCCCCAAGAGATTTTTCCTGGAGAGGGGTGGCATGGACGTGGGGGAGGCTTACAAGAAACTGATGGAGCGGCACCAAGAAGCGCAAGAGAAGCTCACCGAACTGGCAGCCCTGGCGGAGACGGTGGTCTCAGCGCAGCATCAGCTCCGCCGGGTGGAGACAGACAAGTAAGAAGAACTCACCGAGGCCCTCGACGCCGCTCTCGACGACTACGCGCGCGCCCGCGCGCGCTTCGGCCGTGCCCTGCAAGGGGAAACCTAGCCTTTCCTCGGAGCCAGGCGCACAAACGCCCTCCGGTTAGCGGCGCCGCCTCTTGGCAGGCTTCGAATAAGCGCTGTGTCGGCCAAACATGGTCTACCCTGCTCCTCTGGCAAACCAGCCGCTGCCAAAACCATGTGTTTGTGGCAGGGCTAGCTGCGACAAGGTTGCAGTTCAGAACCAACGGGTTAGATCTCGCTTTTCAAGAACCTTTTCGGCACGCCTGTTCTTTTTCCTTTCGACGGGAGCAAACTTGTTGCTGGACATTTGATATCTCTTGCTGCCAGTAATCGCTAGCTTCCTGCGGCTCTCACAAGATTGCGTCCTGCTTGCTTCGCCCCACGGAGGGCAGTGTCAGCAGCCGTGATGAGGTCCTTCGTAGTTCCAGAATCGGCCGGATAACTCGCAACCCCGCAGCTCACCGTCAGCCTTACACCTGCTTCAAACTTGCTCTCCTCGACCTTGCACCGGATCTCTTCTGCGACTCGGACCGCTTCCAGGCTGCTCGCGCCAATAAGCAACGCTGCGAGCTCTTCGCCACCGTAGCGGTACGCCTCGCCCTTTCCCTCTACCCTCGTTCCGAGAATCTGGGCAACCGCTTTGAGGACAGCATCTCCTGTGGGGTGTCCGTAGGCGTCGTTTATTACTTTGAAATGATCGATGTCCAACAAGATAAGAGACAGGCTGCGGTGCATGGCGCTAGCAACCTCTAGCGTCTGAGCTAAATCCGTATCGAAGGTGCCGCGATCGAAGATCCCGAGGAGCGGATCCAAGCGACGTGAGAGAATTTGATCCCGTCGCTCCTCTAGCTTTGTGATCACCTTCCCAACGTATTCTAGCGCTGCTTCAATTGGCATATCTTGAGATATGCGGATCTCATACCAGAGGAAGATGTAATCTCCGTCATCCTGAAAATCGCTTTCCCCGACTTCTCCTATGGTTTCGTGTCGTTCTTTAACCGCATGGCGCATCGCTTCCATGAATTTTGCGAACCCCACTTCACCATCCCAAAGTTTTCTCCTCCCCATGTCCTCCACGTGCACTGAAGCGGAACCACTATGGAACCTGCTTATTGAAATGTCCTTCTCAATGTGAATCACGCTATTTTCAATGGCCTCCACGGGCTTGATCACTAATTCCTCCGGTATCTCTGAAAGCCGAAACCCAGTAAGGAACTTCTTTGGGATAATCACCTCCCCCGAGTCTGGGTCGGAGAGAAACTCTTGCCCCTGCAGGCTAAGGCCGACAATTGTGTTCGTTTTTTTGATGACGTCTAGCAATCCTCACCTTTTGTCAGCAATTCTCGAATAAAACTAAGCTTCAGCTAGGCTCCCCTAGTATGCGTCAAGATGCGGCGTTAGGATCTTTTTGTGGTGTTTAGCTTACGGGGATTTTGACTTGCCAAAAGGATTTGTATGAGTTGGTCCGTAAGTCATTCAGTCTGCGCGGTCACTCTACTACTTTTCGCTGTGCCGAAACCACATGTTTTTGGCACTGAGATCGGGGTGTATCAAAGGATTAGGTTTGGCACACCGTAGCCAGATTTCCTACTCCGGGAGGTTCAGGCGGCGCAGGAGGGATTGGAAGCGGGGATCGGAGGGTAAGCACTTGACGCTCACGGGCTAACGCGCATTGGCTGGAGTTTGCCGTAGGTGAGCGTCCGCCAAAGCCATTCCGCCGGGCCAAACCGGAAGCGCCGCAGCCACCACACGCTCACGAAAATCTGGAGGGCAAAGATGGGAACGGTCAGAGCCGCCGCAGCCCCATACCCGACCCTGCCGTAGAGGCCCAGCCCATAGCTGTGGAAGATGATGACGTAGAGTAGTGACTCCAGCAGATAGTTACTCAGCGCCAGGCGCCCCACCGCCGCCAGTGGAGCCAACCCCCGCTTCCACTTGTCCCGCTGAGCCAGCAGGACAATCGCAGCGGTGTAGAAGAGAGCCAACGCCGGCGCACCCACAGCCCAAGAGATGTTGGCCAGAAAGTTGATGAAAGAAGGCCCAACAGGTTTCATCAGGAGACGAATTCCAAGGCTTACGGACAGGCCGACAACTCCCAAACCCAACCCGCACCGGAATACGCTGTGGACAAGCCGCAGGTGGGCAGTGAGATTCTGGAAGATGCGGCGCCGTCCTGCGTAGAAGCCCAGCAAGAACATGACAAACTCCTCGCCGAACAGTCCCAAGTATGCATTGCGCAAACTAGAGGAGTGCGACCGCGCGACTCGCTGGGCATTGAACGCCAAGATTTCCGCGTGAGAACCCTGAGAGTATGTCCGCTGTGCTCTTTGCTTTAACGCCTTCTGTTCTGCCGCTCTCTGCTCCTGCTCACGAGCGATTCGCTCGACAGCCTGCGAATCGGCTTGCCGAAGCGCCTGGATGCCGGTCACCGCAGCATCGCGCACAAGAGGCAGCAGTAGGCAAACAACTGCCGCTGCAATAATTGTCCTGGTCGAGCAGGTGCGAAACAGAAGCAGGAGAAACCCAAGCATGGCATAAATGTGGAGAATGTCACCCCCAGCCAGGAATAGAACAGCGTTTACCAAACCGAAGACGAGAAGGACGAACAACCTTCGCCGATAGAATGGAAAGAACGGGACGCCACGCGCCTCAGCCCGCCCGAGCTGTAACGCAAACCCTAAGCCAAAGAGAAAGGAGAAGAGCCTGAAAAACTTGCCAACAGCAAAGAAGCCAACCAGCCACAAGACTGCCTGGTCGAAAACTCCCGGCCATTCCTGTGTAATGAACTGGAGGCCTCCCGGTTTGAAATTGACGAGAAGTACACCATACAAGGCAAAGCCGCGCAGGATGTCAATGACCTCGATGCGCTCTTTGGGATGGACTGGGCCTACTCTGGGGGGAGATGTGGTGGTCACCGGTGTGACAGTAGGCTGTTCAGGCAACGGCGCTTCCTTGTGGGCTACGCGAACACCAGGTCTTACGGAATCAGGTTAGAAGGAAACAGAACCCAGCGGCAGCATCCTACGCCCCGCCCACAGGCAAGTCAACGCGAGGTGTTCCAAACCCCATCCTTTGGTACAGCGAAAACTGGCTGGGGAAGACTGCCAAGCATCCAAACTCCGGATCTGACCGGGCTTCGTTTCAGGGGAGTTCGGAAAATTCCTTTTGGCAAACTAGGAGGAGCGATTAGCAATGTCTGGTCACGTGCAGGCGCGACAAACTCAGGGCGCCTCGAGTGGAGGCCTCTTCAGGTGGAAGTCCGTCGCTTGCTGGTAAGCATGGGCCAAGGCCAGGAGTTCGGTCTCCCCATAAAGCTTTCCCGTGAACGTGATGCTGGTAAGTCCGCCGCGCCACGACCAGTACCGGAACCCGTACCCGTTGGGCAGCACCACGGCCGGGTGGCCCGTCAAATTCGTCAGCCTCAGGTTGTTGCCGCCTACGGGCCTGTTCACGGTAGGCGAAACATAGACGTCCACCTCGGACATAAGCCGCTCCATCTCCTGCATGACCAGGGTGCGGATCCGATTAGCGCGGATGTACTCCACCGCAGGGATCAACTGGCCCACCCGGAGCCCGGCGTTGGGCCGTACCAAAAGATCATCGCGGCCGCTGCGGGTCAGCTCATCGAAGGCGGTAGCTGACTCGGCGTTCAGGATCAAGTCAAGGGCGGCTCTGACAGGATAACGATCAGGCAATTTGATCGGAATCAATTCGACCCCCAGCTCCCGAAGAACCTCCAGGGTGCGCCAGTCGAGCTCCTGCCACTCCCGCAGCGCTGCCTTGAACTCTTCCGTCTCAGCGAACTTGGTACGGTCTGCCTCGAACAGTGCCTCGACGTACCCCACCCGCAGCGACCGCACGTCACGTCGCAGCGGCCAGTGGAACGGGCGGTCCTCTGCGCTCGGGTCGAGCCCGTCGGCACCATGGATGGCGTGGAAAACGAGCGCGCAGTCCTCCACCGACCGGGCGATAGGGCCGACCTTACTCGTGCTCCAGTAACCGGGCTTCGTCCCGTACAGGCTCACCCGGCCGAAAGTCGACCGCAAGCCGGTGACGCCGCAGATGCTGCACGGACCGATGATGCTGCCCCGCGCCTCGGTGCCGATGGCGAAACCCACCAGCCCCGCGGCCGTAGCCGCGGCCGAGCCCGCGGAGGAGCCACCGGATCCTCGCTCTGGATTCCAAGGGTTCCTTGTCCTGCCCCCGAACCAGACGTCCCCACCGAAGGCTCCCGCCGACAGCTTGGCCACTAGTACCGCCCCGGCCTCTTCCAGGCGCGCGGCTACCGTCGCCTTCTCCGGACGCACCTGATCTTTGTAGGGCATGGCCCCCCAAGTCGTCCGGTAGCCGGGGACCGCCAGATTGTCTTTAGCTCCCCACGGAATCCCGTGCAGCGGGCCGCGGTAGCGCCCGGCGGCGATCTCTCGATCTGCTTTCTCCGCTTGCTTGAGGGCGAGTTCTTCGGTGTAGGTGATCACGCAATGAAGGACGGGGTCGTAGCGCCGCAGCCGATCCAGGTAGAGCCGGGTCAGCTCTACGGAGGAGACCTGCCGAGTGCGTACGAGGGCTGCCAGCTCAGTGACTGTCGCGAAGGCCAAATCTTCCGAGGAATCTGGACGGCGCCTGGCAGCAGACTCGCTGATCTCGACCGCGCCCTTAGGCCCCCTTGCGGCATTACCTGCCCACGGCGCGGGATCGAAAGCGAGCGCCGGCGGCACCCCGGGATCCAGGGGCACTTCCCTCAGCTCGGCGTATTGGGCGAGCTTCCGGTTCACCCCCTCCAGCATGAGCTTGCGCTCCTGGTCGCTGAACTCCATGCCGGTTATCCACTCGGCTTGACGGATCATCTCCTCGGTGACCTTTCCCTTCTCGGCCGCCAGCGCCACCAGGGCTCGGCCGAAGACGGCCGAACCGACGCCCGCCGCAGAGATAACCTTTAGGATTTTTCGCCTTGTCCACTCGCGCTCGGGAAACTGGTCCGCCTCCCCAAGATTGATTCTGACCTGCTTTTTACTCACGCTGTCCATGTCTTCCTCCTGGGCTGTCGAAATCCGGCGTCCGCCGGGGAGATGCCCTCCGGACTATTGCACCTGGAAACGAAATTGCTCAAGCTGGCTGCTGCCAAGACAGAAGCCAGTTTAAGGAGGCTTTTCGTGCTATCTATTGACGAGCGATCCTCGCAATGTTTGGTAAGCCTGCCCGTCCCGCCTGGTTCAAGCAAGCCAAGCCAGGATTCTTGCTCGGTCTCTTCCACTGCCGTTGGCAGCCATCCTAGGCCGCGCCCGCAGGCAAGTCAACGCGGGGGCACTGCCAAATCAATACACAAATATGTTGGGTCGAGGGTGTGCCAAACCCCATCCTTTGATACAGGCTAAAGAGCCCGAAGTCAGCCATTAGGATCAACCAGATACCCGCTTCACTGTGGCCCACGCCTAGATACGGCATCCCGAAACGGAGTTCTGTGCCGAAACCATTACCTTTGGCACACTTCGGGCGAAGCTGCCTACTCCGGGAAGTTCATGCGGCGCAGCAGGTCTTGGAAGGGGGGCGGAGCGGAAGGGGCCAAGTCTTACCGTCATTCGTCGGAACTGGCGGATACCGGCGGGCGGAGCTTTTCGGGGTCGAAGAGCCAGCCGCCCTTGATCACCCGCCAGATCGTCTGCGTGTTCTTGATGTCTTCCAAGGGGTTCGCGTCGAGCAAAACCAGGTCGGCCAGCTTGCCGGGTTCAAGCGTGCCCAGATTGTCCTCCGCGCCGACCGCTTCAGCCGCCCGCTGGGTGGCGATGCGCAACACCTCCAGCGGTTCGATTCCCGCTTTGACGAAATGTTCCAACTCAAAGTGAAGAGACAAACCAAAAAAGGACTCATGGGCTGGGGCGTCGCTTCCCACGTGGAGCTTGACCCCGCGGCCATACGCCGCGCGAATCGTGGCGAGCTGTTCGGCAAATACGCGAGGGAGCACCCTCTTTTCCCAGAGCGAGCTGTCTGATTTGACTGAGCGGATGCGCGACTCCGCGACAAAGGACCGGAACCTTGAGTTCGCTAGCCGTTCTGGTTCTTCATGCAGCAACAGCTTGTCGCCCCCGCTAACGCCCACAGTGGGGTCCCACCGCGTGCCCGCTGCGGACAGCATCTGGAGCACGTCGTCGTAGAAACGGAAGCCAGCATGTTCCAGAGTCGCGTAGCCTAGTATCACGCTCTTGGTGATCTCCGCGACGTTTGCTCCGTGTCCGACCACAGGCAGACCCAGACGGCGGGCCTCCTCCGCCACGGCTCGATGCCACGGCTGTGGCAAGGTCGTCGAATAGGCTTTGATAAATCGTGCGCCCCACTCCTTCCACAAGGGCACATTGGCGCGGGCTTCCTCCAGGCTGCCGATCTGGGGCGGGCCGCGGAAAATGTCACCCGAGTGGAAGTAGCGAGGCAGGGGTTCGCTCGTTGCCTCGCCACGATCCATCGCGGCGTTCAGGTAAACGAACTCGTTGCCTAGGTTGCGGACCGATGTGACGCCATAGGCCACGAACGCGTCGTGATTCGCTCCACCACCGTGCACATGCATATCAAACAGCCCGGGAATGGCATACCGGCCACCCACATCGAGGATGACGGTCTGGCGCGGCAGCCGGCGCCCAGCCTCGGAGCCAATCCAGCGGATGCGCCCCTGCTCGATGTAGAGAGAAGTCTCCGGACCAAAGCCGCCCGCGTTGAAATCCAGCACCCGCACCCGCCGCACCAGCAAAGGCGGCGGCGTGGGGCGCGTGAGTTGCAGCCGGATAGGTATCTCCTCCCGTTCACCACCCGCGAGCGGGTGCCGCCAGACCCGGTTGCCCACGACATAGAGCACAGCTGAGGAGTCCGGCGTGAAGGAAAAGAAGCTGTCGGCCCCTTGCTGGCTGAGCAGCCGGGCCCGCTGTTCCTTGCCCGGTTCTGGGCCTAAAGGGACAACCCAGATTTGCAACCAGCGGCGAAAGGCGAGCCATTTCCCATCCGGTGAAATGAGCCCATCAGAGAGCGTGCGCGTCAATTGAATGATTGGCTCCGGCTTGGCTGTTTCTCTAAGTGGTAGGCGGTAAAACGTGTCGTCAGCCGAGAAATATAGTGCCTGACCGTCTGCGGAGAGCTGCGGGCGGGCCAGCCACCACGCTTCGCCGACTTCAGCCAGTTCCTCTTTCTTGCCATCGCTTAGATTCACTGCCACCGCACGATGTGTGTCGCCGTTCAAATAGACCAGCCGCTGACCGTCGGGACTCCAGCTGAGTTGCCAGTAGAAGTCCCCGGAGGCCACCGTGCGCGTCTTGCGGCTGGCAAAGTCGAACACGCGGACTTCTTGCTTTCCATGCTCGAAGCGCACGAACGCGAGCTGGCGCCCGTCCGGGGAGAACGCCGGATCCCGCTCAAAGGCGTGGTCTTCAGACAATCGCTCGGCTGGCCCGCCGTCCAGAGGCTGTTGCCAGAGATAGCGTGCCGCGCCGAACACCAGGCGGCGGCCATCCGGTGAGAGAGTCGGTTTCAGGATGCTTCGGAGCGGAGCGGAGCTCCCCACTTCCCTTGGGGTCCACTTGGGTGGCGGCACCGGGTCTTGAATTTCTAGCTTTACGTGGGCGTTGAAGGGGATGGGTTCGCGGGCGCCGTCGGGCAGTGCAATCTTCCATAGCCGCCCGGCCTCGCCCAGATAAAGACTCTTGCCGTCTGTCGCCACGGAGAATCGTGGCCCCCAATCCCAGCCGTTCGTCCCTGACACGGCGAAGATATGTCGTTCAGCGCCCTCGGGGAGCGGGAGGAAGATCAACTCTTCCTCATCGGGGTACCAGCCACCCAGACGCGGGGTGGGGAGGCGGCGGCAGTAGAGCCCATCGCCCTGGGGACTCGCTGTTGGACGATGCGCGATGCCCTCGATCGTCCGCAGGGTAGACACCGTACCCTCCTGGCTCATTACCTCAACCCGTGTGGTGGTACGCGGTGCTGCAACTGGCCCACCCGTCCACACCGTCCAGGCTGGACGTCCCTCGAACACCGTCCAGGCCAAGCGTCCATCTGGCAGGTAGAAGACCGATCGGAACAGGCGCGGCGGGGTACTGAGGGTTTCTGGTTCTCCTCCGCCCAAGGCAAGCTGGCGGACCAGAGCTGGCATGGCGGTCGGCACTCCAAAGTGTGCCGGGTCACGCATGAAGCTCAGATAGACGATCGCCTGGCCATCGGGAGTCCATACGGGCCGGCCGGCCCAGGGCTCGTGTGTGACTTGACTAATCTGCCCGGTCGCCAGCTCCAGCACAAAGACGTTGCCCTCGCTGCCGTCCCGGTCGGAGACGAAGGCCACACGGGTGCCGTCGGGCGAGAAGACCGGGTCGGTGTCGTAGTAGGGCCCGAAGGTGAGCTGCTCGGCGGTGCCGCCTTCGACCGGAAGGCGGAATAGGTGGCCCAGCATGGTGAAGACCAGCCACTGGCCGTCGGGCGAAAGGGCCACATCGGCTGCGGTGACCTCGGTGGTTTCAAACTCAATCGTGCGCGCAGTTGCCAGCCCGGCCACCAACGCACACAGGAGCACACAGAGTAAGGCGCGAAACAAATAGCTTTTCATCGCCTATGCCCTCGAAACCTGGTTAAGGGAAAGAAACCCGCTCAGCGGGGACATCTTAGGCCCCGCCCGCAGGCAAGTCAACGCGTCGGCCACTCAGGCTGTGCCAAAACCATTTCCTTTTGGTACACGGGGTGCGGCGTGAGCAAAGAAGTAACTTAATTGAGGAGCCTACGCTGGGAAGTGTATGGGGCGGAGGAGGTCCCGCTATCCGGCGAAGCAAGGCTCAATCAGCCAACAAACTGAGTGTGAATGCGATTAGCAGAAAAATCATTGCAAACACAAAATACCTCGCTAGGTAAAGTTTGCTCGCCCCCGCTTCTAGCACCGCCAATTGGGGATTCCTTGGGTCAAAATGCACAAGCACGGTCTTTCCCTCGGGGTATCGACTGACAATCTCACCTGCGCTTCTTTTCGGCAGGGCATGACCTTCAAGTTGGAAGGAAATAGTCTCACCTTTATGAGCTACACCATCGACCACGTATTCATAGGTTACTTCAGGGATGAAGTTACCACCCTGCCAGTTAAGTCCGCTGGAAATTACCTTCCCTTCGGTCACTGGCCAATTCTTGGTAGCGTCAGCCAACTTCCACTTACGGATTCCCCAGAAGACTATTCCCACTGCAGCTAGGAAACCGATGAAGGCAAAAATCCATAGAGGTGAAAAGGGCTTGTTGCTTATCAGCAAACTCAGAGAGAGGCTTCCCATCGTCTCACTTTCCTTTATGTGAAGCTTGTACCTTGCAAATTTTTCAACGATGCAATAGTGGTCGAGCGTTTAGTCACCCATAGAGAGTAACGCGCCAGGTGGCAACCATCTTAGGCACGCCTGGAAGGTATGTCAACGCAAGGTGTATCGGACCACACCCACTGGTACGCTGCCAATTGACTAGGGCTGCTCCTAGGGCACGTGTATCAAACGGTTGCCTTTTGGCGCGCCAAAACCACAGCGTTTCGGCACAGTAGGGGTGAGTAACCTACTCCGGGAAGTTCATGCGGCGCAGCAGGGCCTGGAAGCGCGGGTCGGTGCGCATGGCAGCGGAAGGGTGCCTAGCGCCGCGGGTCCTCCGCCGTCGCCGCCCGATCCTCGTTCGTCCAGCGGATCACCCCGGTTTCGTCGGTGAAGTAGCTCGACCACTCTGGCCTCCACCACCCTGGCCTGTATCGTAGAGGCCGGGCGCTCAGCGTGTAGCCCAAATAGCCGCCCTGCGAGCACCCCGGCTCCGGCTCGCTCAGCCGCTCCCCCGCCGGCCTATAGAAGTAGTTGTAGCCGTGCCTCTGGGGCTCCGCCACCGCCAGGTCTGGGCCGAGCATCCCTGCCGCCTCGCAGTTGTCCTCGCCCTCCAGGTTCGGCCCCAGTGCCTCCAAGCTCGCCGGGAAACCGTTGTTGAAGGAGGAGGCGTACGTTATCAGCGCTGTGCGTATTGTCCTCAGGTCGCTAACCACCCCCGTCGGTTGCAACTGGGTGGCATGCCGAAAGTTCCACACCACAATCGGCCCGAGAATCACCAGCAGCACTGCGCGCCACAGCCAGCGCCGGCCCTTCCGTGGCGATGCTCCCGTCTCCTGCGCCTTGGCCATGTCCCCCTCCTACAGCGGCGCGTCCTCGGCGTGGCTGCCTATCCTCGTCCGTCCACCGGAGGACGCCCACTCATCTGTGATCCGCCCTTCTTGGCGGCCATCTTAGGCCCCGCCGCCAGGCGAGTCAACGCGGTGTGCCGAAACCATTTCCTTTTGAGCAGCCCTAGTCGGAAAGTAGCAAACCAACCGAGTAAGTACCAGTACCGGTACTGGTACCCATGCGCAGCGGGGAGACTACACCCCACTACCCTCGTCTTGGGACGGTACGCCTTTCACATTGCAACAAGGTTCTGCACGAAAACGGAGTTCTATGAGCATAGATCTAGGAACGTTCTATGCGATCCTCTAGTCGGTTCTACTGTACTGTACAGTACGAAGAGTCCGCGCCAGCCGGTTCGTCGCCCTGCCATAATGGTCAGGCTTTGGCACAGCCAGACTTCGCTTTCTGTGGTCAAGGGAATCAGTCAGATGCAAGCTGCTGAAAAAGACCCTTTGGGCTGGTAGCTAGGAAGAGAACTCTGGTGGGGGAAACCAGAGGCTGGACCCTAACTGATTTTCTTGATATTCCTTGCAAGTAGATTGGGCTCGATAGTTTCGGCAGGAGTTTTGGCAAGCCTAGAAACAGCCCGCCGGGCCGTGGTGGCTCCCACCCCTAGTTCCTGAGCGATCTCGCGCCAGGAACGATTCTGGGCCCGCAGGCGGGCAACCTGCTCGGCGTCCACAACCACAGGAG
>JALLOH010000529.1 GCA_027717655.1 Acidobacteriia bacterium AH_259_A11_L15
GTCCAAACCTTTCTGGGCTCGGTAGTGCACGACGTTGTCGAAAAGGCCGGCTCCGCGGAGCTCCTCGATGAGCAGGGATTGCACCATAAAGGGCGGGGGTTCCGCCCAGCGGTGGTACTCATAGTAGTTCAACTGGTTCTGGTCGGTGAAGTACACCAGGCGGTCTTGCCGCAGCAGGTGCGTGGCCCGCGGCAAAGCCACGCCCAGTTGTTTCTCCGCCAGCACGGACGAACGGCCCGCCGGCGGGTTCACCCGCAGCGTGTAATAGTTCGATGTCTTGGCGCTGCCGCAGGCCACCGTGGCCAGCGCCAGCACAGCCAAGACCAGCTTCCCTAGACGGTATTTTCTCATCCGCTCACCCCCCTTCGAGGCGAATCC
>JALLOH010000530.1 GCA_027717655.1 Acidobacteriia bacterium AH_259_A11_L15
GGCGGCGACCGAGCAGCAGTTGGAGCGCCTGCTCCAGCTCGCCCGCGGCGGCCTGCAAGAACTCTTCGCCAAGCAGCAGGAAATCCTCCAGCTCAACCTCGCCCAACCGTAGGCTTTCCGTGAAGAAAGCGCTGGCCATGACCGTGCTCCTGGCGCCGCTCACGTTGAGCTGCCAGGCGCAACCTGCGCGCCCTCTATTCACGCCGGCTCCGGGGTCGCCCTGGCCGGTCGGCGCCGAGCCCGCCGACGTGGTGGTGGGTGACTTCGATGGTGACGGCCTCCTGGATCTCGCCACCGCCAACACGGGCAGCCACGATGTGACGGTGTTGCTCGGCGATGGAAAAGATGGCTTCAGGGAAGCGCCCGGTTCGCCGTTC
>JALLOH010000531.1 GCA_027717655.1 Acidobacteriia bacterium AH_259_A11_L15
GCCCCGCTCTACTTCGGCCAGCCTCGAGGGATCGATCTGGGGCGCGGTCCGCAGGAGGGTGGCCAGGGTGACCAGCGTCCCCACCAGCCCTACCCCAATGAGGCCGAAGAAAATCAGCCGCCGGCGCTTCCGGTTGCGTTTATGGTTGTTGTTCATGCTTTTGCCCCCAGTGTCGGAGCGGCGGAGTCCTACCCGGGGATACGAAAAGGGCACCCGAAATGTTCACCGCGCGCCCCGTTGCAGCAACGCCCGCGAGGGGGCCACAGCGGAGGCCCACCGACTTCCTACCGGCCTGTGTCATTGGACGGGCTAGACAAGCAAATGTAAGCAACCAGGTTCAGGGCTCAACAGCCGTGGGGGCGGGAGGCCTAGG
>JALLOH010000532.1 GCA_027717655.1 Acidobacteriia bacterium AH_259_A11_L15
GACGAACGCACTACAACTGATCCACCGGCTGACGCGCCAGCCGGTGCGCGTGCCTCCGCCCCTGCTCCGGCACTACCCGCAGCTCGCGCCCCTCGCCTCTCCCGCGGGCACCACCCCGTCGCTCTTCCGTTCAGGTTAGTCTTTAGATCCACCGGATGCGGATCCTCTGGCCCCTCCGCAGCGTGAGCCTCACCCGGTTTCTTCGAACCTCCCGAACGGCAGCTCTTGGGAAGGTAATCGTGACATTTTTTCCCTCGCCGAGCTGCCACGAAATAGGAACGGACGCAAAAGCGACTCCTGTCCCGGTTAGTTTCAAGAAACTCCGCCTGTCCAACTCATTGCCTACCATGATGGGTCCTTTCGTTTAATTTAA
>JALLOH010000533.1 GCA_027717655.1 Acidobacteriia bacterium AH_259_A11_L15
CTCCATACCGGAACAGTGCGCGGCGTCCTTCCTCCCCCACGTGCGCAACTCTGCCCCTCGGGGCGGTGGGCGCGAGGCGCAGGGAGAATACACCAAAAAGGGCTGCCTTGCCAATCGTACCAAGGGGCGCCCGGCCCGCGGTTCCCAGCGACTAGGCGATTTCTTCCTGGGTCTTGTAGTCGCAGGCTTCGCGGCAGTCGGTGCAATAGTAGAGGCCGTCGCCGACCAACCGCACCCCTTCCATGTTCTGGCACAGACAGCAGTATTTCTCGCAGGCGCACCTCCCTTCCGGCAGGTCGCACTGCGAGCACTTGAACTCTTTCTCCGCCATACCGCCCTCGGGGTGGGTGTCTGACCGTTGCCACTATAGC
>JALLOH010000534.1 GCA_027717655.1 Acidobacteriia bacterium AH_259_A11_L15
TCGCCCGCGGCCTCCAGCGTCATCTGGATGTCCTGCTCGTTATGCGCCAGGGAGACGAAGGCGCACTCGAACTGCGAGGGCGGCCACCAGACGCCCCGCTGGAGCAGGGCGCGGTGGAAGCGGGCGAAGCGCCCGGTGTCAGAGCGCTTGGCAGAAGCGTAGTCGGTCACCGGCTCGTCGGTGAAGAACACGGTTAGCATCGACCCGCAGCGGTTCACCCGCACGGGCACGCCCGCGTCTTTCGCTGCCTGCGCCAGCCCGTCGCCCAGCTTCGCCCCCAGGGCTTCCAGCCGTTCGTAGGTGCGCGGTGGCTTCAGCAGGCGGAGTGCAGCGAGGCCCGCCGAGACCCCCAGCGGGTTGCCGCTCAGGGT
>JALLOH010000535.1 GCA_027717655.1 Acidobacteriia bacterium AH_259_A11_L15
CTTGAAGACCGGCAGCTCCATGCGCTTGCCGATTTCCTCGGAGGTAGGCTCGCGGTCCAGCTCCTGCACCAGCTGCCCCGAGGTGCGGATGAGCTTGCTGATGATCTCGATCATGTGCACCGGGATGCGGATGGTACGGGCCTGGTCAGCGATGGCGCGGGTGATGCCCTGGCGAATCCACCAGGTGGCGTAGGTGGAAAACTTGTAGCCGCGGCGCCACTCGAACTTGTCCACTGACCTCATCAGACCGATGTTGCCTTCCTGGATCAGGTCGAGGAACTGCAGGCCACGGTAGGTGTACTTCTTGGCGATAGAGACCACCAGGCGCAGGTTGGCTTCGGTCAGTTCTTTCTTAGCCTGGACGGATTCCG
>JALLOH010000536.1 GCA_027717655.1 Acidobacteriia bacterium AH_259_A11_L15
TCCTAAGGGCGAGCTCCGAGCGCGCCCAGCAACTCCAAGAAGAAGGATTGATCTCCCAGGCTGTGCGGGATGAGGCCGAGAAGGCTTACCAGATGGCCCTGAACAAGCAGGCGGCTGCGCTGCGCAACGTGGCGGTCACCCGCGCCGAGGTGGCCCAGGCGGAAGCCCGCGTGGCGCAAGCCCGGGCGGCGCTCGAGCGCGCCGAGGAAGACTTGCGCAATTCCACCATCGTCAGCCCCATGGACGGCGTGGTGCTTTCCCGCGACGTCGAAGTGGGCGACGCCGTCAGCTCCATCCTGGTGCTGGGCTCTCAGGCCACGTTGGTGATGACGCTGGGCGACGTCAGCGACGTCTACGTCCGAGGCAAAGT
>JALLOH010000537.1 GCA_027717655.1 Acidobacteriia bacterium AH_259_A11_L15
GACCTGGGCAATGCGGGTGGAGTTGTTGGTGATCATAATCCCGCCGATCACCACCGTGCCGCCGTCGGCCACCAAAACCTGGGTGGTGGTGGACTGGGTGTTGATGGCCGGGACGCCGGTGATCGGGTTGCCCAGTGCGAAATCGGGGATAGCGTTCTCGATCACGATGTCGAGGAACACCGTGCCCTCGGCGGTGATGTGGGGTCTCACCTCCAACCGGAGCAACGCGTCCACGAACTCGGTGGAGATGGTGTTGTTGACTACGGTCTGCACCGGGATGCGCGACCCTTGCCTCACCTCCGCCGTCACGTTGTCCTGGGTTATTACGCGCGGGCGGGAGAGTACCTTGGCGATGTTGCGCTCCTCCGC
>JALLOH010000538.1 GCA_027717655.1 Acidobacteriia bacterium AH_259_A11_L15
GAAGAACGTGCGCGCGGATGCGCGCCGACTGTTGCAGGCAGTGAGTTACATTCGGGAAGGGACTTCGGTGGTGGTCTTCCCGGAAGGCGGGCGCAGCGTGAGCGGGGGGGCTGGAGGAGTTCAAAACCGGGGTGTTCCTGGCGGCGTTGAAGGCGGGGGCGCCCATCATCCCGGTAACCATCCGCGGCTCGCGGCCGGTGCTCGCACCGCGGTCCTGGCATATTCGCCCGGGGCGCATCGAAGTCATTCTCGATCCGCCCATCGCCACCGCCGATTGGAAGAAAGAGCAACTGGACGAGCTGGTGCGGTTAGTGCGAAGCCGCATGCAAGCCAACTTTCAGGGTGTACAATAGGGCCAAGCCTAAGCAC
>JALLOH010000053.1 GCA_027717655.1 Acidobacteriia bacterium AH_259_A11_L15
GACGGGAATGAAGTGCTGGTTGATGAGCCCGGCCACTTCCGGGTTCTCGTAGCTTTCCCGGTCCATCACGTGGCACCAGTGGCACCAGACGGCGCCGATATCGAGCAGGATGGGCTTGTCTTCCTTCTTGGCCTGCTGGAAGGCCTCCGGGCCCCAGGGGTACCAGTGGACGGGCTGGTGGGCGGCGCTCTTCAGGTAGGGGCTCTGCGAATTCTGCAAGCGGTTGGGCTTATGCTCAGCCACTGATTCTCTCTTTCCTCGAATCCTGATTGTCATTCTGAGGAGCCCCGCCGATTCCTAAGAATCGGGGGGGCGACCCTTCGGCTCCGCTCCCTTCGGCTTCGCTCAGGGCAAGCAGGGCAGGCGAAGAATCTCAGCTCTGCAAATCCGCTCCGCTGAGATTCTTCGCTTCGCTCAGAATGACAGGGCTTCTTCGTGCCCTTCTTCGAAACAGAGCTAGTTGGGCTTGGAGCCGTGCCGCTCGCCCTGGGAAGACCCCAAGGGCTTGCGACCGGCGAAGCCTTCGTCGAGGCGGTGCCAGTAACGGATGCTGGGCTCGCCGCGCTTCCAGCAGAGATAGACCTGCTCGTCGTTGACGATGCTGAGGAAGTCGATCAAACCCATATCGAGGTCCTTCACGATGCAGCCGGTCTGCTCCATGCGGGTCAGGGCCTCGCGGAGGGCGCTGGCCGAGGTGTCGCGGTGGAGCTTCTTCTGCGCCAGGTAGCCGTAGGGGGGGGACGAGGCCACCATAGAGCAGGATGCGGTTCTGCACCCGAGCGAACTCCTCGTCGATGCCCTCGACCAGCTTCTTCTCTTCGACCACGGTCGAGATCAGGGACTCGAGCAGCGGCAGGAGGCGCTCGGCCTCCTGGTGGTCGAAGAGCTTTTCTTCCCGCTCCTCGTCCTGGTCGAATTGGTCGTCGCGTTCCTCGTCGGCCATTGCGCTAACTCAGACTCAGCATGCGATCGAGCGCCACGCACGCCCACGTCCGGGTTTCCGCATCCACCTGAATGCGATTCACCACCCGCCCGGCCGTCAGGTTTTCCAACACCCAGCAGAGGTGCTGGGGGGCGATGCGGAACATGGTGGTGCAGACGCAGACGTTGGGGTCGAGCGAGACGATGAACTTCTCCGGATGCTCCCGGGCCAGGCGGTTCACCAGGTGAATCTCGGTGCCCACCGCCCACTGGGAGCCGGGCGGGCTGGCGACAACCGCCTGGCGAATCTTTTCGGTGGAGCCGAGCTCATCGGCCTGCTGGCAGACTTCCCAGCGGCACTCGGGGTGGACGATGACGCGGATGCCGGGATGCTGGCGGCGAATGCGCTCGACGTGCTCGGGGAGGAAGCGCTGGTGGACCGAGCAGTAGCCCTTCCAGAGGATGACGCGGGCCTGGCGGAGCTGCTCCGGGGTGAGGCCGCCCAGGTCGCGCCGGGGGTCCCAGACAACCATCTCCTCGAGCCCGATGCCCATGCGGTAGGCGGTGTTGCGGCCCAGGTGCTCATCGGGCAGGAAGAGAATTCGTTCTCCGCGCGCCAAGGCCCAGCCAAACAGCGCCGAAGCGTTCGAGCTGGTGCAGACAGCGCCGCCCTTCCGCCCGGTGAAGGCCTTGATGGCGGCGGTGGAGTTCATATAGGTGATGGGGATAACATTCAGGGGGCCGACTTCCTCCAGTTGCTCCCAGCAGTCCTCTACCTGCTCGATGTCGGCCATATCGGCCATCGAACAGCCCGCGTTCAAATCCGGCAAGATCACCTGCTGGTGGGGCTGCCGCAAGATATCGGCGCTCTCAGCCATAAAGTGCACGCCACAGAAGACGATGAACTCGGCCCCGCTCTGCGCGGCGGCCTGCTGGGAGAGCTTCAGCGAGTCGCCCTGGAAGTCGGCGAACTTGACCACCTCGTCGCGCTGGTAGTGGTGGCCCAGGAGCACCACGCGCTCGCCCAGCGCCTGCTTGGCGGCGGCGATGCGCTCGTCGAGCGTGTGGTCGGGAACCAGCAGGTAACTGTCGAAGTTGCAGCCCACGCCCTTCTCGACTTCAGGGACGCGGACGGTCTCCGGCTGCTGGAGGGGTTCGAGGACTGTGGGGGCCATCTTCATTTCGTCTCTAGCCGCCGATGAACACCATGGTTCGGTTGGGCGGCGTGAAATCCGGGTCGTTGATGTGGTGCCCGTCCTCCTTCGTTTCTATGATGCGCTCCACCTCGGCGGCGATGTCGGCGTCGCTGGCGCCGCCCCGCAGCCGGCCCCGCAAGTCGTGGTCCAGCTGCGAAAACAGGCACGTCCGTATCTTACCATCAGCGGTCAGGCGGATGCGGCTGCACTTACCGCAGAAGGGCTCCGAGACCGGGGCCACCAAGCCGACCTCGCCGGCGCCGTTGTCGGCGAAGCGGTAGCGGAGCGCAGTCTCGCTGGCGTAGTTTCGCGGCAGCGGCTCCAGCGGCAGCCCGGCGTCCTCCAGCCTCCGCTGAATCTCGGCCGCGGGCAGCACCCGGCTGCGGTCCCAGATGTGGTCGGCGTCCAGGGGCATGAACTCGATAAAGCGCAGGATCAGGCCGCGCTCGCGGGCAAAGCAAGCGAAGTCCACAATCTCGTCGTCGTTGAAGCCGCGCACGATGACGACGTTCACCTTGACCGGATGGAGGCCGGCGGCCTGGGCGGCTTCGATCCCCGCCAGCACCCGGGGCAGCACCCCCCGGGTGCGGGTGATGGCATCGAAGCGCTCGGCCCGCAGCGAGTCGAGGCTGACGTTGACCCGCTGCAAGCCGGCCGCCTTCAGGGTGGCGGCCTTTTCCGCCAGCGCCAGGCCGTTGGTGGTCAGGGCAATGTCCTGGTAGCGGCCCAGGGCAACTAGGCGGGCAACGAAATCTTCCACCCCCGGTCGCACCAGGGGCTCGCCGCCGGTGATGCGAATCTTGCGCAGGCCCAGCCGGCCCAGGATGTCGCAGAGGCGAAGCAGCTCGGGAAAAGTCAGCAGGTGCTCCGGGGGCTGGTAGTTCTCCGGCTCGGCGGCGCGGCAGTAGATGCAGCGGAAGTTGCAGCGGTCCGTGACCGAGGCGCGCAGGTCGGTGATTTGCCGCCCGTAAGTGTCTCGCAGCATAAAGCCTAAAAACTTCAGCCTATACCCCGGCGGTATAGGCTTCGATTCTCCTTTCCGCATTGGGGCGCGTCCCGCTTTCGCGGGACACGGTATCGCCCCGGCGCCCTGGGTTGTCTCTCCCGTAGGTCAGCCGGGGTCGGAGAACACTGTCATGATAACGCTGTTTAGGTGTGAGCGCAAGGCACGCCATGGGAAGTGAAAAGCGAAAATAGAAAACAGCAATCAGAAAATGGGCAGACCGGCACCGATTTTCTATTTTCCAATTTCTAGTTTCGCTTTTTTTCTGCTAGGCGGCGCCCAGGATTTGGAGCTGGAGGGAGCGCTCGCGGGGGCCGTCGAGCTCGGCCAGGATGACCGATTGGAAAGTGCCCAGCACCAGCTCGCCGTTCTGGACTTGCAGGGCCAGGTTGTGGCCCAGGAGCATGGCGCGCAGGTGGGCGTGGGCGTTGAAGCGGTCGCAGTCGGACAACTCGGGGTCGTTGTGCTTGTAGTAGTCGCCCTGGACCACCACCCGCTCCAGGAAGGAGCGGATATCATCGAGCAGGGCGGCCTGGAATTCGTTGATAAACAGCGCCAGCGTGGTGTGCAGCGAGTTCACCAGCACCAGGCCATCCCGGATGCCGCTCGTGCGCACCTGCTCGGCCAGCAATTCGGTGATGTTTACCAGCTCCACCCGGTCGCGCGTGGTCACGGTCAGGGTTTCGGCCCGCAGCCGCAACCCGTTGACGTGGTTCAGGCTCCCCGGGCCGGGCGCGACCGTCTCGACCCCCTTCTGGCTCATCCTCGCTCCTTCCCCGGGCAGAGTGGGTCCGGACAACTATCCTAGGCTGGAGAGTCCTCCGAGATAACTCGCCTGCAAAACAACCCCCGGATTATAAATAAGCGGCTGGCTGGCTGTCTACGTCATTTTCTCAGTGCGCGCCCCCCCCCAGAGAAGCATCCTATAGAGGAGGAAGAAGGGTCAAGGGCGAGGAGACAAGGATAAATTGCCATGAGTTGGCTGTGTCCTGATTGCGGCCGAGAAGTGCCCTTGTGGCAGTCCCACTGCCCCCGCTGCGTGGACCGGACTAAGCCGGAATCCACCCAGGTAGGCCACGCCGTGCCTGAACGCGGGTCGGAGCCCGAGCCCGCCCCGGCCCCCGCGCCCGAGCCGCAAGCCGAGCCCGCTCCGGATCTGGAAGCCGAGCCCGCGCCCACTGCCGAGGCAGGCGCGCCGGCGCCGCCGCACCCGTGGACGGGCGGCTCCGGCGTCCCCAAGACGGCGTACCTGGTGGTGGCGGTGATGCTGGTAGCGCTGACGGTGTTCCTGTGGCCGGCCGACCAGGTGGCGCTGCAGATCGAAACCGAGCCCGAGGGCGCCGCGGTGTTCCTCGACGGCGACCCAGCCGGGCAGACCCCGCTGGAGCTGGGCGGGCTGACAAACGGCTACCGCTACACCTTGCGGGTGGAGCGGGAAGGCTACCAGCCCTTCGAAGAAAATTTCGTAGCCCAGCCGACCCAGAAGCCCTGGCGGATCCAACTGGAGCCGGACAGCGGCCTGAGCGAGGCGGTGGTGGCCGAGCTGATCGGCCAGATTGGCGAGAGCGGCCAGACCGATCTTTTCTCCCGCGAGACCGCCCAGGCGCTCTTCACCGTCAACCCCCTCATCGGGCAGAACCCCTGGCTCACCCAGCAGACCTGGGCGCAGATTTTCCAAGAAGTCATCAATAAGAACTTCGGCGGCGACAGCCAGGAATTCCTGCGCCACTTGCAGAGCTACCGGGAAGACCTGGCCCGGGGGACGACCTCCAAGCAGGCCTGGTACCAGCACCTGCACGACTGCGAGCGCGTGTGCCGGCCGGTGGTCATGCAAGTGTTCCAGCGGCACCTGGAGTGGCTGCGGCGCAGCGGCTTCGCCGTGGTCTACTTCCCCATCAACCAGCACCAGTTGACGGCGGAAGACCGGGTGGCGATCCGCGAGTTCGTCCACATACACAACCTGGCCGGGGACCCTTCCCGGCAGGTGCTCCTGGTGGGGCGCGCCAGCCGCATCGGCGGCCAGCAGTACAACCTGGCGCTGAGCCGCCGCCGCGTGGATTCGGTGCTGGCGGAGCTGGCGGCGCAACTGCCCCAGGGGCGCCAGCAGGTGCGCACCACTCACCTGGGGTTCGAGCCCCCGCAGATCAGCCCGGGGGTAGCGGAGTTCCTGCGGCTGGATACTTCGCTCAGCGAGCACCAGCTCAACCAGAGTGTGATGTTGATCGTCTCCGAGCCCCTGCCCGCCAACCGCCGCACCCCGGCCTAATAGCGCGCGACGCCCTCTTTCAGCGCAACCAACATTCTTGTCATGCTGATCCCGCTTTGCGGGAGAAGCATCTCAATTGATGGTCTCCCCTACGAACTTCCGCGGCTCCCCGCCCAAGCGGCCAACCTGTGGGGGCGGGGTTTACTTGTGGTGAGCCTCGCCGAACCATCCCCGCCCGCGCAAAAAAACGGCGGGCGTGAAGCCCGCCCCTATAAGGGTAGGGAAAAGCAAAAGGCGGAACCGATCAGGCGACCGGTTCCGCCTTTCTAAGCGGCAGCGGTAACCCCCGACAGGCGTCGGGGGGTTGGAACCCGAAACTAGTCGTCGCCGTGGGCGGCGGCGCCCGGCTGGCCCACCACGTCGTCGAGCACGGTCGAAAGCTGGTTCAGCAGAACGTCGGGGGCCTTCTGCTGGCTGGGAACCTTGCCGTCGGTCATACTGGCCAGGAAGTTGTCGGGGAAAGCGTCCTGCCCCAGCACCGCCAAGCCCTTCTTCTGGCCGGCGGTAACCTCATCCCACGCGTGGATGTTGTAGACGCAGCCCGGGTCGCCCGCCTGGATGTCGCCCAGGTAGCTGACCGCCCGGGCCCGGCAGCCGCCGCAGTAGTGGCGGTAGTCGCAGATGCCGCAGTGGTCGCCGCGGTCATCGCGGTCGCTGAGCAGGTCGAACAGGGAGTTGTTCCAGATGTCAAGGAAGTGGGACTTGCGTAGGTCGCCCACCTCATGGGAGGGGATGTAGACGCAGGGATTGACCCGGCCGTTGGGCTGGATGGAGCAGTAGCACCGGCCGGCCCCGCAGCCGCCGATGTACTTGGCGAGCACCTTGGTCTCCTTCCCGCGGCCGGAGCCGGCGTGGCCGGTGGCCATCAGGCCCTCCTCCGAGCCGTAGACGATGCAGGCGCGCCCGAACTGAGGGGCGGTGGACATGATGGAAATCTCCCCCTCTTGCAGGAACTTGTTCAGGGTGCGGAGCAGATTTTCGCGCTGCGCGGGGGTCAAGTCGTACTGGGCAATCTCCTTCCCCCGGCCGACAGGGATGAAGTTGAAGTGCACGAAGGTGGTACAGCCCAGGTCCTTGGCCAGGTTGATCATGTCGTCAGCGGTGTGCACGTTCTGCCGCGTGAAGCAGGTGGCGACGCCGGCGCGCAGGCCCGGGGTGGAGGCGATGTTGCGGATGCCCTGGGTGGAGCGCTTCCAAGCCCCGCGCAGCCCCCGGAAGCTGTCGTGCTCGTCCGGGTCGATGGAATCGAGCGAGACCTCGACGTACTTGACGCCCACTTCGACCAGGCGCTGGCAGACGTCCTTGGTGAGCATGGTGCCGTTGGTGGCCACGGTGACGTGGATGCTGCGCTTCTTGCAATGCTCCAGCACCTTCCAGATGTCCTTGCAGACCAGGGGCTCACCGCCGGCGAAGGCGATGAAGGGGACGTAGCTATCGGCCATCTCATCGAGCACCCGCTGCTTCTCCTCCCAGGTCAGCTCATCGGCCAGGGGCTTGTGGGTGGCGTCCTGGTAACAGTGCTTGCAAGTGAGGTTGCAGGCCTGGGTGATGTTCCAGACCACGATGAGGGGAGCGGTGAAGCGCTGGGGGGTGGTGAGGCCGTAGGTGGCGATGGACTTGGCCGTGTTCACCAGAGAGCGCACGGTGGGGATGTGGTGGAAGACCTTGGCTTTGATGACGTCCTTCGACACCCCCGCTTTGCCACGGAAGAGTTCGATGGCCTGGTGGGGCAGGCCGTATTTCAGCTTGTCCACCACCGACAAATCGGGCGAGTCGTAGGTGGCGAAGAGCTTCTCCAGGTAGCACTGCCCGTCGGCGCCCTTTTGGGTGAGCAGGCCCAGGAACTTGCGCATATAGGTATTGGAGAGGTAGTCCTCGAAGGGGTGGCGGTCGATGTTCAGAGGCTTGGTGACCTTCTCCACCTGGGGTCGGCGTGCCGTCAGCATTTTCAGTGCCTGCGCCATAATCGCTCCTTTGTTCCCGGCGTTCCTTATTCGACTTTAGATGACCTCAATCTGAACAGAGTTCCCGAATTTTGGCCCCCCTAGTCGTCACCCTGCGCCGAGGAGCCCACCGGAGTGTGACTGGGAGCCGGCTGCACGTTGCCGATCTGGACCACGGTCGCCTTGGGCTTCTTGAGAACCATCTCCTCGTAGATCTGCCGAACCTGCTGGGCCTGGTAGGCGGCCTTGCGCCGGAGCCGATCTTCTTCCGCCGCGGTCATGGGGACGTCCGAGACCCGCTCGCGCTTGCGGTTGACGTCCTCTTGGTTGAGCTTGAGGGTGGTCTCGTAGGCGCTCATCTCGACCTCGCGGCCCTTGGCGTAGATCTGGTGCTTGCCATGGGTGCGGTACCACTCAGCCACCGTGGCGTTCTTGTGCATGTTCTCGATGATCTTCCGCCAGCCCACGCCGGTGTTGTAGGCGCAGAAGCTGATCTCGCCCTCCTGGGTGGCGTAGGGGATGATGCACATCTCGGTGCGGCGGAAGTCGTAGTTGAACAAGTCCTGGAACCACATGCCGGCCACGAACAGCAGGTTCCAGGGGTCGGAGCGCCGCTTGCGCTCGTCTTCCAGGGTGCGGCCGGGACCGGAGTAGCCGTACTTGGCCCGGGTCTTCGCCTCCCCCCGCAGAGCGAAGGACTTGTCGAACTTCTTCATCAGGTCGTACAGGGTGAGGCTGGGCGGCGTGCCCGCGGCCTTGTAGTTTTTCAGCAGCGCCAGCGCCAGCATGATGTTGGAGAAGGTCCGGCCGCGCCCGGCGTCGGTAATCTTCTGGATGTCGCGGACCAGGCTGGGGACGTTGAGGAACTCGGGCACGGGAGCCCACTCGCCGTTCTCCTTGTTGATCATCAGCGCCGTGCCCACGCCGCAGTTGGGGTGGCAACTGCAACTGACCTGGCCCCAGTCGGCCTCCGGCCCGTGGACCAAATCGGCAAAATCCGAGAAGGCGCTGAACATGGAGAGCGGGAACCAGTCGCGGGTGGGCTCGGTGATGCCGAGCTGGTCTTTGACGTCATGGGCCAGGTGCGAAAGCGTGTACCGCTGGCGCAGGCGCCGTTCCGGGGTGATGTCCTCGTCCCGGCCCGTGAAGGAGACGGGCTGGAAGGAGATGAACGCGATCTTCTTGGGGTTTTCCCGGGCGAAGCGGATGATGGGGCCCACCTGGTCGTTGTTGACCCCGTTGATGAGCGTGATGACCAGGATGATGTCGATCCCGGCCTCGTGGATGTTCTCGATGGCCTGCAGCTTGACGTCGAAGAGGTTGCCCACCTGGCGGTGGCTGTTGGCGTCGTTGCCGATGCCATCGAACTGCAGGTAGGCGTAACGCAGGCCGGCCTCGAAGGCCCGGCGGCAGAACTCCTTCGACTTGGCAAACTCGATGCCGTTGGTGGCCGCCTGCACGCTGTTGTAGCCCAGCTTGCGGGCGTAGCGGATGGCATCGATGAAGTAGGGCGACATTGTGGGCTCGCCGCCGGAGAATTGCACCGACATCTGCCGGCGGGGCTTGATCTTCATGGCGTTCCCCAAGATCTCGGTGATCTCCTCCCAACTGAGCTCATGGACGAAACCCACCTGGTTGGCGTCCATGAAGCAGGGGTCGCACATCATGTTGCAGCGGTTGGTGAGGTCGACGGTCAAGACCGAGCCGCGCCCGTGGCGAACGCTGCTGGAACCGTGGTTGTGCAACTCCCGGTCGTTATGGGCCGGAATATCCCGTCCGGGGAAATTCTTCTCGATCCAGGCCAAGAACTTCGAGTCAATGGCCATGATGTCCTCGAAGCGGCCGTGGAGGGGACAATCCTTGACCATCCAGACCTGGCCGTCGCGCTGGACGATTTGAGCCTTGATCTCGCCCACCTTCTCGGTGACCAGGGTCTTGTAGTCCTGCTCGCCCTTGATGATGCGTTCGCGGGCTTCCTTGACGCAGCCGGGGCAGAGCGAATCGGTGGTCCGCGGCCAGCCCAGGTGCGGCTTACTCTTCTGCCAGGACTTCAGCAGCGGCTTCTCCGACCATTTCGGGGTGAAAGATGCCCCGGGACGGTACTTGTTGAAAAACTGGATGGTATCGAAGGTGAGACCCGCGGTGAAACTGAGGCCGCGGTCAACGTACTTGAGAGCCCGTGTGCCCATGCTGACTGGCATACGCTATTCCCCTCCTCGTCAACGAGAATCGGTGGAGTGGGGGGGTACGGCAAAACAAGTAAAGGGGAAGAAAACCGTTCCTAATAAGATTGTCTACGCCCTGCTTGCCAGCCCCCGTACACTCCTCCACAAGTTGTTTGTCGCGGGCATTCTACCCCAACTCGCCAAGCCGCCCAATAGTATTTTTCCCCGAAGAGGGAGAATAAGGGGTTGGATGGGATATTACGGCCCTGAATGGGGGCTATGTTGTTGCCGAAAAAGGCACTTTTGCCCGCCCGCGCCCCCGAGCCACCGCGCCCAAAAGCGGGCTACTGCGGCGGGCTGGAAGGCTCGAGTGCTTTCGTCTGGGGATTCCAGCGCAGCCAATAACTTCCGGGTGGCACCCGTTTGCCGTCGCCCGCCCGGCGGACAAGGAGGCGTTTGGGATCGACCGGGGTAAAGAATTGAGCCGCCCCGCGCGCAATGACTTGCGGGTAGGGGAAGTCATAGAGGATGAGCCGGCGCGAGGCCGGCAAACTGGCTGCTTCCCGGTTCAACACCGCAATCAACTCTTCCGTGGGAGCGGCGCGGGCGAGATAGGCGGCATCCTTCCGCCACAGGTGAACTACGTTCCCCGCCAGGCACAACCCCAGCAGCACCCCCGCGGCCACTCGCAAGGTGCCCCGGCCGCCTCGCTCCCACCCGCGCACGAACAGCAGCGCCACCAGCCCCGCCGTCCCCACCGAAGGAAGGTAGGTGTGCCGGCTGGAGAGGTAGTCCACGTAGAGGACCAAGCTGTAAGGTCCCATGGTTATTAGCAGCCACCCCAGCAGAACCAGCCCCGCCCTCTCCCGCAACACCTCACGGAAGCGCCCTCTTCCCGGCACCCACCGGTAGGCCAGCCCGGCCAGCAGCAGGAACGGCCACACCAGCAGCAGCAGCCGGTGCAGCGAGAGCAAGTAGACCTCAAAGAAGTGCGGCGTAATCGCATAGTCGGCCCGGTAGAACTCCCGCGCCCAGGGGCCGACTCGCATCAAGAGCAAGTAAGAGCCACTGACCAACCAGAAGGGGACGTGCACCAGCCACCCACGCCGGCCGCGCCACCCCTCCAGCGCCCAATCGAGCAGCACCAGCAGCGGGGCGAGGACCACGAAGGACTCCTTCGAGAACCCGGCGACGGCGAACGCGGCCAGCGCCAGTCCGTAATAGCCCCAGGCGCCGGTGCGCCGGAAGCGGACGAAGAAAAACGCCCCGGCCAGCACGCCCAGGGAAAGCAGCAACTCGTGGTGCGCGCTGATCCAGAACAGCGGCTCCTGGTGGCGCTCGTAGGCGACGAAGAAGAGGGCGGCCACCAAGCCCACCCGCCCCTCCCCCGTCAGCTCGCGCGCCAGCAGGAACACCAGCCCGGCATTCGCCAGGTGCAGCAAGAGGTTGGCCGCGTAGTAGGGCGCCGGGTTCAGCCCGAACAGCGAATAGCACAGGAAAAAGAAAAGATGGGCCAGGAGCCGGCGCCCCCCCAGGGGAAAGTCACCCAGGGCCGACCAGTCGGCCTGCAAGCGCGCGGAGAGCGAGAGGAAGGCGTAGTCGTCGGCGATGAAGGGGTTGTTCAGCGCCGGCAGATAGGCCAGGAGGCCTAGCAGGAGAACCGCGGCCGCCCCCAGCCACGCCTGTCGGCTCGTGGCGCTCATCTCGTGTTGCGGCGGGCCGATTTACAAGCGGGGGCAAAGCTGCTATCTTCCCCCGGCGGCGCTGCTGCGGGGCGCGAGACTTCGCTCATGGGCCCAAAGCGCATCGGCATCTTCGTCATCGCCTACAACGCCGTCTCCCACCTGGCGCAGACCATTGACCGCATCCCGCCGGAAGTAATGCAAAAAGCCGAAGAAATCTTCGTCTTCGACGACTGCTCCAGCGACAGCACTTACTACGCCGCCCTGGGCTACAAGCAGGCGAAAGGCTTGCACAAACTGGCCGTCTACCGCAACGAAAAAAACCTCCGCTACGGCGGCAACCAGAAGCGCGGCTACCAGTACGCGCTCGAGCGCGGCTTCGACATCGTGGTCATGCTCCACGGCGACGGCCAGTACGCCCCCGAGGTCTTGCCCCAACTCCTCGCGCCCCTCGAGAAGGACGAGGCCGACATGGTCTTCGGCTCCCGCATGGCCCCCGGCTGCCGCCCCCTGAAGGGCGGCATGCCCCTCTACAAGTACCTGGGCAACCGCATCCTCAGCTTCCTCCAGAACCACCTCACCGGCCTGCGCCTCAGCGAGTTCCACTCCGGCTACCGACTCTATAGCTGCTCGGCGCTGCGGCAAATCCCCTTCCAACTCAACTCCGACGAGTGGCATTTCGACAGCGAAATCCTGATGCAGTTCAAGGAGAAGGGGCTGCGCCTCACCGAGCGCCCCATCCCCACCTACTACGGCACCGAAATCTGCCGGGTGAACGGCCTCCTCTATGCCTTCCAGTGCGTCAAGGAATCCCTCAAGTACTGGCTGCACAAGCACGGCTGGCTCTACGTTCGCAAGTACGACCTCTCGCCCCAGCCCTACACCTTTAAGGCCGAGCCCCACAGCAGCCACGACGTCATCCTGCGGCTGTTGAACCAGCAGTCCCCCCTCGAGGTCCTCGACGTCGGCACCGCCAGCGGCTACCTGGCCCGGCGGCTCTCCGACCGCGGCCACCAGGTCACCGGAATCGAAAAAGACTCCGCGGCGGCCGCGGCCGCCCGGCCCTACTGCCGGGAGATGCTGGCCGAGGACATCGAGCAGGCGGACTTGAGCCGCTACGCCGGGCGCTTCGACCGCGTGCTGCTGGCGGACGTGGTCGAGCACCTGGTGGAGCCGGGCGCCGCCCTGCGCAAGGCGGCCGCCTGCCTCCGCCCCGGCGGCCAGCTCATCCTCTGCGTCCCCAACATCGCCAACCTGGTCATCCGCCTGGGGTTGCTGGCCGGGCACTTTACCTACCGGCAAAAAGGCATACTCGACCACACTCATCTGCGCTTCTTTACCCTGGACAGCGCCCGCCAGTTGGTCCAGGAATCCGGCCTGCGCCTCGCCCGCGTCGAGCCTACTCCCCTCCCCCTGCCCCAAATCGTTCCCACCACCATGCAACGCTGGTGGCTGCGCCGGCTCTACGCCCTGCTGGCCTGGCTGGCCCGCGCTTGGAAGACGATGTTTGCCTACCAGTTCGTCCTGGTAGCTGAGAAGGTCGGCTACCGCGGCGAGCCTGCTCGCCCCGAGCACGAGCCCGCCACCGTCCCCGCCACCCGCTGACCCCCTGCGTTGACTTGTCCGCGGGCGCGGCCTAAGATGGCGGGCAACCGAGGCCCCAATGGTCATTCCAGAGCCTGACCCGGAAGAACGAGACCAAGACCAGCATCAGCTTTCGGCTCAGGGCGAATCAACGCGGAAACGATCTCGTGCCTTTGCCATCACCAGCCTGTCATTGGGGCTCCTATCGCTCCTATCCGTCCCCCTTGCCTCCGTCCCTGCCTGGCCTATCGGAATTTTCTTCGCGATCTTGGGAATCATCTTCGGAATCCTCCAAGTCACGCGACGCCGTTCGGCTAAAGTCTTGGCATACAGTGGCATATTTTTTTCGCTCTTTGCGCTAGGAGTGTACTCTTTGGTGATTTATCGAGGGATCTTTGACCCACCAACTTACGTGGAATTACTTACAAGGAGAGGCTACGACCGCTCCGTTATCGACAATCCCATTCCTGTCGAGCTCTTTAGGGCTGTCGAGCAGCCCTCAGCGCAGTGGGTCTTCTCGGGTATGGCTATACCCTTTGGTTGGTACGACGACAACCAGGAGGAAGAGGTGCGTATCGAGACCCCGCTGACCGGTATCGATCCTACTGAACCCGTTTCCTTCGATCCGGGCGATTCGAGGTTCGGCTTCTTCATTAAGCTCGATAAGATGGGGACGAGATACAAGTGGTATACGGAGTCAGCCAAGAACGAGGGCGAATCACATGTGAAGATTTACCCAACGATAGTAGATGGTCGTGAGATTCCAAATTCCTATTTACTTTGTTGGGAAGACTACCCACTTAGCCTCGGTCCGAGTACATTGATTGATTTTACAGATCTCATGGTCCGCGTGGATGGGGTAAGGCCGGCGACGGCGGGAGGCGACGGCAGTGTGCCATGAACGTCCCCCAAAGTTTCCCGAGGCCGCGGGCAGGGCCTAAGATGGCTCCAAATAGCAAGGTGCTTAGCTGGAAGCGGGTTATGGGCGACAAGTGGGTCAGAATAGCAGTAGTTGTGTTCCTAATTCTTCTTCCGCTGATAATCGCTGGAGTCTACCGCAAATTAACAGCTCTCCCGAAGGAAATTACTATCGCCACGGGGCCACCGGGGGGCGTGTATCTTCCACTCAGTGAGAGTTTGGCCAGGGAAATTGAAGAACAGCTAAACGTTACGGTTCATACCGTTCCGACGAACGGCTCATTCGAAAACTTTCTTCTTCTCCAAAGAGGAAAGGTTGATCTCGCCCTGTACCAGCCGAATACCGTGGATGTTTTGAAGCACCATGTTCCACATTTTACGACAGAGGCCGGTTTATTGCCTCAGCCACCAGGAGTTGGGAGCGTCGCTTTTATCGCCAACCTGTACTCGCAGCCGGCACATTTCATCGTTCGCCGCGACGCTGGTATCGAGAGTCCTGCTGACTTAAAGGGGAAGACCGTAAACCTTGGCTTGAAGCACTCAGGCAACTACGCTAGGAGCCTGGTTCTTCTGCAACATTTCGGCTTGGACGAAAACTCGATTGACGCCAAGTACCTAGGTTTCCCAAAAATCAAGGAGGGATTCCTGGATGATACGCTCGATGCGGCCTTCATCACGCTAGGGGTGCAGGCACCGATTTTCCCGGAACTTTTCGCCACAGGAAAGTGTGACATACTCAGCATTCCCTACGTAGAAGCTCTCACAGCAAAACATTTCACCATGTCGCAATACAAGATCCCGGCCGGACTTTACCGGTACCAGTCTCCCGCAGCGCCGGCCACTGACATTCACACCGTCGCTTTAGGGGCACAACTGCTGACTCGCACCGACGTTCATGCTGGGCTAGTGGAGGAAGTGACCAAGCTTGTCGTTAGTGAAGCCTTTACGAAGAAAAATCAATTAGCAGAGTTGTTTGCCGGAGGCCTTCAGTTCGCCCAGGAGAAACCCGAGTTTGCCGTACATCGGGGCGCCGAGAGAGTCTACAATCCTCACGCGAGTCCCCTGCTGCCCGTTGAATTTGTCGAGAAAACAGAGGGGATTCGATCCTTTATTTTCTCTGTCCTCATTGCGGGCTTCTTTGGTGTCCGATGGTTCAGACAAAGGAGTGTAAAGGAAAAGGAGCGAAAACTAGACGGATACATACAGTCACTCCTCGAAATTGAGCAACAGCAACTCTCTCTCGCTGGCGGTGAGGTGGAGACTCTGCAAAAGCTGCTCGATAAGGTGACTTCCCTGAAACAAGAAGCTCTTGGCACGTTTGCGGCTCACGAGCTAAATGACGTTCGGGCAGCAGATTGTTTCATTGGGATGTGTCATGCCCTGAGCGACAAGATTAACGCCAAGATATTGCGGCAGCAGCTGGACAAGCGTTTGGGCGAACTTGTCAGCGCAATAGGCAAGTTGAGCGGGCCGACGCCCCCCTAGAACACGTCCTCAAAGACCTGCTGCACCGCCTGAACTTCCCGGAGTAAGCTCCCAGCGCGTCCCAAAAACTCGAAAGCAGATTTTT
>JALLOH010000539.1 GCA_027717655.1 Acidobacteriia bacterium AH_259_A11_L15
ATCGGAAGGCACAAGACGCATGCCTTGTGAAGTTTACGCACAACTCCAACATGAGTGGAAATCCGCCCAACAGGAATGGGCTTACTTTGCCTACCCTCAAAACAAGGTCTTTCGCGGCGTTTCAGACCGCAAGTCGAAGCAGATGGCTAAAGCTGCGAAGGAAAAAATGTCCCAACTGAGTGAACGAATGAGCTGGCATCGGCAGGGATGTGAGGCTTGCAAGCAATGACTCTAGTCTTTTCGTAAACTAGCCCACTAACCTCGCGGCCGGTAGTGGGATCTTTGGGTTTGCGCTCTAGAGTATTCTTTCACGCCTCTCGATGGCCGCCCTGACAACCGCCCATACTAAGCCTACGAGGCCGGTTCC
>JALLOH010000540.1 GCA_027717655.1 Acidobacteriia bacterium AH_259_A11_L15
ACGGACGCCCTGGTGGTGATCGGCGGCGACGGCTCCATGAAGCTCGCCTATGACTTGTACCAGCGGGGCGTGCCCCTGGTGGGCGTGCCGAAAACCATTGACAACGACCTGTCGGTCACCGAGCTCACCTTCGGCTTCCTCACCGCAGTGCAGACCGCCACCGAGGCCATCGACCGCATTCACACCACCGCCGAAAGCCATCACCGCGTCATGATCGTCGAGGTGATGGGACGCGACGCCGGCTGGATCGCCCTCTGGGCGGGCCTGGCCGGTAAGGCCGACATCATCCTGATTCCCGAGATTTCCTTCACGGTGGAAAACGTTTGCGCCAAGGTCCTCGAGCGCGAGCAGCTAGGCCGGAAATCC
>JALLOH010000541.1 GCA_027717655.1 Acidobacteriia bacterium AH_259_A11_L15
GTCGCTGCTGTTCAATCTGGGTGTGTAGCACTTCCGCGGCGGGGGAAACCGCTAGCTGCTTGCTTCTCTGTGTCTCGTCCTGGCTGGGAACCTCGAGCTTCCTGCCCTTGTACTCGATCAGCTTGGCGTCAAAGACCGGTGGCGCCGCAGCGTCGAGCCTGGCGTGGATACTCCAATACTCGATGGGCACGAAGGCGCGGATCTCCCGCTCCCGCTCCACCACCAGCCGCAGGGCCACCGTCTGCACCCGACCCGCCGACAGCCCCCGCTTCACCTTGTCCCAGAGCAGCGGGCTGATCTCGTAGCCCACCAGCCGGTCCAGAATCCTCCGCGCCTGCTGGGCATCCACCAGGTTGGAGTCGATC
>JALLOH010000542.1 GCA_027717655.1 Acidobacteriia bacterium AH_259_A11_L15
GGTCACGACCGCCTCGACCAACGGCGGGGCGCGGCTGAGAAGCACGGCGGGAGAGTTCAGCGGCGACTTCCTGGTCATTGCCACCGGCGCGCGCAACTCACTGGCATTGGAAGGCGACGGCTGGCGGCCGGGCGCGCGCGACCTGGAACAAACCGTGGGCTACACCCTGCCCGGCAAAGACGACCGCCTGCGCGTCCGCTTCCTCGACGACTTCGAAGGCTACCTGTGGTCGTTCCCCCGCGCCGGCCACCTCTCGGTGGGCGTCTGCGGGAAGCTCCACCAGAACTCCAGCGCGGGCTTGCGGGAAAAACTCCATCGCTTCCTCGAAGCCGAAGGCCTGCCCCGCGCGGGCGGAGTCTTTTAC
>JALLOH010000543.1 GCA_027717655.1 Acidobacteriia bacterium AH_259_A11_L15
GACCCGGACACCGGGGCCAAGTCCATCCGCGACATCAAGGAGCAGGAGGTCTACTTCGGCGAGCTCCCCTTGATGACCGAGAACGGCACCTTCATCATCAACGGCACCGAACGGGTCATCGTCAGCCAGCTCCACCGCTCCCCGGGGGTCTTCTACGAGACCTCGAACAACCGCACGTACTTCCTGGGGAAGATCATCCCCTACCGGGGCTCCTGGGTGGAGTTCGAGTACGACACCAAGAACCTGCTCTCCATCCGGGTCGACCGCAAGCGGAAGCTGCTGGGCACGGTCTTCCTCCGCGCCCTGGGGCTGAAGAGCAACGAAGAGATGCTGCGCACCTTCTACAGCGTCGAGCGCATCACCA
>JALLOH010000544.1 GCA_027717655.1 Acidobacteriia bacterium AH_259_A11_L15
TCCACATACTTTTCCGGCCGGCGCTGGTATTCGGGTGGAACCACGTGCGCTCCGAGGAAGGTGGGAATGAGTTCCAGGGGCCCCTGTTGGTTCAGCCGGCGGATCACTTCCAGCATCTTGAGTTCGTTTTCCAGGTCCAACCCGTAGCCGCTCTTGGCTTCCAGTGTGGTGGTGCCGTGGGCGGCGAACTCGGCCAGCCATTGCCGCGCTTGGTGCTGGAGTTGCTGGCCCTGCGTTCGGCGCAGCTTCTTGACCGTGGCAAGGATGCCTCCGCCGCGGCGGGCGATTTGCGCGTAGCTGGCCCCCCCGATGCGCTGCTCGTACTCGTCGGCCCGGCTGGCGGGAAAGAGAAGGTGGGTGTG
>JALLOH010000545.1 GCA_027717655.1 Acidobacteriia bacterium AH_259_A11_L15
TTTCCGCACCATCAGGGGAACCTTTATTGCTTCTCTGCTGGTGATCGTGGGGATGTGGCTGGAGCGTTTTCTCATTGTGGTGCCGTCGCTGGCTTATAAGCACATGCCTTATGCCTGGGGGACCTACCAACCGTCGTGGGTGGAGATCACGATTACGGCCGGGACTTTTTCCGCCATGATTCTCCTTTACCTGCTTTTTTCCAAGGTAGTGCCGATTATCTCCGTCTGGGAACTGAAGGTCGGCTTGCGGCGAGCCGCTGAGCCGCGCCCCGCGGAGGCCGTGATGGTGGAGGTGGCCCAGCGATAACTGGGGAGGGCAGCACCGGTTTCATGGCGTCGTCCCGAGCCCGGATCAGATTTT
>JALLOH010000546.1 GCA_027717655.1 Acidobacteriia bacterium AH_259_A11_L15
AGACCATCACAGACGAGGTTGAACTCAAGCACGAGTTCGAACGGGTGTGTGCCCGAGGGTACAGCACAGACGTCGAAGAAAGTACCTACCTGGTGCGCCTCGAGGAGATGCGCCAGTCGGTGCGCATCGTCGAGCAGTGCCTCGACGCGCTGCCGGAGGGCCCGATCACCGCCAAGCTGCCCAAGATGCTGAAGATCCCGGAGGGCACCGAGGTCTACCACGTCATCGAGTCGCCGCGGGGGGAGCTCGGCTACTACATGATCGCCGACGGCTCGGACAAGCCCTACAAGTGCAAGATCCGGGCGCCGTCGTTCGTCAACCTGGCGGCCATCACGCAGATGGTCAAGGGGCATCTAGTGG
>JALLOH010000547.1 GCA_027717655.1 Acidobacteriia bacterium AH_259_A11_L15
GTTCCAGGTCGTCCACCAGGCGGAAGAGCTGTGGATGAAGCTGATCGCCTACACGTTGCTCGACATCGACGACTACCTCCAGCGGGAGAACACCAACCGGGTCCTCACCCTCTTCCGCCGGGTCCACCTGGCGGAACGACTGATGATCGAGCCGCTCGGCCTGCTGGAGACGATGTCCCCTAAGGAGTACCAGGAAATCCGGGTCAACCTGGGCAGCGGCAGCGGCCAGGAGTCCCCCGGCTTCCGCACCTTGGGGGAGATGCCTCCGCACCTGTGGCAGTCCTTCAAGAATCACTACTTGGACAAGCACGATTTGACGGTGGAGAGGATTTACAACTCGCAGTATTCCCACAACGACGC
>JALLOH010000548.1 GCA_027717655.1 Acidobacteriia bacterium AH_259_A11_L15
AGAACGCGCGGGGGCTCCTCGCCCGGCGAGCCGCGCAGCCGGAACCCTGCCGGCGGCTTTGCTCCTGGCCGGGCTGCTGGCTGGGCCACCGGCTCCTGCCCAGGAACCAGCAGAACCGGAAGTCGACACCACCGCCAGCCGCACCCTGGCGCTCCAGCTCTACGAAGACCACCACTACCTGGACGCCCTGCCCCTGCTCGAGCAGCTCGCCGCCGAAGACTCCGACGACGCCCAGGTGCAGGAAGCCCTG
>JALLOH010000054.1 GCA_027717655.1 Acidobacteriia bacterium AH_259_A11_L15
TAGAATTCCCGAGCGGTGAAGAAATCAAGAGGATTTGCCACACAATCGAATTGGCCAGGACCGAAGTGAACAGGTTCCGGACCGATCTCGCCCGGGAGTTGCTCTCTGGTATTCACTCCGACGTTGAGCGGATTGAAGGAACAGTCGCATGGGTTTTGTATAGTTTGGCCCTTGCGGAAACGTTTGCCGCCAGTGACGACCCTGCAGCCAAGGGCTTCTTCGAGGATGCGCTCGGGCGAATGAACCAGGTTCCGGACGTTCCCCCGGATCTGAAATCCCATATTCACGAGGATTATGGCAAGTACCTGTTCCGTTTGGGTTATCGCTCTAAAGCGCGTCTGCAGTTCGAAGCTGCAAAGAAGGTCGCGGCGGAGCAGGGGCGTTTGGAAGACAGCGCTAGGATGACGCTTAGGCTCATAAACATCGAGCTTGAGCTGGACAAAGACCCGCAGTTAACGAGCTTCAAGAACATGAAGAACTCTGCGCTAGAGAGAGGGGAGACCCATCAAGCTCAACTTGCGGCCTGGCACCAATACTGGGGGTCCATCGAAGCAAAGCGCCACGCCATGAAGTTTGGTCGGGATGAGAATGTTGCCAGCAAGGAGTATTTCGCTGCGCTTTTCAGGTCGATAGGGAAATAACGGAGTGAGAAAAAGGCGCAACAAGGAAAACAGGTATTTGAAAAGACTCGCCCGTGTCTTTGGCGAAGTTGATCCTGTGCGTGCGGTCCGCCTTCTTGTCGGTCTCTACTTGGTACCGGGAGAGACACTTGAGTCGATTGCCAGGAGGTTAGGGATCGAACAAATTGTCGAAGAAGACCTGCCCTTCGAGGGGGGCATCTTTGAGAGCGACGCCGGACTCATAATCAAGCTGAATTCGCTGAGCCCGTACGTACGGCGGCGCTTCACCCTGGCACACGAAGTTGCACACCTGCTCCTTTCAGGCACATTCGGTCCCTTGCCGCAAGAAAAAGGGCTGTGCACGGAGGACGAAGACCTAGAGCGAGCCTGCGACGCTCTTGCGGCAGAACTATTGATGCCTACAAAGGACACTGTTTCATATGTCTCTCGATTAGGGCGGGCTTCCACAGAGAATCTGCGGACTGTAGCTCGGCGCTTTGGTGTCTCGTTGCAAGTCGCAGCACGTCGAGTCCTTCAAGATATGACTATTTGGAAAGAGCCATTCGGTCTATGGAGGTGGGATCGCGGCCCCAGAGAGGTATGGTTTGTTGGCAAGCGTCCTTGGAGTACCAAGCGACCTTCATTTCGGGCGTTTGATTTGGCTAGGGAATCTTCGCGCCCGATTCAGACGCGTGAGTTCTACTCGAACGGTGAATTTGCAGAAGCAATCTCATTAGAGGTTCTGAATTTAGGCAGTAGTAATCGCCTGCTAGGCATGGTGGTCTAGGGTCTTATGGAAATAGCGTATGTGACATGGCACGGGTGGTTTCCGCTGCGGGCGGTTTTTGACCGCAGTCACGCCCGGACTTGGGACATAGGTGTTTATATGTGGTTGGACAGCCGTGTCGACACTTATCGGAGAACAGCGGTCCACGAAGAAATTCTCTACATTGGCATGTGCTATTCGCAAGCCTTCACTGACAGGATCTGGCAAGAGTGGAACGACGAGATCGGCGAGTGGCTAAAAAAGAACAAAAGATTTCAACTGACGTTGAAACTTGGAACTATTCAGGTCGTTGGGCGAGAGCGAACATCTTGGAGAACTGTCAAGGATGTAGAGAGCTTGCTTATCGTCACTCAAGATCCTCCTGGTAACCGGGCTTCGACCAAGACCTACGCCGGGCGAGAACTTGCAATTGTCAACTTGGGCAAGAGAGAGCCGCTGCCAGATGAGGTATCGACACTAGAACTTGACTGGGTTGCACCCTAGTCCAGCCCAGTGGCCCCAGCCGCTGGGACTGCGCTGCGCGTAGTTGAAGGGTTCCCTGTGGCAGGGGCCACGGGGCTCGAGGGGAAAGCAGGGAAGGGGAGCCACGGAGGATGAGCAAGGCGGACCTGAAGGTCGAGTTGGTGGAGCGGTATTGCCCCGTCTGCCGCTGTGACACGCAACACGCGATTCTCTTCCAGTTGTTCTTCGGCCGGCGCGGGCGGGTGGAGCGCGAGGAGGAGCTTTCCAGCGCCTGCGCCATCTGCAACGCCGACGGCTTCTGGGGATTGAAGCTGACCACGCGGTACGACCAGCAAAAGTTTTTGCACGAGCGCTGGATGCCGAGAAGTTCGTAGTCTCGGGCGACACCGGCGAGACGCCGGTGCCCCCCGAGCAAGGTGAGCCAAAGGGGGAAGTAGGAAGGCAAGCCACAAGCACGGCTCTCAAGGAGCCCTCAGGGGCTAAGGCCCTTGGAGGCTGGTGCAGGAAGCGGCGGAGGTAAAACCCCGCCCTACCAAGCCACGGGCCTTGGGAGCCGGGCGAATGGGAGGTGCGCGAATGGCTAATCTGTCCCGTATAACCGGGATAGACAATCCCACTGTAATCATCGTGCCGCCGCCCGGCCGCGTCGGGGGGACCCCCACGGGTCTGGGCGGGCGGTACCGGCTGGAATTCCGCCCCGCCACCGAGACGCTGGCCTGCGGCCACCGCTCGGCCCGGGCCTTGCTCTGGCTCATCTTCCTGGAGGCCGACCGGGAAGCTGGCCGGGAAGTGACGGAAGTCATTTGCTCCCACTGCGACCCGACCCGCTTTGCCCGGGCGCAGGCGTGGGCGGAGGCGTTGGCCTGACGGCCGGAGATGGGGCTGAGATGACCGACTGGGCGCACATGGGCAAGCTGGAAAAGACGGTGCGGGTGAGTTGCGCCGTGGCCATGGCGGCCAAGCTGGTCGAGTGCGTGCGCCGCGAGGACGTCATTGGAGCCACCATCTGCAGCCTGAGCGCCGTGGCGGCCCTCGGTCTGGAAGCGGGGGAAATCCGGGCCGTGCTCTCGGCCCTGGAGCGCACGGCCAGTGAGGGAGAGGCATGAAAACAGCGCTCCGGGGTCTGGCCCCGAAGACGGAGTTTGTGGTTCTCAAGAGCTACGACGGCGGCAAGCACTGGGAGCGGGAGCGCGGATGCCCCGACTTCAGCACCGCCGCGGGCGCCGCTCAGACCCTCCGCACCCACAACCCGGCCGTGCGCTTTCGGGTGGATGTGGAGGCGATGAGCTTCCGGCTTCGCCGGGCCGCGGCCAGAGTCGCCCGAGGATAAGGAGGAACCACAGAGATCGAGTCCCCATAGCCAGACCCTCTCCTCCCCATCCCTTCGGGATTCGGGAGGGGAGGGAGCCTACCCCACGCGGCGGCGGGCAGACTCCCCCTGCCCGCCGCCTTCCTTTAGTGAACTCACCACAGCGGGCGGGGGTAAACCCCGCCCCTACATAGGCTCGCGTTCATGTAGGGCGGGGGTTCACCCCCCGCCGGGATTCCTCTCCGCGAAATTCTAGCTTGACACCCGCCCCTTTGCTATGCTGGACATCGGCTGGCCCGGTGGGGAAGCGGCTCGGACGGCCCCGGCCCGCTACTCCGCACTAATAAACGGCCCCACGATTTGGTCGCGCAAGGAGGGAGCGATGATCTCCGCCCGCCTGAAGAAATTCCTGGACGAGAACGGCGTGGGCTACGACGTGGTGCAGCACGACCCGGCCTTCACCGCCCAGCAGTTGGCCGCCAAGATGCACATCCCCGGACACGAGTTCGTCAAGGTGGTGGTCATCAAGCTGGACGGTCGCTTCGCCCTGGCGGCGCTGCCCGCCCCCCGGCTGGTGAACTTCAAGGAACTGGCGCGGTCCGCCGGGGCCAAGAAGTGCAAGCTGGCGAGCGAAGAGGAGTTCAAGCAGCTCTTCCCCGATTGTGAGGTCGGGGCCATGTCGCCCTTCGGCAACCTTTACAGCCTGCCCACCTACGTCGAAGAAGAAGTCAGCCGGAACGAAAACATCGTCATCAACGCCGGCGGCCACGCTGACGCCATCCGCGTGCGCTACGCGGATTTCGAGCGCCTGGCCAGGCCGCGCGTGGCCGTCTTCGCCATGCCCCCGCCAGCCGAGGTCGCCCAGCAGAGGCGCGCCCGCGCTGCCCGGCGCAGGCCCAAGAAGGCCAAGCGCCGACGGAAAGTCCGACCGCGTCGGAAAGCCCGAGCCCGCCGGAAGGCTCGACCCCGCCGCCAGGCTCGCCCCAAGAGGAGAGCGAAGAGGAAGAAGCCGGCCCGGCGCAAGAAAGCCGCCAGAAAGAAGAAGAAAGGCTCGAAGAAGAAGCGCTCGAAGAAGCGGCGCCGCAAGCGCCGCCGTTAACCCACCGGCTGAACGAAATCAGAACACAGGACCTAATGTCGACGGGCGAAATCTACCTAGACTTGGAAACACTGCGATTGTCCGAGGAAGTTCCCGGCGGTTGGTCGAACATAAAGGACTTCGGACTGGCGGTAGCAGTGACGTGGGATTCAGTGCACGGCTTTCGGCATTGGTTTGAGAAGGATGCGAAAAGTCTCGTTTCGGAATTGGCGAGGTTTTCTCGCCTCATCACCTTTAACGGTGATCGCTTTGATTTTGAAGTCCTGCGCGGATACACCTCACTAAAGAAGCTGCAATCCAAATCGTTCGATCTTCTAGCGGACCTCAAACGGAAACTAGGGCACCGCGTGAGCCTGGCCAACCTGACAAGAGAGACTTTGGGCTCGGCCAAGAGTGGTTCAGGATTGGAGGCGGTCCGATGGTGGAGGGCTGGACAAGAGGAAAAAGTGGCCAAGTATTGTGAAGCTGACGTGCAACTGCTAGTTGACCTTGTTGCCTTCGCCCGCCGAAACGGGCACGTGGTGGTTGACGGGCAACGAGTTCCCGTCAACTGGCGCTAGCCGCTTGCTTTCATTGTTGTAATCCTGAGCCTGTCCCGAGCGAAGCCGAGGGACGAAGCGAAGGATCTCAGCGCTGCGGTAAGGCAGAGTTGGGATTCTTCGCCTGCCCTGCCTGTCCCGAGAGAATCCGAGGGAAGCACAGTCGAAGGGTCGCCCCGCCCCAACAGTGCGGCGTCGCCGAGAAGGAACTTACAGAAGCAGATTCCTCTCCCGCTTCGCGGGATCGGAATGACAAGGCAGGGTGTTGGGGCGGGCCTCCTCAGAATGACAGGGTTATGATCGGGTCGCCCACCTGAATCTCGCCGCCGGCGAGCACCCGCGCCAGTTGGCCTCGCCGGCCCGCGATCCGCTCCAATAGCCCCGGCTGGACGTGGTTGACCTCCCGGCAGGGCCGGCACTCCTTGGCCACCTCCAGCAGCACGCCGCCCACCTGCAGGCGCGTGCCCGGCGGCAGGCTCGGAACCTCCAGCCCTTGGGTGGTGAGGTTTTCTTTCAGCGCCCCAGGGGGAACGCCGAACTCTTCGAGGGTCTCGGAATCGATCAACAGGACTTGCCGGGCGCCGTTGGGCCGGGCGTGGGCGCAGCCTTCCAGGCCGTAGTTTTCCCGGGCGCGCACCGCGGAGCGCAGCTCCATCGGCTGGCCCCTGCGGGGCGAGACCCACAGCGCCACCACCCGCCCCGGCTCCGCCATGGCTAGTCGCCCTGCAGCGCCCGCTCGAAACGCCGGCGGGCGTGGGTGTAGTCTTCCCAGGTGGCGTCCAGGGCTTGGTTCAGCTCTGCCAACGTTTCCATCTCCACCCGCCGGAACTGGTGCTGGGCACGGACCACTTCCTCGGCCAGCCCGGCCAGTTCGGTCAACTTTTCCTGCAGCTCGCGCTGGCGCTCCATCAATTTCCGGTACGCGTCCTCCAACCCCATCGTTTTTCCTCCGCGGGCAGTAAAAACCTTACTCTAGCACAGGAAATGGAGAGGGAGCATCCGCCGGGAAGCCGTGCGCATCTAACTAGGTGAGATGAGGATAATCAAGCGCACCCTGCCGATCGTCGCCAGTTGCCCCACCTGGTTGGTCTGGGCGATGTTCGGGGTGGTGATGGGGCTGGCCCTGCTGAATGTCTACATGGGCTGGGTGATCGGCGAGCAGATGCAGGAGATCCGCGCCCTGTCCCAGTCGCGCTTCCTCGGCTAACCTCCGGCCGTTTCCAGAAATCTGCCTGTTCCTGCCTGGAATGTACCGCTGCTTTCGCAACCAAGCTCAGAGTTGGGGTTTGGAGGGCGGGACGTAGTGGATGTAGTCTTCCATGAGCTTGACTTCTTCCGCCTTCTCGTCCCGGTCGACCTGCAAGAGGTCGCGCAGCGCCAGCAGGCCCACCAGCCTGTCGCCCTCCACCACCGGCAGGTGGCGCACCCCCGCCCGCTTCATCACCTGAAGGCACTTCTCGCAAGTCTCGTGAGCGTCCACCACCACCGGCCTGGCCGTCATCACCTCGGCGACTTTGGTGGCCTGCGGATCGCGATGGGCGGCAACGAGGCGCGTCAGGATGTCACGCTCCGACAGGATTCCCACCAGGCGGTTTTTCTCCAAGACGCAAACGGCCCCCACGTTGCGCTCGCTCATGTAGCCAGCCGCCTCGGCCACCGACTGCCCCGGAGTGATGAAGTAGAGGACTCGGTCCTTGAGGAGGTCGCGCATACAAGCCATGGCTGGTCCCTCGTCGGCCCTCCGATGGTCCCCTAGTCTAGCCTGGCCGGGCGCCTGGACACAGCGCAATCGTGGGGGCGGCGGGCTCTATTTGCGGGTGATCGATTCCACCCAGTTCTTCACCATGTCCTTGCAGCCCAGTCCAAAGGCCAGCGCCAAGCCCAGGCCCAGGGCGGCCAAGACTACGACGATGGCGTCGTCGATGATGTCGGTGGCGATACCTAGCTGTTTCAGGCTGACGTCCACGACAAAGATGATAACCGCCGCCTGAGCGACCTTGCCCACGGTTTGCGGGTTGACGGCGCGTACCCCGCCGGCCAGCGTGGCCACAAAGCTCCGTATCAGCCCGCCGAAGAAGAACCCCAGCGCCAGGATGAACAGGGCAGCGATGAGGTTGGGGATGAAGTCGAGCAGTTTGCTCAGCAGTTCAGTGGCCACCGCCAGGCCCAGGGCGTTCACGGCCATCATCAAAGTCACCAGCATCACGATCCAGTAAAACAGCTTGCCCACAATCCCGGAGGGTTTCGTGGTGATCTGCCCTTGCTCCAAGGCCTGATTGATCCCGGCGCGGTCGGTGAGGGTGTCGAAGCGCGCCATGCGCAGCCCCCGCTCCACAATGGTGCGGATGATGCGGGCGATGATGGCGCCGACAAGCAGAATAACCAGGGCGCCCAGCAGGTTGGGGACAAAAGCCAGAAACTTTATCCACATCTCCTCTAGAGGTTTGGTGAAAAACTCTTGCCAGTTCATAGCTAGCCTCCATCTCCCGCCCCGAGCGGGGAGATAGAATCCCTTACCCGCCTACCGGAACAGGTGCCACTCAAATAGTGGTATTGGTGGCGGGGAGTCTAGCCTAGCTGCCGGAAGAAAGTCAACGCGCCTGGCTCGGAACTTTGCGCTGGCCGGGCGCCTCTATCCCAATGGTAGTATGCAGGGCTTGGCGCGCGCCCCTGCCAGAGAAGGAGGGTGAATGGAGCTGGCCGGATTTGCCACGGCGGAAGGAACGCAACGCTACTGCGACCGCTTCACCACTCGGGCCGCCCAAGGGCATTTTCGCCAAAAAAACGGGCTCTGGCTGTCCTCGTTGGGCGTGGGCACCTACCTGGGCGGACACGACCAGGCCACCGACGAGCGCTATGCTCGGGCGGTGGCCCGCTGCCTGGAGCTCGGCGTCAACGTCATCGATACCGCCATCAACTACCGCTTCCAGCGCAGCGAGCGCTCGGTGGGCGCCGCCCTGGGGGCGCTGGTCGAGCAGGGGAAGCTCTCCCGCGAGGAAGTCATCGTGGCCAGCAAGGCCGGCTTCCTTACCTTCGACGGCGATTCCCCCTCCGACCCCGCCGCCTATTTCAACCAGGAGTACGTCGAGCGCGGTGTGTGCGGCCCGGAAGAGGTGGTGGCCGGCATGCACTGCATGAGCCCGCGCTACCTGGAGGACCAGCTTGACCGCAGCCGGCTCAACCTTTGCCTCCAGACCATCGACATCTACTTCCTCCACAACCCCGAAACCCAGCTCCAGGTTTTCCCTCGGGCGGAGTTCCTCCGCCGCGTCCGCGCGGCTTTCGCCAAGCTGGAAGAGTCCGTGGCCGCCGGCAAGATTCGCTTCTACGGCACCGCTACCTGGGACGGCTACCGCAAGGCTCCTCAGGCGCGCGACGCCCTCTCTTTGGAAGAGTTCGTGCGGCTGGCCGAAGAAGTGGCCGGCTCCGATCACCATTTCAAGGTGGTGCAACTGCCTTATAATCTGGCCATGCCGGAAGCCTTGCTGGTGGCCAATCAAACCGTAGCCGGCGAGCGGGTGACGCTGCTGGAGGCGGCGCGCCGGTTGGGGATGATTGTCTACGCCAGCGCCTCGCTCCTCCAGGGGAAGGTGGCGCGCAACCTGCCCGAGGATGTTCGCACCGCCCTGGACGGGAAACTGGAGAGCGACGCCCAGCGCGCCCTGCAGTTCGTTCGCTCCACCCCTGGCGTGGACGCCGCCCTGGTGGGGATGAGGCGCGTCGAGCACGTGGAGGAAAACCTCCGCCTGGTGGAGAAGCCTCTGCTGGCCCCCGAGACCTTTCGCAAAGCCTTTCTCCGGGAGTGAAGCCATGCCCGTCCGCCGGGAAAAATGGAATCTCGATTGGGGGGGGCGCTGAGCGAAGCCAATATGCGCCAACGGCTGGAAGCCGAAGGCTATTCCGTCAGCCGTTACGTCTATCCGCCCGGCACGTGCTTCCCCGAGCACAGCCACGGGGTGGACAAGAAAGACACGGTGCTCGAGGGACGCCTGCGGATAACCTCCGAGGGGAAGGAGTTTATCCTCGAGCCCGGCGATATCATCGAGATTCCCGCCCAGACCCCGCACACGGCCGACGTGGTGGGGAAAGAAGGGGTAGTGAGCTTCGACGCTACCCGACCCGCAAAGAAAGGAAAATGACCGACGCCACCCGCCTGCGCCCTTCGGGCTGCGGCGGGCAGGCCCGACCGCCACGGAAAAAGAAGTGAGCAACGCCACCGAAGTCGAAGAGCTCTGGGAGCGGGCCCTGCGGGCCTTCGGGCAGGCCGAGTTCGAGGAGGCCCGCAGGCTCCTCGAGCGTCTCCTGTCCACTCAACCCGACCACGCCCGGGCCTGGGAGAGGCTGGGGATCTGCCATCTCGAGACCCGGCGGCCCGAGCTTGCCCTGGAGGCGCTGGAGCGCGCCAGCGAAGTCGACCCGCAGAACGCCGACACTGTGTATTGGCTGGGGAATGCGGCCGGCACCCTGGGCCAGCTCGACCGCGCCTACGCCTGCTACCAGCGCGCGCTCGAACTCGACCCCACCCACGTCAAGGCCAACGAGTTCCTGGTGCGCACCCGCAACCTCCTGGAGAGCCGCGAGCACTACCGCGCCGCCCTGGTCTTGCTCCAGAACAAGCGGCCGCCCGACCGCTACTTGACCCTGGGCCTGCGCGAGCTTTTGCAATCCACTGCCCTGTTTCCCGAGTCGCCCGCCCGCAGCGAACTGGCCCACTGCGCCCGCGAGATTCTGAAGGTGGCGAGGGACGTGCCGTTGATGCTTCCAGCGGGCGAGGGCCTCGAGGAGTGGGCCCGGCACCACCAGCAGGGGAATACCGGGCTACGCTTCCGGAATCCTCAGCAGGCGCTGGCTGCCTACGAACACGCTCTGGGTTACAAAGACGACGACCCCTACGCCTGGCACGGCCTGGCGCTGGCCCAGGCGCTCGCCGGCGACCTGGAGAACGCTGCCCGCTCCTGGCAGCGCTGCCTCGGCCTCGACCCCGAATTCGACTTCACCACCCTGGCCCGCATCCAGCACCGCCCCCAGTAGTCGGCCCTGCCTGCCCGCAGGCCTCGGGAAAGCCTCTTCGCTTTCCGGCGAACCGTGGGGTAGCGGATACCAGGCTTTGACTGGCTCGCCCGCTATGGGCTATGCTCAGCCCATGCTGGTCAAGGTTGAAACCTACTTTGACGGTGAGCACTGGTGCGCGCGCGGACTGGGTGAAGACATCTTTAGCCAGGGCCGCACGTTGGATGAACTCCATCGCAATATCCAGGAGGCTGTCTCAGCCCACTTCGGCGATACGCCGGAGCTCATTCACGTGGTCATAGTCTCCGACCTCACCGTCGCCCAGGCCAAAACTCCCGCCGATTAGCGGGCCGGAACTGGTCAAGTTTCTTTCCTCGCTTGGCTATGAAATGATTCGCCAGCGTGGCAGCCACATTCGGCTGCGCAAGCGAACCACTGTCGGCGAGCACAACCTGACAGTCCCGGCTCACAAGGAACTCGCCAAAGGGACTCTCAATGACATCCTGACCCGCGTGAGCCTTTGGAATAATATCCCCAAGGACGAATTGCTTCGTCGTCTCAGGTGAGCGCGGCTACTTCTTCTTCTCGGCGGCCCAGAGGCCCAGGGAGACCGCGCGCCCGCAGAACGGGCAGTAGTTGATTCCCAGGTAATCGTAGCGGCCTTCCATTCCCCCGCGGACGAAGAACTCGGTGTAGATCTCGTTCACGATTCGCCCGTCCTCGATGCGATTCATCGCGGTCTTCACTACCGCCGACCGCTCTAAAGCGTCATCGAACGGGTCGCAGCAGACGGTTGCCATCACTCCCTCCTCTAAGACCTAGTGCAACGGGAAATTTTCTTGGATGGCCCGGCGCAGCTCTGGCAAATGGCCGTTGAAGAAATGGTCTGCGCCCTCGATGAAGACCAGCTTCTTTGGTGCGGCGGCTTTTTGCACCACCGCCTCCACGCTTTCGCGCCCGCCGAATTGATCGTGCGAGCCCTGCACGAACAGCTTCGGCTTGGGGCAGGCGGCCAGGTAGGAGAGGTCGTCATTGTTCGCGGGCAGGCCGACCCCGATCAGCGCCCGCACCGGCGCGTTCCCGCAGCCGACTCGCAGGCCGACCCCGGCCCCGAAAGAGAATCCGGCCAGGACGATTCCGGCGCCGGGGCGCTGGTTTTCCAGGTAAGCCAGGGCCGCGCGCACGTCGTCTTGTTCCCCGCACCCCTGGTCGTGGCGGCCCTGGCTGCGGCCGGCGCCGCGGAAGTTGAAGCGCAGCACCGGCAGGCCGAGCTCCTGCAGGGCGCGCGCGGTGTGGTGGACGACTTTGTTGTGCAAGGTGCCCCCGTAGAGCGGATGGGGATGACAGACCAGCCCGCTCCAATCCCCCCGCGCCCCTTCGGGCTCCTCCCACAGCGCTTCCAGTTTGCCTGCCGGTCCGGAGAGGAAGAGCGACCGAATTTTCTTCTTCACCGCCCGCCACCGCTCGAGGAGATTGGCGCCTCTAAGAAACGGAGAGAAGCTGCTATCCTAGCAAGGGAGTGGCCGCGGCACAATCGCGCGCGCGAATAGACTGGTTCGAGGAGAAGAAGCCATGAGGCGGTGGAAAATTCCAAGCTTGCTGGCCGGGAGTCTGCTGGCCGGAGTGTTGCTGGTGGGGGGGCCGTCTCCGCAAGCGGCAGCGCCGTCTCCGGTCGCCGCCCAGCGCCCGCTCCCGCCGCGCCCGCCGCCGCAACGGCCGCCCGACCCGCTGGAGGAATTCGAACTGAATCGGCGCCGCCGGCAGCGGGCCGCCGAGCGGGAGCGCCGCCGTCGTGAGCAGGCCGCCCGCGCCGAGCACCGCCAAGCCTTGCGCCGGCTGCGCGAAGACCTGCCCCGGCTGCGCGAAACCCTCCAGGCGGTTGAGGCCAAGCTGGTCGGCCTGGACCCGGAGAATGAGCTCTCCGTGGAACTCCGCCAACGGGGCGAGGAAATGGAAGAACTGGCCAAGCGAATCAACGAGAATTTGAAGCGCCTCTGACCGATCTGCACCCCAACCTCGACTAGACCTTCTTCCTATTGCGCTCTCGAGGGCCGGATGCTAGGCTCCTGCCGCTTGAAAATTCTCGCTTTCGGACGGGGTTCGTGGAGGATCGCCGCGCCACCCGGCGCTTCCCGATGAAGCTGCCCCTGGAGGTGACCATCCCCTCCACGGGGGGCCCCGTGTCCGCCTCCGCCCGAACCCGCAATCTCAGCTACTGCGGGCTGTACTTCACCCTGGAGCGGGCGATGCCGCCGGGTTCTCCCATAGAATTCGTCTTGACTCTGCCCAAGGAAATCACCCTTGCCAGCGACGTGCGGGTGCAATGTGCGGGTCGCGTGGTTCGGGTGGAGGGCCCCAATGGGCAGAGACCGGAGGCGGGCGGTCCCGTGGGCGTGGCGGCGGTCATCGAAGAGTATGACTTCTTGCCTCCACGGTCGTGAGGGTCTTTCTTCGGGAGCTTCATGGTTCCGCCGCCGACCTGGCACTCCCAAGCGGGGGCCCGCCGGAAAGGGGGTGAAGCGCGCCCGCCACTCGGGGGCTCCTCGGCCGCGTGCCCCCGCGGGCGACGGGCCAGGAAGCGTGCGTAAGGGTCGAGCTGGCTGGTTCTCCTTGGGGGCTGTGCTCCTGGCGGTGTGGGCCTGTACGCTCCCGGCCCGCTCGGAGCCGGACTCCGCCTCCTCTCCCACCCTCACCATTCCCCGCGTCAGCCGCCCGCCCACCTTGGAAGACTTCCTGGAAATGAAACCCAACGGCGAGATGGACGGCAAGCTGGCCCGGGTAGAAGGCTTCATCCAGCGCGAGCCCAACGACGGCCAGCCCTCCTCCCAGCGCACGGAAGCCTATTTCGGGTACGACGATAAGAACCTCTACATCGTCTTCGTCTGCTTCGACAGCGAGCCGGAAAAGGTCCGGGCGCGAAAGATGCAGCGCGAACAGATCTTCGGCGACGACCTGGTGGAGGTGATGATCGACACCTTCCACGACCAGCGCCGCGCCTACGCCTTTCTGGCCAACCCCTACGGCATCCAGCTCGACGCCCTCTGGAACGAATCCGCCACCGGCGGCAGCGAGTTCCGCAAGTTCGATCGCTCGTTCGATACCGTCTGGCACTCCAAGGGCTTGGTGACCGAACAGGGCTATGTGGTCTGGATGGCCATCCCCTTCAAGAGCCTGCGTTTCCCGTCTGCCCCGGAGCAGACCTGGGGCATCCTCTTCAACCGCACCATCCCCCGCTTGAACGAAAACAGCTTCTGGCCGCACATCTCCAATCGCATCGAGGGCCGCTTGAACCAGGCCGCCGTCCTGACCGGCCTGCGGGATATTTCCCCGGGGCGAAACATCCAGTTGATTCCCTACGTGGCCTTCCGCTCCTTCCGCGCCCTCGACACCCGGGACCCCTTACGGCCGCAGTTCATTGAAGACGACGCCGACCCGGACTTGGGCCTGGATGCCAAGTTCATTTTTCAGGACAGCTTGGTGCTGGACGTCACCCTGAATCCCGATTTCAACCAGGTGGAATCCGACGAGCCCCAGGTGACCGTCAACGAGCGCTTCGAGGTCTTTTTCCCGGAGAAGCGCCCCTTCTTCTTGGAGAACGCCAACTTCTTCGACACGCCCATCAGTCTCCTCTTCACCCGGCGGATCGCCGACCCCCAATTCGGGGTGCGCCTGACAGGCAAGCTCGGGCCCTACGCCCTGGCCGCCTTCCTGATTGACGACGAATCGCCCGGCAGGAGCGTTCCGGCCGGCGACCCCCTGGAAGACAAGCGCGCCCTCTTCGGCATCGTGCGCGTGAACCGCGACCTGGGCGAGCAGTCCACCCTGGGCTTCATCTACACCGACCGGGAGTTCGAGGACACCTTCAACCGCGTCGGCGGGGTCGACGGCCGCTTCAAGCTCTCCGAGAACTGGGTCACCAGCTTCCAGGCCATCACCAGCTCCACCCGCTGCCTGCCCCTGGAAGACCGGTTGCGCGTGGGCACCGGCATCTTCGGGGCCAGCACCGACGGCTGCTTCCTCGACGACCCCCGCAGCGTGGCCGGGCCCGCCTACGACTTCGCGCTCAACCGCAGCGGGCGCAGTTTCCGCTACGCCTTCGAGTACAACGACCGCGGCCGGGGGTTCCGGACCGCGCCGGGGTTCCTGCGCCGGGGTGACATCCGGCGCGTGGGCAACAACATCGGCTACCTGTTCTGGCCGGAGAACAAGCAGGTGGTTAACTGGGGCCCGGGGCTGTTCTTCGACCGCGTCTATGACCACGACGGCACTCGCCTGGATTGGGATTTCAGCCCCAGCCTGCAATGGGAGTTCCTGGGCCAAACCAGGCTACGGCTTTTCTACACTGCCAGCCGGGTACGGCTGCGCCCGGAGGATTTCCCCGGGCTGCCCGAGAGCCGTGACTTCGGCGGCCCCGACTGGGGCTTCCGGTTCTCCAGCAGCTACATCCCGGAAGTGACCGTGCGGGGCACGTTTGTCTGGGGCAAGAACATCAACTTTGCTCCTCCCGCCGGCCAGGAGCCGTTTCTCACCGACTCGAACAATGCCAGCTTGGAGCTCACCCTCCGCCCCCTCACGCCCTTGCGCATCGAAAACACCTACCTCTTCTTCCGGCTGGAAGACCGCAAGGCCGGCAACACCATCCTGAACAACCACATCCTCCGCTCCCGGTGGAACTGGCAGTTCACCCGCGAGCTCTCCCTGCGCACCATCCTGCAGTACGACTCCACCCTCACCAACCCCGCGTTCACCTCGCTCTCCACCAGAAAGAACTTCAATGCCGACTTCCTGCTCACCTACCGGGTCAACCCCTGGACGGTCCTGTTCGTGGGCTATAATGGGAACGCGCAGAATACGTTTCTCTGCCAGGGACCCGGCGTGGCCGGCGAAGGCTGCCCCGACTTACCGCCAGACCAGTCGGCGCTGGTTCGCCCGCGGCGCCGCTTCATCAATGATGCCAACTTGTTCTTCGTCAAGTTTTCCTACCTGTTCCGCTTCTAGCGGCCGCTGGCCGGCCTTTCCCAGGAGGTGACCGTGTACCGACGCCTGAGTGTGCTGTTTCTTTTCCTGTTTGCTCTCTTGCCACTGGCCCCGGCGCAACCCCCGCCCCAGGAGTTGGCCCGCCCGGCGAGCCAGGACGCCGAGGCCGTGGTTCGGGAGGTGAACCAGTTTTATGTTGAGTACTGGAGGGCCTGGGAGGAGCGGGACGCCGACGGGG
>JALLOH010000549.1 GCA_027717655.1 Acidobacteriia bacterium AH_259_A11_L15
GCGTTGACTTGCCTGCGGGTGGGGCCTAGAATGGCGCGCAAGAGGAAGGTTTCTTTCCTATGAAGCACCGCAAGACGCGCTGGCTGCTGGTGGGGATGTTGTGTCTGGCACTCTGGCCCGTACCCGCCTCTGCCCAGGAGACGCGGTGGGAAGCCCTAATGGCGGACGCCAGAAAGGCGTACCAGCGAGCTGACTACGCCGAGGCTGAGAAGTTGCTCTTGGCCGCTCGCCAAGAAGCTGAGAAATTCGGAAAGCAAGACCCACGCTTGGCCACCAGCCTCAACGAACTGGCGTTGCTTTACCACGCCCAGAGCCGGTACGCCGAGGCCGAACCGCTCTACCAGCGCTCACTCGCCAT
>JALLOH010000550.1 GCA_027717655.1 Acidobacteriia bacterium AH_259_A11_L15
GGCGGATTCCACGGATTTCCATCCGCAAAGTGCGCGCCGTCGTCGAAGCGACCTTGCACCAGCCCCCTCCTCATGCCACCCATTGGAGTACCCGCAGCATGGCCAAGGCCCAGGGCCTCAGCGAGGCCACCATTCGGCGGATCTGGCGACAACACCAGCTCAAGCCGCATTTGCTCAAGACCTTCAAGCTCAGCCGCGACACCCAGTTCCTCGACAAATTGCACGATGTGGTGGGGCTGTATCTGAATCCTCCAGACAAGTCCCTGGTCTTGTGCGTCGACGAGAAAAGCCAAATCCAAGCCCTCGACCGCACCCAGCCGGGCCTCCCCATGAAGAAAGGGCGCTGCGGGACGCTG
>JALLOH010000551.1 GCA_027717655.1 Acidobacteriia bacterium AH_259_A11_L15
CGCAGTGGATCGATGCCCTGGTGGGCGACCTGGAGCGCCACCGTGGCGCCAGCCTGATCATCGCCGGCGAGACCCAACCGCCCAGCGTGCACGCTCTGGCGCACGCCCTCAACCACGCCCTGGGGAACGCCAGCCGCACGGTCGTCTATACCGACCCGGTCGAGGCCGACCCGGTGAAGCAGACGGAGTCGCTGCGCGAGCTGGTCGAGGAGATGCAAGCCGACCGGGTGGAGTTCCTGCTGGTCCTGGGCGGCAATCCCGTCTTCACCTCCCCGGCCGACCTCGACTTTGCCGGCGGGCTGGAGAAAGTTCGCTTCCGCACCCACCTAAGCCTCTACGAGGACGAGACCTCGGAG
>JALLOH010000552.1 GCA_027717655.1 Acidobacteriia bacterium AH_259_A11_L15
AATCGATGGAGTAGCCGTTCCCACCGCACTGCCGTAGGCGGCTTGTCCTGAGCCGAGTCGAAGGATCGCGGAGGTCGCCAGAGCGAAGCGACAACAACCCCTCAGGACCTAAAGCCCAGTCTTCTCTAGCTCCCTCAACGGCAGGGCTGAAGCCCTGCCCTTCCACCCCGGCTGCGGCAAAACCGCCGCTGTCATCCTGAGCGAAGCGAAGGATCTCAGCGTCGCTCCTGCTTCACCTTGTCATTCCGAGCCGAGCGAGGAATCTGTTTTTCATCCCCCTGAACGCTCTGAGGCTGAAATCATCAACGTATGACCAAGCTGCCGGCTACCTCTGCAGATCAGGCTTGCCTCTGTAC
>JALLOH010000553.1 GCA_027717655.1 Acidobacteriia bacterium AH_259_A11_L15
GTGTGTCACCGATGAGCGACCCGCCCCGCCAATTCGACTTCGAGCCACTCCGCGGCCGCCTGCGCGGTGCTCGGGGCCGCGCCTACTGGCGCAGCCTGGATGAGCTGGCCGAAACGCCCGCCTTCCAGGAGATGCTCCACCGCGAGTTCCCCGAGCAGGCCAGCGAGTTCACCGACCCGGTCGGCCGGCGCGAGTTCCTGAAGCTGATGGCCGCCTCGCTGGCCCTGGGAGGGCTCACGGCCTGCGGGATCGCCCCCCCGGAAGAAAAAATCGTCCCCTACGTGCGCGCCCCCGAGGAAATCATCCCCGGCCAGCCGCTCTTCTATGCCACCGCGATGACCCGGGGGGTACTAGCT
>JALLOH010000554.1 GCA_027717655.1 Acidobacteriia bacterium AH_259_A11_L15
AGACAGTGGGGCAGGCATTCCTGCCTGCCCGCGCAGACAAGAATGTCTGCGCCACCGGCTCAGTACTTGGCGGGGTGTTGTTCGGGCGGCGGAAGGCAGCCCCTTTGCGGCTGCATTGACCAAAAGGGCTGGTGCCTACAGGATGTGCGAAAGGGCATTCGCGAGCACGATCACAATTACTCCCCAAAAATACAACCTCTCGCGCTTGGCGGCAAAAGCTGCTAGCCACAAGATTCCGAGTGTCGCAGGAACAACGATGAGAAAAGCTCTGTTCCCACGTCCACCCTCTCCTAGCCAAATCGCAACATTACTAACCAGTACGCCCAGAGTCCAGAAACCAAGCGCTGCTGCGAAT
>JALLOH010000555.1 GCA_027717655.1 Acidobacteriia bacterium AH_259_A11_L15
CCAGAGGGCCGAGCCCCCGGCCGAACCCGGCCCCGCCTCCACCCTGCTGTCGGAAGACTTGCAGAATGCTTGGAACCGCGAGTCGAGCAAGTTGATGGAGATGGCGGAAGATTTCCCCGAGGACAAGTACGACTACCGGCCCAACCCCAAGGTGCGGACCTTCGGCGACCAGCTCCTGCACGTAGCCAGCGCCAACTATTTCCTGGTGCACGCGGCGCGCGGCCAGGAAGGGGAACCCAGGCACCTTGCCCACGAGGACTACCGGACCAAGGCCGCGATCGTAGAAGCGCTGCGGGAGTCTTTCGCGGAGGTCAGCAAAGCCATCCAGGAGATGGACGACGCAACGCTGCAGGAA
>JALLOH010000556.1 GCA_027717655.1 Acidobacteriia bacterium AH_259_A11_L15
TCGCCCGCGGCCTCCAGCGTCATCTGGATGTCCTGCTCGTTATGCGCCAGGGAGATCGCGGCGCTGATCCTCGAGCCGGTGGCCGGCAACATGGGCTGCGTGCTGCCCCAGAAGGGTTTTCTGGAAGGCGTGCAGGCCGCGACCGAAAAGCACGGCGCGCTGCTCCTCTTCGACGAAGTCATCACCGGCTTCCGCGTCGCCTACGGCGGGGCGCAAGAGCGCTTCGGGGTGCGCGCCGACCTGACCACCCTGGGGAAGATCATCGGCGGCGGGCTGCCTGTCGGCGCCTACGGCGGCCGGGCCGACTTGATGGATCAGGTGGCCCCCCTGGGGCCGGTCTATCAAGCCGGAACCC
>JALLOH010000557.1 GCA_027717655.1 Acidobacteriia bacterium AH_259_A11_L15
AAAATCAGCCGCTCCCCGCTCTGCGTCTCCACGAACCCGGCCAGCGCGTTGGTGTGGGCCAGCGTTCCGCTCTTGGCCCGTACCCGCCCCCGCGCCGGGGAATTCCTCATCCGTTCTTTCAACGTGCCGTCCACGCCGGCCACCGCCAGCGACTCCTGGAAGAGCGACCCCCAGGGCTGGGCGTCCGCGTAGCCCAGCAGGCGCACCACCGCGTGCGGGGTCACCAGGTTGCGCCGGGAGAGTCCCGAGCCGTCGTAGAGCTCGACGTCGCGGGGATTCACCCCCGCGTTGGCCAGCCACGCCCGCAGCACCTCCAGGCCGGCTTCCGTGCTGCCGTCGCCGCGGCGCGGAGG
>JALLOH010000558.1 GCA_027717655.1 Acidobacteriia bacterium AH_259_A11_L15
TATAGGAGCATTTCGGGTTCCAAACAACTCATTCAAAGTATCTTGTTGTAAAGCAAGCAGATACAGGAGAACCAGGGAGATTTTCCCCGGGCGCTTTGACAAATCTTGCCCGAGCCGAGTGACAATCAATGTCTCCCCCGTCTATTCTACTCCTTATTGCCCCTCCGGCCTCGGGCAGCTCCCGAGTGTCCCTCTAGGTCTCCGGCACGGGTCCGGCTAGACCTTGTACTTCTTGGCGTAGTGGCGGAAGGAACGGTAGCTCATTCCCAGGAGCTCCGCAGCCCTGGTGCGCACGCCCTGGACCCGCTCCAGCGCCGCGCGCAGGTAGGCCTTTTCTTGCTCCTGGATGTGCT
>JALLOH010000055.1 GCA_027717655.1 Acidobacteriia bacterium AH_259_A11_L15
GACGTACGAATATTCTGTAGAGATATTATCGCGGGTGCAGAAACCTGGCTTCAAGATTGTGAAGGCACCGAGCTTTACAAGAAGAACTGTGACAAGTTCATGCGAAGGTATCCCAACGGACTCCCTCCATATATTGTTGGAGTGCCAGTAATAAGTTGAAAGCTGCAACTGCACAGACCAGCGGCTACCGGGGCGAAGTGCGGCCGCAATGGGAAGACTACTCCACCTGCATCCACTGCGGCCTCTGCCTCAACCACTGCCCCACCTACCGCCTGCTGGGGGTGGAGATGGATTCGCCCCGCGGCCGCATCCACCAGATGATTCTGGTCGACGAAGGCCGCTTGAAACTGGGCGAGTCCTTCGTCCGCCACATTGATTTATGCCTCGACTGCCGCGCCTGCGAGACCGCCTGCCCCTCGGGGGTCGAGTACGGCAAGCTGGTCGAAGCCGCCCGCGCCCAGATCGAGCAGAACTACCCCCGGCCGCTCCTCTCCCGCCTGCTCCGCTGGCTGGGCTTCCGCCAGGTCCTTCCCTATCCCAATCGGCTGGCGCTGCTGGGCCGGCTGCTGCGCTTCTATCAGCGCTCCGGCCTAAGATCGGTGGCACAGGCCTCCGGCCTGTGGCGCTTGTTCACCAAACTCGGCCAAGCCGAAAAACTCCTCCCACCCATCGATGACCACTTCTTCTTCTCCGAGCTCGGCCAGGTTTTCCCCGCCGAGGGCGAGCGGAGGGCCCGGGTGGCGCTCTTTGCCGGCTGCATCGCCCAGGTGGCCTTCAGCGAGATGAACCGGGCTACCCTCCGCGTCTTGCAAAAGAACGGCTGCGACGTGATCGTCCCCCGGAATCAGCTCTGCTGCGGGGCCCTGCACGTCCACGCCGGCGTGCGCGACGTTGCCCAGCAACTGGCGCGCACCAACATCGAAGCCTTCCTGCGGGACGATGTGGACGCCATCATCGTCAACGCCGCCGGCTGCGGCTCCACCCTGAAGGAATACGCGCAGCTCTTCGCCGGAGATGAACCTCTGCAAGAAGAAGCCGTACAATTCTCCGCGAAGGTGCGAGACGTCACGGAATTCCTGGTCGAGTTGGGTCTGTTTATCCCGAGTCCCGCGAAGCGGGACGAGGGACGCCCACTACGCGTCACCTACCAGGATTCCTGCCACCTCGTCCACGGGCAGAAGATTCGCAGCGCCCCGCGGGAGCTGCTGCGCGCCATCCCGGGCGTCGAGCTGGTGGAGATGAAGCTCGCCGACCACTGCTGCGGCAGCGCCGGCATCTACAACCTCTCCAATCCTGAAATTTCAAATCTGTTATTGCAGGAGAAAATGGAGTGTGCCCGCGCCACCGGCGCCCAGGCCATCGTCACCGCCAATCCCGGCTGCATCCTGCAGCTCCGCGCCGGCGTCCAGCAGTTCCAGACCGGCCAAGAAGTCCTCCACCTGGTCGAACTCCTCGACCGCGCCTACGACTAGAGCCTTCAAAAGCAGATTCCTCGCTTCGCTCGGAATGACAAAATGGGGGCTAGTAGGGAAGTCGGTGGCGGATGACGGTGCCGCCTTTCATTACGAAGCCGACACGCTCCAGCACAGTGACATCCTCGAGAGGGTTGCCCTCCACAGCGATGAGGTCGGCGAAAAGACCCGGCTCGAGGGCGCCCACGCGGTCGGCCCAGCCCAGCAGCTCGGCGGCGTTGATCGTGGCCGCCTGGATGGCCTCGAGCGGGGTCATCCCGTACTCGACCATATAGGCGAACTGCCGGGCATTGTCGCCGTGGGGATAGACGCCAGCGTCGCTGCCGAAGGCCATGCGGGCGCCGCCCTGGTGGGCGCGGCGGAAGTTGTCGCGCTGGAGCTGCCCGATCTGCCGCTCCTTTTCGAGCGACTCCGGCAGGATGCCCATCTCCTCTCCCTGCTCCAGGATGAAGGTGTCGTTGTAGATGTCCATCACCAGGAAGGTGGCGTGCCGGCGCGCCAGGCGGATGCCTTCGGCGTCGATCAGGCTGGCGTGCTCGATGGAGTCCACCCCGGCCAGGATGGCGATTCGGATGCCCTCGGTGCCGTGGGCGTGGGCGGCCACCCGCCGGCCCAGCTTGTGGGCTTCCGCGACGATGGCCTGCATCTCCTCCAGCGTGTACTGCTGCACCCCCACCTCGTCGCCCTTGGAGAGCACGCCCCCGGTGGCGCAAATCTTGATGAGGTCGGCCCCGTACTTGATGTCCTCCCGCACCTTGGTGCGCGCCGCCCAGGGCCCGTCAGCGACCCCGGCGGCCCGGTGGTTGAACTCGGGCGGCAGCAGGTTGTTGTCGCAGTGCCCGCCGGTGATGCCCAGGGCCGGGCCGGAGACCAGCATCCGCGGGCCGAGGATTTCGCCTGCGTTGATGGCGTCCCGCAGGGCCACGTCGGCGTAGCCCGGCGCGCCCAGGTTGCGCACGGTGGTGAAGCCCGCCAGCAGCGTCCGCCGGGCGTTCACCACCCCGAACAGCGTCCGCCGCGGCACCGAGTGCTGCAGCCGCCGGTAGCCGTGGAAGCGGTGGTCGCTGGTCAGGTGGACGTGGGCGTCGATCAGCCCCGGCAGAACCGTGGCGCCAGTGAGGTCAATGACCGTGGCGCCGGCGGGAATCGAAACCTGCGCCGCCGGAGCCACCCGCTCGATCCGCTCCCCGCGAATGACAATCACCTGGTCGGCCAGCAGTTCGCCGCTGCGCACCTCCAGGAGCTTCCCTGCCCTAACGTAGACGGTTTCGGGCTCGCCGGCCCGGACGGGGACAACCACCATCAACAAGACAGCCAGAAAAACAAGAACACGGCACATAGAACCTCCCAAAAAAATTGGAGCTGGCGAAGACCAGCGGGCCCGCTTTCCTAACGCGACGTTGTGCGAGCTGCACGGCTCCGTATTGTGCAATAACTGTACAGTAGGAGGTCAAGAGTGCTAGAATCTAGTCGGTAGCAACATCCAACCTGTCCCGCAGGGCCCGCCGCCGGCCACTCAGGCTCAAACTAGCTGGACGAGAGATGAGGACCGTCCTCAAGGCAAGACCAGTCCGTTCCGCGAGCACGGGCCACACTGAAATTCGAAAAAGAAGACAACGATCAAAGTTGCCGAAGGAGAACTGCCGATGGATACGGAGCGATCTGCACCCAAGCCCGCCCCTGACCGGCGCCGGAGCCTGCGCGTTGACTGTCGGGTTCCAGTGGTTGTCAAGTGGGTTGCCACCAACGGCTCGGCGCACGAAGAAGCCACCGAGACGATAGTAATCAATGCCCACGGCTGTTTCTTGTCGTTGAAGGCAGCGGTCATCGAGGGAATCAACGTGGAGCTGGTAAATCCCGCCACGAAGGAAGTCCGCAACGGTCGGGTGATTTGGTGCGGTGAGGCTGGCGTTGGGGGCACCAACAATATTGGGATTGAGTTGGAGAACCCCGACCCAAAGTTCTGGGGGCTAAAATACGACGCCTCCCTTCTCCACGCGGCTGTGCGAGACAACTGGGTGGGGTAAGGATACCCTCCCTCCCCTTTGCCCAGGATCAAGCACAGCCACAGTCTGGCGCGGAGGAAAGCGACTAGAGCGGGTAGCAGGACCAATCCTTCCAATCACCCACCAATGTTCGCTCGCTCCCCTCGGCCCCGAAGCTTCGGGTCTCCGCTTCGCTCGCTCAGGGTGATTTTTTCCTTCGGAAAAAATCACCCTGAGCACAGCCGAAGGGAACCCATCACCAGCCGCTTCTTCTTTTCCCGGCTCCAACTTTTGAGCCGCGCCTCCAGTGCGCGTGCCTCGCCGTAACTAGCGCACGAATGGGACCAGGCCAAACGAACCGGTCGCCGACCGCGCGTGTACTTGGCACCCTGCCCTGCCTGATGCTCGCGCAGACGGTCATCCAGGTCAGCCGCTACCCCGGCGTAGTAAGTGCCGTCAGCGCACTGCAAGAGATAACAAAACCAACCCTTCGACTCGCTTCGCTCGCTCAGAGTAATTTTTTCCTTCGGAAAAAATCATGGAGCGAGCGATGGGATTTGAACCCACGACACCTGCCTTGGCAAGGCAGTGCTCTACCAGACTGAGCTACGCTCGCTCCGTGGGGAAATTCTACGGACAGTCACGCCAGGGCGTCAACCCCGTACCCATCAACCGCTGACCCTGGCCTGGGCGGTGCGCACGCAGTTGCGCCCGGCGCGCTTGGCTTCCGCCAGGGCCTGCGCGGCTTGCGCCACGATCTCGGCGATCGAGACGGCCTCTTCCGACCCCGCCACCCCGATGCTCACCGTCACCGGAATCTGCTGGCCGCCGAAGGTGAAGGCGCGCGATTCCACCACCTTGCGGACGTTTTCCGCCGCCGTCTGCGCCTGGTCGGGCTTGGTTTCGATCAGGGCCACGATGAACTCCTCGCCCCCGTAGCGCCCCACGATGTCGCTGGTGCGGGTGGACTCGGTCAGGATGCGGGCCACGTGGGCCAGCACCTGGTCGCCGCAGGGCGTGCCGTGGGCCTGGTTGATCTGCCCCAGGTGATCGATATCAACCATCAGGCAGGAGATGGCTTTCAGGTAGCGCTTGGAACGCAGCAGCTCCACGCTCATCCGCTCAAAAAAATACCGCCGGGTGCACACCCGGGTGAGGAAATCGGTGCTGCGCATCCGCTCCAGGTTCTGGCTCAACTGGCGGATGCTCATCGCCAGACTCCGCTTCTCCAGCGCCCGCTCCACCGAGACCATCAACTCATCCAGGTTGCGCAGCGGCTTCAGCAGGAAGTCGCTGGCGCCCAGCCGCAGGGCGGCCAGCGCGTTCTCGAACCGCTCCTCCTCGGGCGCCGCCAGGATGATGACCTCGATGCTCTCATCCAGGGCCTTGACCATTTCCAGCACCTTGATGCCGCCCAGCCGGGGCAGGTTGATGTCCGTAATCACCAGGTCGAAGCTCTGCTCGTCGAGCAGCCGCAAGCCCTGCACCGGGTCGCCCACCCCGGTGACCTGGTGGCCCGCCTTCCCCAGCGCTTTCTCCAGCAATTGCAGGAGCAGCGTGTCAGCGTCGAGGATTAGAATGCAAGTCTTCATGCTCGTTTCGTCGCTGGCGGCGCGCGCCCCGCCGCGTCAAAGCGGCTGTACTCTACCACACCTGCGCGCGCGGCTTCATCTCCGAATTCTTTTTGACTTGTCTCCAACTTCCCGCCTACACTGCCGGTCGGGAAACTTGCCCAGCGGCTGGCGGGCCGGGCGCACGGAAGCCGACACCGAAGGGAAGCGCAATGACGACGAAATGCAAAGTCGGCGGCTGCTCCAGCCCCATCTCCCCGGAACTGCGCGACTACTCCTTATGCCTGGACCATTTCCTGGACAACGTCCAGGAGCGCTGCGGCGGCCTGGCCCGCCAACTCGAGCTGGAAGGGTTCCGGAATCCTCTGCGCCAGGCCGCCACCCAGTTCATCGTGGCCTCGGCGGCTCGCCTGGCCCGCATCGGCACCGACAATCCCCCCAAGAACCAATTGGCCCGCGGCCGCCTCCTCAACGCCATGCTGCTGCTGGCCGAGCTGCGCGAGCGCTTCGACAAAGCCGCCCACAAAGCCGGCGCCTAGCCAGCCGACGCCTCGGTTGCGCCCGGCCCGCCCGCTCCGCTATCATCAAATCACCGGAGCGGTGCAGGAGCGGCTTAACTGGCGGCACTGGAAATGCCGTGTCCTGGTAATCCCGGGACCGTGGGTTCGAATCCCACCCGCTCCGCCAGTTCTCCGACAGGAGAACTGCCCTGAGCGAGCGAACGCCCGTGAGCGAGTCGAAGGGCTGGTTCTGCTACCTGCTCCAATGCGCGGATGGCAGTTACTACGTTGGCGTGGCAACGGACATCGAAGAGCGCTTGCAAGAGCACAACCGCGGCCAGGGTGCCCGCTATACGCGCGGCCGGCGCCCCGTGCAGCTCCTTTGGTTTCATCCGTGCACAAGTTACGCTCAGGCTCGTGCCCTAGAGGCCCAGCTCAAAGGCTGGAGCCGCCAGAAGAAAAAGCGGCTGGTGGTGGGTTCCCTTCGACTCCCCCTCGACTTCGCTCGGGGTCGCTCAGGGTGAATGCGGAGCATTCACGAATCCCACCGCCCGCTCATTCCGCGCAGCGGAATGACCCTGAGCGAGCGAACGCCCGTGAGCGAGTCGAAGGGCTGGTTCTGCTACCTGCTCCAAAGGAGGACTCTTTCATGCGTCGTCGCAATCTGCTGGCAGCGGTAACCCTCACGCTTGCGGGATTGGCAGCACCCTTGGCGGCCGGGGCTGATGTTTTGGTGGTGTTGAACAAGTCCGACCACGACGCCGCCCTGGTCGACCCGAACACTTACCAGGTGCTGGCCAAGCTGCCCACCGGCAACGGCCCCCACGAAGCCGCCGCCTCCCCCGACGGGCGCTTCGCCTACGTGACCAACTACGGCACCCAGGGCAACCCCGGCAACACCCTTACCGTGCTCGACCTCAAGAATCGCCAGGTCAAAGCCACCTTCCACCTGGGCGAATACACCCGCCCGCACGGCATCCACGTCAGCCGGGACGGCTCGCGCCTCTGGGTGACCTGCGAGGGCGCCCAGGCGGTGCTGGAGCTCGATGCCCACAGCGGCGAGATTCTCCACGCCTGGAAGACCAACCAGCAGGTCAGCCACATGGTCGTCCCCACCCCCGATGAAAAGAAGCTCTACGTGGCCAACATCAGCTCCGGCAGCGTCAGCGTCATTGACCGCCAGACCAACCAGGTCAAGACCATCCCCACCGGCCGAGGCGCGGAAGGCATCGACGTCTCCCCCGACGGCGAGGAAGTCTGGGTGGCCAATCGCGGCGACAACACCCTCTCCATCATCGCCACCGCCACCGACCAGGTCATCGCCACCTTCGAGAGCGGCGGGCAAATCCCCATCCGGGTCAAGTTCACTCCCGACGGCCGCCAGGTCTGGATCTCCAACGCCCGCTCCAACGCGGTGACCGTCTTCGATGCCCAGAGCCGCCAGCTCATCGATACCATCGACGTGGGCGCTATCCAGGTGGGCATCCTGATGCAGCCCGACGGCCAGCGCGCCTTCGTGGCCAACACCCGGGACGACCGCGTGACCATCATCGACGTCCCCGCCCGCCGCGTGCTGCAAACCTTCTCCACCGGCGACGAGCCCGACGGCATGGCCTGGGCCGATTAGTTCCGCGACCAGCGACCGGCGACCCGCCACCAGGAGGTAGCGGCGAGGAATGCGCTTTGACCCCGAAGCGTCGGGGACAGCATTCCTCGTCGGCTCTTCGGCCGCGTAAGTGGGGACTCGTTAGCCCGCTTTGCCCGTGCGCAACTAGATCTAGTTAGCCATTTATTTCTCAGCTTCTTGTCCTTTCTTGAAGATCGTCGTGCCGCTTGGCAGCTCGGGGTTTTTTCCCAATTCTTCCGCCAACTGCTTCACTGCTTCGACCAGCGATACTCGCGGAAAATACCCGAGAGATTTGACCTTGGAAATGTCGGCCACGAGACGATAGGTATCCTCCGTGATGCTACGAATCTCATGGACGGCGGCCTTCCAGCCAGTGACAGAACTGATAATGTCTATCAGTTCCCGCATGGATACCTCTTCGCCCGATCCGAGGTTGAAAATCTCCCCCGGCTCAGCTTTTTCCGCAATCAACAGCAATCCCTGTACGATTTCACTAACGGGCACGAAGTCCCTCGTCTTTTGGTCCGAGTCACCGATGACTTGGATTGGTCTTCGGTTGAGATGCCAGCGCAGGTAGCGAGCAACCTCCACTAAAGCCAGTTGTGGGTTTTCTCGCGGGCCATAGACGCAAAACGGTCTCCCTATCACCACGGGTAGATTGTGTGCCTCCCAGAACGAAAGGCAACAGAGCTCGCCCGTCAACTTGGACGCTCCATACGGCACAAAAGGCTTTGTGGGGTGTTCCTCATCTATGGGGAACCGCTGTGGTCTTCCGTAAACCGAAGCGGAAGAAACATAGACGAATCGGGTGACGCCCCCGGAAAGCGCCGCCTCCAAAACGTTGAAGGTTCCCAGAGCATTGGTCTCAAAATCCAGTCGAGGATTGTTTATCGAAACCGTGCCGCTGGCGTTGGCCGCGACGTGAAAAACTAGGTCGATTCCCTTCACTGCCTCCGTAACCTGCCTCGCATCCCGCACATCAACTTGGGCGAGGGTTGCCCCCGATGGGACCGCTTCGCTTGAACCGGTGGCAAGGCTATCGAGTACAACAACTTTCTTCCCGAGGGACAAGAGAGTGTCGACTAGGTGACTGCCTATGAAGCCGGCACCTCCGGTCACGAGTATCTTGCTGTATTGATCGAGCATGGGAGCTTACTCACCTCATATTTTTTCTCTCCACGAATGCGTGACTCACACGCGGGCGCCCTTGCACACGCCCCACGCAGCTTCAGTCACGGTCAGAAACAGCGCCTAGCGTTTGCCGTTTCCGAGGAGACTTCTGCAGTTGCCGTTTTCGCCTTGCCTTGGTGTATAGGATCTCGTACACCAAGGGACTATGTCTTACTTTCGGCCGGCCTTGGCACTCGTAAGCACAGCAGTCATATCAAAAGGACAACACTTATATCAAGTTGATGCATTGCATAGACTTGCACACCATCCTTCACACAAAGCTCAAGGCTTTTTCAAGCTGAACCGAGCCCCCGCACCGCCTGAAGCACGCCACCCGGCCTTCTTCTTTTCCTTCCATCGCCAGGGCAAATAGAACGCAAGCCGCCGGATGTAAAGTGGCTCCACGACGTCCGGGCCCAGGAGAGCGCTGAAACGAGGAGAGACGGCTTGCACGGGGGGCTCCAAGAGTGGCCGTCGACGCGGTTGCGCGCCGGCAGGCCGCGTGTTAGGATGCGGCTGGAGTTCGGATCAGATCTCGGGCTCCGTGCAACGCCGCCCCGTGAATCCGCCAGGTCCGGAAGGAAGCAACGGTAGCGGGTTTCGACGTGTGCCGCGGAGGACCCGAGGTCTGGTCCCTGAATTTCGAGCCCGTCAGGGCTCGAAATTCACCCCGAGCGAAGCCGAGGGGTGACCGCCGGGAGGGCACGGACTTATCCGTGCCGGAAGCCGTCGAAGACAAACGACGGCTTTAGCTGCTGAGGGAACCCGATGCCCCCTCAGGGGCTAAAGCCCGATGTTTTGCAAGGCCTGTTTTCGGCACGACTGAAGTCGTGCCCTTCCCCGTGCCGCTGGCAAGGACATAGCACGGGCCAGGCGCAGGCATGACCTACCAGGTAATCGCGCGCAAGTACCGCCCGCAGACCTTCGACGAAATCATCGGCCAGGAACCCATCGTCCGCACCCTGAAGAACGCCATCAAGCAGAACCTGGTGGCGCACGCCTACATCTTCTCCGGCACCCGCGGCGTGGGCAAGACCACCACCGCCCGCATCCTGGCCAAGGCTTTGAACTGCCAGAAAGGCCCCACGACAACGCCCTGCGGGCAGTGCCCGCCCTGCCAGGAGATTGCCGCCGCATCGTCCATAGATGTGCTCGAGGTGGACGCTGCCTCCACTGGACGCGTCGAGGAGATTCGAGAACTCTTGGAAAACGCTCGCTACCTCCCGGCCCGCGACCCCTACAAGGTCTTCCTCATTGACGAAGCCCACATGCTCACCACCCCGGCATGCAACGCTTTGCTCAAGACGCTGGAAGAGCCGCCCGCGCGCGTAATGTTCATCCTGGCGACAACAGAGCCTCACAAGATCATCCCTACCATCCACTCCCGCTGCCAGAGCTTCCACTTCCGCACCATCAGCTTCCAGGAAATCCTCGCCGTGCTCGAGCGAGTGGCCCGGCAAGAGAAGACCAAGGTCGAGCCGGAAGCCCTGGCGGTGATGGCCCGGGCGGCCGAAGGCAGCCTGCGCGACGCCCTCTCCGTCCTCGACCAAGCCCTGGCCTACTGCGGTACCTCCATCGCCGGGCTCCAGGTGCGCGAGCTGCTGGGGGTGGTGGAAGCCGAGGTGCTCGACGCCTTCATCGACGCCATCGCCACCCAATCTTCCGAGAAGATGCTCCGCCTGGTCGATTCGCTCGTCCGCGACGGCCACAACCTCCAGTACTTCTGCAAGGAAGCCCTCCGGCACATCCGCAACCTGCTGCTGGTGCGCATCGGCGGGTCCGCGGCCGAGTTGGCCGAGGCCGCCGGCCAGGAGCGCCGCCAGTTGGAGCAGGCCGCCCGCCAATTCTCCGAGGAAGACCTGCTGCGCTTCTTCAACGTGCTGCTCAAGGTGCACAAGGAGATGCACTTGTCGCCCCACCCGCGACTCCACCTGGAGCTGGCGCTGCTGAAGCTGGTGCAGGCCGAGCGACTCGTGCCGCTGGAAGAGGTGCTGGCAGAGCTTACGAACTCGCCGGGCGCGGCGGCTCCCGTGCCCGGGCGCCAAAGCCCAAAGTCGAACCCCGCCGCCGCGGCAGCGGCGCGCCCGAGGGCAACGCCGCCGGCCCCGGCCGGGTCTTCCCTGCCGGCGGAGACCATTGCCCACATCCAGCAAGAGGTCCACGCCCGCTCGAAGTTCCTGGGCTCGCTGGTGGACCAGGTGCTCCAGTGGGAGCCGGAGAAGGGAGCGCTGAAGCTGTGGTTCGCCCCGGAGAACCGCACCCTGGTGGACATGCTCGGCCGCAAGCAGCATCAAGAGCTGGAGGGCATCGTCTCCCAGGTGCTGGGCGAGCCGGTGAAGGTGTATCCTAAGGTAGGAGCGGCGGTGGCGGCCCCGGCCCACCCAACCGCGGAGCGCCAGGAGAAGCACCCGGTGGTGCAGGCCCTGCTGGAGCGGTTCGGCGGCACCGTGCGCACGGCCTCCGACCTGCCCGACCGGCAGGCGGGCTTGCCCGAGCGCCAGGCGGGCTTGCCCGAGCGCCAGGCGGGCTTGCCCGACCCCGAGGAGTAGCGAATGCCCGACTTCAAGCAGATGCTGACCCAGGTGAAGCAGATGCAGGAGCAGCTCCAAGAGCGCCTGGAAAAGCTCACCGTGGAAGCCTCGGCCGGCGGCGGCCTGGTGACCGCCAGGATGAACGGGCAGAAGCAGTTGCTCGAGCTGCGCATCGACCCGGAGGCGCTGAGCGAAGTGAACCGGGAAATGCTCCAGGACTTGGTCATGGCCGCGGTCAACGAAGCCAGTCGCCGCGTGGATCAGGAGCTGCAACAACAAGTCAGCAGCCTGGCCGGCGGCTTCAACCCCTTCAAAATCCCCGGTTTGTTTTGATGGAAACTCGTTTGAGAAACTCCCACGGGCAGGAGCCCGTGGGTTGAACGGGCGAAGAAACATGGCTCGCGCCAAGTGTTCAACCCAGCGGCTCCCTCGTCCCGTCGAAGCGGAGCGGAGACCCCGAGCCTGTCGAGGGGAGCGAAGTCAAGGGACGCTGCTGGGATACGCAGCATGAAAGAGCTGGCCGAACCCATCGCCCGCCTGGTGGAGGAGTTGAAGCACCTGCCCGGCATCGGGCAGAAGACCGCCGTGCGCCTGGCTTACCACTTGCTGCGGCAGCCGGCCGAAGACGTCGAGCAGTTGGCCCAGGCCATCTCGGCCGCCAAGAAGAGCCTGCGCACCTGCTCGGTGTGCAACAACATCACCGAGCGCGACCCGTGCGAGTTCTGCCGTTCCGAGACCCGCGACCGGCGGCTCATCTGCGTGGTGGAATCGGCCCAGGACATCCTCAACGTGGAAAAGACCCGCCGCTTCCACGGGCTTTACCACGTGCTGGGCGGAGCGCTGGCGCCGCTGGAGGGCGTGGGCCCGGAGCAACTCCAGATCAAGAGCCTGCTGGCGCGGCTCCAGCCTGCGGGCCGAAGCCCGTCGGGCGTAGGCTCGGGCAATCCCGCCTCCGGCGGGGTTGAAGAAGTCATCATCGCCACCAACCCCACCGCCGAGGGCGACTCTACCGCGCTCTACCTGGCGAAGCTCCTGAAGCCGCTGGGGGTGCGCGTCACCCGCCTGGCCATGGGCATCCCCATGGGCGGCGAGCTCGAATACGCCGACACCGTCACCCTCCAGCACGCCCTCGACGGCCGGAGGGAACTCTAGCCCGCGACGCGCCTGGGCATTTTTGAGTCCAACCCGGTGGCCCCGGCCACCGGGACCCTTCGACTACGCTCCCCTCGACAGGCTCGGGGTCTGCGCTTCGCTCCGACAGGGCAGGCCCAGCGGCTGGGGCCGCTGGGCTGGACAGAAAACAGCCCTTCTTTAGTCCCCGCGAACCCGGAGCGACCGCTCGGCGCGGCCGTAGCCAAACTACGGGCGCGCCCGTATAATGGTTTTTTCACCGACGGGCGATGACCGACTCCGCGACCCCATCCCAACGCCGGCGACTCTGGCGGCAGCTCCGTCCGCTGCTGCCCTATCTTCGCCGCTACCGCAGGCAAATCTGGACGGGGCTGCTCTTCCTGGTGCTGACCAACCTGGCCTCGGTCGTCAGCCCCATGATCATCCGGGCGGCGATCAACTCCATCGAGAGCGGCACGCCCACCCGCCAGGCCTTGCTCACCTACGCCGGCTTGCTGCTGCTGGTGGCGGCGGTCACCGGCCTCTTCCGCTTCTGGCAACGCTGGATTCTGATCGGGGTCTCCCGCGACATCGAATACGACATCCGCAACGACCTCTTCCAGCACCTGGAAAGGCAGTCGGCCCGCTTCTACTCCTCCTGGCGCATCGGCGACCTGATGACCCGCGCCACCAGCGACATCCAGCACGTGCGCATGGTGCTGGGCCCGGGCCTGATGTATACCGCCACCTCCCTGTTCCTGTTCCCCATCATCATCGCCCTGATGCTGTATCTGGACTGGCGGCTGACGCTGATCGTGCTGCTGCCGGTCCCGCTGGTCTCGGTGGCGATGCGCCACCTGGGGAAGCGCATCCACGACTTCTCCGAGCGCGTCCAGGCCAGCTTCTCCACCCTGACCGCCAAGGTGCAGGAAAACCTGGCGGGCGCCCGCCTGCTGCGCGCCTTCGTCCAGGAAGCGGCCGAAGAGAAGGACTTCGACCGCCTGAATCGCGCCTACGTGGGGGAGAACGAGCGCCGCATCCGCTTCCAGGCCATGCTCTGGCCCACGATGGGGCTGTTGCTGGGCGTCACCTTCCTGCTGGTCTTCTGGCTGGGCGGCCGCGCGGTGCTGGCGGGCCGGTTCGACATCGGCTCTTTCTATGCCTTCTCCCATTACCTGGGGCTGTTGCTCTGGCCGATGATCGCCCTGGGCTGGGTGGTGAACATCTTCGAGCGCGGGGCCGCCTCCCTGAATCGCATCCAGCGCTTGCTTACTACTCCGCCCGACATCGTTGACCGGGCGGCCCCGGACGCCCCCACCGAGATTCGCGGCGAAATCGAATTCCGCAACCTCACCTTCTGCTACGACGGCGTGCCGGTGCTCGCAGACGTCAACCTGCACGTGCCCGCCGGGAGCACCCTGGCCATCGTGGGCCCCACCGGCTCCGGCAAAAGCTCACTGACCCATTTGATCGGCCGGCTCTATGAAGCCCCGGAAGGAACCGTCTTGATTGACCGCCGGCCGGTCACCGCGCATCGCCTGGACGTGCTGCGGCGCGCCATCGGCTACGTGCCCCAGGAAACCTTCCTGTTCAGCGACACCTTGCGGGAGAACATCGCCCTGGGCGCCTCGGAGGCCAGCGAGGCGGAAATCCGCCGCGCGAGTGAGATCGCCGGCCTCAGCGACGACATCGAAACCTTCCCGCGAAACTACGAAACCCTGGTGGGCGAGCGCGGCCTCACCCTCTCCGGCGGCCAGAAGCAACGCACCGCCCTCGCCCGCGCCCTGCTGCGCAACCCGCGCATCCTCATCCTGGACGACGCTTTCTCCAGCGTCGACACCTACACGGAAGAAAAAATCCTCCGCCAGCTCGCTGCGGTGATGCGGGAGCGGACCACCCTGCTGATCTCGCACCGGGTTTCCACGGTGAAGAACGCCGACCAAATCGTGGTGCTGGAGCAGGGGCGGATCGTCGAGCGGGGCACGCACGCCCAGCTCCTGGCCCGCGGCGGCTACTACTCCGAGCTCCATCAGAAGCAATTGCTGGAAGAGGAGCTGGAGCGCGCATGAGCCCCGGCACCCATCACGAAGAAGAAGCCCTGGGCAAGGTCTACGACGCCCAACTGG
>JALLOH010000559.1 GCA_027717655.1 Acidobacteriia bacterium AH_259_A11_L15
TTCTCCGCCTCTGAAACGTCCACGTTGAGAATGCAGGCGTGGCCATAGGGGGAGCGCACCAGGCAGAGATGGAGCATGCCCGGCAGTCTGTAGTCATCGACGAACTTTCCCTGGCCGCGCACCAGCCGGGCCTCTTCTTTGCGAACCAGCGGTTTACCGACCCACCGACCGGGGGCCTCCCGGGGCAGGCTGCGCTTAGCTTTTTTCGCTGAAGGTTTCTTGCGAGCTCTCATTTTCCTTCTCGGCATGCGAGGGCGTCCTCAACTCAGGGCTTGTTGCAAGGCGTCAATCAGCCTTTGCAGGTTCTTCTTGGCCAAGGGTTCGAGCAGCCCGCCGGCGATCGAGATCAAGC
>JALLOH010000560.1 GCA_027717655.1 Acidobacteriia bacterium AH_259_A11_L15
CGGCGAGGCGGTCTACGTCACCGTGGACGGCCAGGTGGGCGAGGAGCTCGAGACCGGCGACCGCGTCCGCGCCCAAAAATCCGACCGCTCCCTCCAACTGGTGGTCTCCCCCCACCGCGACTACTTCAAGGTCCTCCGCAGTAAGCTCCGCTGGGGGGAGCGGTGAGCGGCTCCCGCTTCGCGCTCCTCCGCGGGCTCACCACGCAAATCATCCTGGCCCTGATTCTGGGCGGGCTGCTGGGCTGGGTCTGGCCTGGCTTCGGCCAGAAGCTGGAAATCCTGGCCACCATCTTCATCCGCCAGGCCCAGGTAGACCGCCACCGTCAGCCAAAGGAAGTTCTCGCCCACCCGC
>JALLOH010000561.1 GCA_027717655.1 Acidobacteriia bacterium AH_259_A11_L15
GTCGTCCACCATCACGTCGAAGGTTCCCAGGCGGCTCCCGTGGATCGAGGCGTAAAAGTACGGCCGGGGAGGCTCCAGGAAATCGAGCAGCAGCCGCAGGGCGTGAACGCGATTGAGCGAGTCCATCAGCGGCTCCCAGCGGTCGAGCAGCTCCGGCTGGTGGTCCGGCTGGCCGGCCCCGGCGCGGATCTGGGCCAGCAGCTCGTCGGCGGTCTCGTCGCTGAAGCGGAAGTAGGCGCGGGGGAAGGAATCGGTGAGGATGGGTGAGCCGGTGAACTTCACCAATTGCTGCCGCTCGCCACGTTCGGGCGGGAGGACCAGCACTTCGCCGGCGCCCTCGAACACCGCGC
>JALLOH010000562.1 GCA_027717655.1 Acidobacteriia bacterium AH_259_A11_L15
CGGCAGGACCCTTCGGCAAGCTCAGGGCAAGGGCGACGGGAATCGGGCGAGGAGCGCGAGGACGACCCGGTGACGCGGGAGCTACGTCGCCAGCAGCGGATGAGCCCGCAAGAGCGGATGCAACAGGCGATGTCGAGCCCGGCGCGCATCATCATCGAGCTTTCCCAGGCCAAGCTCCTGCGCGCCATCTACAGCGAGCGGCAGTTGCAAGAAGTGATGACCGATTTCTGGTTCAACCACTTCAACGTGTTCTTCGGCAAAGGGGCGGACCGCTGGCTGGTCACCAGCTACGAGTACGAGGCCATTCGACCGCACGCGCTGGGGAACTTCCGCGACCTGCTGGAAGCGA
>JALLOH010000563.1 GCA_027717655.1 Acidobacteriia bacterium AH_259_A11_L15
GCGCAGGAGATGCTCGAGGGCTGGAACTACATCGGCCAAAAGCTGATCGAGATGGCGGAGGACTTCCCGGCGGAAAAATACGACTACCAGCCCACGGAAGAGGTGCGAAGCTTCGGGGAAATGCTGCGGCACGTGGCGGCGGTGAATTTCCGCTACATCCGGCAGGCGCAAGGGCGCGAGTACGACCCGGAGGAATTCGCCCCGGAGAAGTTCCGGAGCAAGGACGACATTGCAGCGTTGATCAAGAGGTCGTATGAGGAGGGAGGGCTGCTGCTGGAGGACGCGACCGACGAGCAGATGCTCCAGCCGATGAAGAACCCGTACGGGGACCGCAGCACCAGCGGTTACA
>JALLOH010000564.1 GCA_027717655.1 Acidobacteriia bacterium AH_259_A11_L15
CATCTCGCCGACCTCTTCCAGGCGCTGGCCGCGGGCGTTGCGGAGGCGGAAGAGGTTGTCGACGTGGGTGAAGTCAATGAGGACGTTGGAGATGTAGCCGGCGACGCGGGCGTCCTGGCGGAGTTGGCGCAGGAGGGTTAAGAACAACTGCAAGGACGATGACGGTCACGGGACCCACACGTCAGGCTCTGCCGCCGCCAACGGCGGCGCGGATGGTCTCGGGCTGTTCGGGGCAGCTCCCGGAGCTACGCTGGGGATGGAAAAGGTCTGCACGAACCTATGCTGGTTGGACGATTTGGCCCGCGGAATCGAGGATGGTACACAAAACTTCCACCCGCAGGTCATGACC
>JALLOH010000565.1 GCA_027717655.1 Acidobacteriia bacterium AH_259_A11_L15
CGCGTAGCCCTCTGCCTGGGCGCGGTGCTCGTCGTCCTGCTGGCCAATCTGCGCGGGGTGCGGGAGTCCGCCGCCCTGTTCGCCGGGCCCGTCTATCTCTTTATCGGGTCGGCCTACCTGCTGGTGATGGGCGGCCTGGTTCGCTACGCCCTCTCCCCCAACCCCGTGGCCGCTGCTCCCGCGCCCGCGGAAGCCCCGAACGTTATTTGGAATTTCGCTCTGGTCTTCCTGGTCTTGCGGGCCTTCTCCTCCGGCTGCGCCGCCCTCACCGGCATCGAAGCCGTGGCCACCGGCGTCAAGATCTTTCGTCCTCCGGTTTCCCGCAACGCCGCTGCTACTCTGTAC
>JALLOH010000566.1 GCA_027717655.1 Acidobacteriia bacterium AH_259_A11_L15
CGAGCATACTGGGTGGGGAAATACCTCTACAAAAATCTCTTTCTAGGGCCGGCCCATCACCTCCCGTACCAGCACTTTGCGCAGGTCGCGCCCCTGCAGGGCCAGCTTCAAGACGTCATCCTCATAGAGAGCGCCCACCGGGGTGCCGTTCTCGAGCACGGCGAGTTGCGAGATGTCCTTCCCCTGCATGGTGCGCAAGGCGTGGTAGACCGTCTGGTACGGCTGAACGGAGACGATCTCCCGGGGCCCACCCACCGCCGACTTGGCGCGCACCAGGTCCTGGGCGGTGATCGAGACCTCCGCCTCCAAGTAGCGGTTGTCGCGCATCCATTCGTCGTTATAGAC
>JALLOH010000567.1 GCA_027717655.1 Acidobacteriia bacterium AH_259_A11_L15
ACCGAGGGGAGAACCTGGGGAAGGCGATTGCGGCCTATGAGGCGGCGCTGGAGGTAAGGAGCAGGAGATCCCAATTTACACGGTGCGCGTCAAGATGCTACCGTCAGAGATTCCCTTCAAAAGGGTCACTGAAGCCACCGTAGCTCAACTAGATCAGTTGCCGCTTCCTCCGGACTACGCTGCCAATACACCGCTTCTCGCTCGTTTTGCCGTCGGGCTCGCTCACGGTGCCCGCCAGGAATATGGAACTGCGATAAGGCATTTTGAAGCTTTGCTCGTAGCCGAACCTCCGACTGAGCCTGCAGCCGTCCACTTCCAGTTGGGTGTCTGGTACTACGCCCTGT
>JALLOH010000568.1 GCA_027717655.1 Acidobacteriia bacterium AH_259_A11_L15
CAACCGAGGCGGGCGAGTCCGTTCCCAGGTCACGCACCTCGTAGTCGGCCGCCAGCAAAAATTCTTTCAGGAACTCCTTCAGCTCGTAGCCGGCGTGATCGGCCCCCAGGGCGATCAGGCGGTGGCGGCTGCTGCCGGGCGCGGTCAGCGACTCCTCCAGGCGGATGCGCACCCCGCGCTCGGCCGCCCGCTGCCGCGCCTCATCGGTGACGATGGCATCCCGGGGCAGCACCACCTCGCCGCCGGCCGGCACCCCGTCCAGATCGATGGCGGTCAGGATGCGCTTGGGCATGGCTAGGCGTTCAACGAGGGGAGGACGCAAACGTCGGGCAGGTTGCGGTAG
>JALLOH010000056.1 GCA_027717655.1 Acidobacteriia bacterium AH_259_A11_L15
CCAGCAGCGCTCCCGAACTCACCAGGATGAAAATGCTTATGTACGTTGCCGACATCGTACCTCACTCCTGCGGCAATGGAATCTTTCGGAAAGCGCCTCGACGCTGCGGGACCAGCCGCCACTTGAACCTCGTTTGCAACATTGAGGCACCGACCCTTCGCCCCCACCAAAGTAGAAGGGAGCATACAGGGAAAAATTGAAACGAAGATGAAATGAGTGTGAATTTTCCGCGAAAGGGTCTGAATTGGGACAAAGGCCAGGAAACTGCCAGGGTAGACCGGGAGCCCCGTTCGCTGTCAATTGTGACCCTACGGGCAAGAGGACCCTGAGGAACCCCCTGGCCGCTGGTGCCCCGCCGGTTGGATGATCCAATCCCTTGGTTCTCCTGTGGGCCGAGCCTGGTCTCAAGACTTGGTGTTGTCGAACAGGTAGCCGGCACCGCGTATTGTTTTGAGACACAGAGGACGCGCCGGATCGGCCTCAATTTTTCGTCGCAGGCGCCGGACATAGGCATCGACGCTTCGCGGGGTGACGAAGCCATCTGTCCCCCAGACGGCATCAAGTAGCTTCTCCCGGGAGAAGACCTTGTTGGGGTGGGAGGCCAGGAAATGAATCAAGTCGAATTCGCGTTTGGTCAGGGGAATACGTTGGTGGCCGCGCAGCAGGGAGTAGGTGTTTGGGTCGATGGTCAAGCGACCGATTTGGAGAAGTTCTTCGGGTTCCCCCGAGGGTTCGGTTCGACGCAATAAGGCTTTGACCCGGGCCACCAGCTCGCGAGGGCTGAAGGGTTTGGTAACGTAGTCATCGGCCCCCAACTCCAACCCCACCACACGGTCGGCTTCCTCGCTGCGCGCGGTCAAGATGAGAATGGGAAGCCGCTTGATTTTCGGGTCGCTCCGGATTTCCCTGCAGATGTCGAGACCCGACAGAACGGGCAGCATCAAGTCCAAGATGAGCAGGTGGGGCGGGGATTTTTTTGCCTCGGCCAACCCGGTGGACCCGTCGTAGGCGCTCGCCACTTGAAAGCCTTCGCGCTCCAGGTTGTGGCGAACTACCTTGACGATGTCCCTTTCATCTTCGATGATGAGAATTCGCTTCATAGACTAGGAACGAACGCCCGAGTTCGTAATAGCATAGCAGCAGAAGCCAGCAATTGACCAGGGCGTTCCGCTGCCCCTCGCTAGGCACCATCCCCCAAAGGGAGAAAAACCGAAAAGGTGGCGCCGAGACCGACTTCGCTCTCGACGTCAATCCGGCCCCCATGAGCCTCCACCAAGCTCTTGGCGATCGCCAGACCTAACCCATTCCCGCCTACCTCGCGCGAGCGTGCGCTATCCACGCGGTAGAACCGCTCAAAGATCCTTCGCTGCCCGTGAGCCGGGATGCCAATGCCCGTGTCCGACACCGCAATCACAACCTGTCGGTCCACCACGGCGGCACGGAGGCTGATGCGACCTCCAGGGAGTGTGTACTGGACAGCGTTGTCGAGCAGGTTCTGGAGGACTTCCCGCAACCGGCGCGCATCCCCCTGCACAACCGGCAGGGTCGCGGGGCAAGTCACCGAGAGCGCGGGCTGCTTGTCGCCCCATTTGAGACGGGTGGTCCGCACGCACGCTTCCAAGAGTTCCGGCACCGACACCGGACGCAGCTCCAACTCCAGCTTGCCGGCATCGATCCGGGAGAGCTTCAGCAAGTCATCCGTAAGCCGGGTCAGGCGGAGAGAATTCTCTTGGATGATGGCCAAGAATTCGCGACTGCTTTGCGCGCGTTTCCAGCCCCCGTCCAAGAGCGTTTCGACGGACCCTTGAATCGCCGCCAGCGGTGTTTTTAGTTCGTGCGATACGTTCGCCACAAAATCGCGCAGAGCCTGCTCCACTTGCTCGCGCTCCTCTTCTGTCCGTTTGCGCTCGGTGATGTCGCGTGAAATGGTGGAAAAATATTTCACTTTTCCATCTTTGCCTTTATGAGCTAAGAGCACCATGGACATGGGAATCTCGGTGCCATCTCGATGCAAAAATGCCGCTTCACCGCTCCACATGCCCTCTCGAATGGCGACAGGGAAGCTTTCTTCAGTAAATAATCGGTTAACCCATTCCGGATGGAAATTTGGAAGTTTTAGTTTTGTGACATCAGCGTCTTTTTCAAGACCACACATCTTACGACCAGCTTGATTTATATATTGGATACTCCCATCCGGCAGCGCAACGCCGACAAAATCGGAAGTCGCCTCGATGATCGCGTTCAGTCGTGATTGAAACTCCTCGGTCCGCTTGCGGTCGGTGATGTCCCGCTTCAGGGCGACATGGCAAAGCATATTTCCCTCCACATTGCGGATCGTAATCAGAGAGAGATCGATGTCCAATTCGCCGCCCGCCCGTCTCGCGGCTCGGACCTCGCCCCGGTAGATTCCTTTGCGAGAGAGTTCCGCCAGAATCCGTGACAACACGGCTCTGCCCAAGAAGACAGCTGGCGTCTTGCCGCACAACTCATCATCCGGGTATCCCAGCAGCGCCCGGTGGGCTGCATTCTGTTCGAGGAAGAAGCCCTGGGGATCCAGGATTCCGATGGCCTCGTTGGTGTGGGCGAAGATTTGCCTGTAGAGGCTCAGCTTTTCCTCGGCCCGCTTGCGCTCGGTGATGTCCTGCACGACCACGAGGACTTCTTCTCCCCCGCACGGAGCCAGGCGACCCTCATAGGCGTGGGATCCGTCCTCCTCTGAGAGGACGTACTCGATGGCTTGCGTTTTCCCGGTCTGCAGCGCCTGCTGAATCTTCTGCCCCATGGGCCGGGCCACTTCCGGCGGCAACACCTCCGATAGCTTCTTTCCCATGAATTCCTGGGGAGGCACATAGGGGCGAACTCCCCTGCCCGGCTTGTAGTCCGGGTAGGTACCATCGGCGCTCAATCGAAAAATCATGTCGGGGATGGCTTCCAGGAAAGCGCGATTGGCCGCTTCGCTTTGTCGCAGCGCCTGCTCCGCGTGCTTACGCACAGTGATGTCTATGTACATGGAGCAGGTGCCGGACACCTGGCCCCCGGCGTCCCGCCAGGGCATCGCCCGCAACAAGGTCTGGACAACGTGGCCGTCGCGGGCTACGAGCTGGCGTTCTTCGGCCTCGAACTGGCCCTTCAGGGCCCGGTCGTAGCCTCCTCCTTGCATGAGCTTGGTACGCGACTCGGGCGTGTAGAAGTCGGCCAGTCGCTGCCCAAGGACCTCCGCCCGCCGGTAACCCAAAGTGCGCAAGAACAATCGATTGCAATCGACAATGACGGGAATGCCCCGGTGGTTTTCAGTGATTACATTCATGACCGGTGCTTTCCCGAACATGTCCCGATATCGTTGTTCTGTATGCTTGCGTGCCACATTCCCCCGTTCGGGCTGTCTGGAAAGGGACTTGCGTGGCCTGCGACTGGGGCGCGCTTTCAAATTAGACCTCTCCCCGGACAAGCTTCTTGACCCACGAAATCAAAGGCCAAGTACCGCACCAATCCTGGCGAACCCAAATGGCCTCTCCCGGTCATCTTAGGTTGGGTTCGCGGGCAAGTCAACGCGAGGGACTCCAAAGAATGGCGAGCCAAGCCATGGGACCGCCGACCTCGCGGGTTTCGGGCGAGGCTTTCAAGAGGGAGCCGGGGCTGAGAGGTACGGCGAAATCATGGCTCGCGAAGCAGAGTCGGGAGGCTGAATGTATATAATGTGAGCGGGGCCAAGCAGCAGTGCCGCCACGGAAAGGGGACAACGGGGGTGCTTTATGAAGGCGGCTTTTCTGGAAGTGAAAGAGTGGGAGCGGGAGTACCTGAAGGAGCGGCTCCCGGGGCACGAATTTTACTTCAGCGGCGAGCGGCTGCAGGGGGACATGTTGCCGCAGCTGCGGGAGTTCCAGGTGCTCTCGCCGTTCATCTATTCGCGGGTGACCGGCGAGGTGGTGCAGGCGCTGCCCTCGCTGCAACTGGTCACTACTCGCTCCACCGGCTTTGACCACGTCGACATGGGCGCGTGCGCGGCTCGGGGGATTGCGGTGGCCAATGTGCCCAGCTATGGGGAAAACACAGTGGCTGAGCACAGCTTCGCGCTGATGCTGGCGCTTTCCCGCAAAATCCACCAATCCTACCTGCGCGCCCAACGGGGGGACTTCTCCCTGACCGGCCTGACGGGGTTCGACCTGAAGGGGAAGACCCTGGGGGTAGTGGGGGCGGGCAAGATCGGCCTGCACGTCATCAAGATCGGGCGGGGCTTCGGCATGTCGGTACTGGCCTACGATCCCTACCGCAATCCCTTCCTGGCGGAACTGCTCGGTTTCCGCTACGTGGAGATGGACGAGCTGCTGGCGGCGAGCGACGTCGTTACCCTGCACATGCCCTACCGGCCCGCCCTGGAGCACTTCATGGACCGGGAGAAATTCAGGCGCATGAAGCCGGGGGCGCTGTTCATCAACACGGCCCGCGGGCACCTGGTGGACACCGACGCCTTGCTGGAAGCCTTGCAGAGCGGCCGGCTGGCGGGGGCGGGCCTGGACGTGGTGGAGGGCGAAGAGCTGATCCAGGAGGAAGAACAACTGCTGTACGCGCAGGACCAGCGGATGGAGAAATTGCAGGCGGTGGTGCGCACCCATGTGTTGTTCCGCCACGAGAAGGTGATTTTCACGCCGCACAACGCCTTCAACAGCAAGGAAGCGTTGGAGCGCATCCTGGAGACGACCGTCGAAAACATTCTGGCGTTCGAACGCGGCCAACCCCTCAACCTGGTCAAAGCCCCGGGGTCGGTTCCCTCTGGCGCGCAGGCAGCCGCCAAGCAGCGGGGCTGAGCCAAAAAGGTTCTCAGTGCTTCAAGGGGGAGCCGGGGTCGGGCGGGAAGAGGATGCCCCAGAAATTGTCCGCGCCCAGGAATTCCACCCCCAGGTCAGACCGGCCGGGAACCTCATTCGGCCGGGCCCAGACGACGTGAGCTTCGACTTCGCGCTCCATCTTCGGGACGCCAAAACGGAAGCGCTGCCTGACGGGGAATGTCACCAGCAGAGTGACGGCGGCCCCGTGCCGGCTCAGCATCCGCGTGTGTCCCTCTTCCTCGCGCACCCGACCGTATTCATCCACCCAGTTCAGCACCACGTCCATCCGGCGGGGCAAGCGGGTGCTGCGGCGGCGGGCGATGCGAGGCGTCTCGGCCTCCAGGGGCCAGTCCCGGGGGAAGTCGATGCCCCAGAGGTTCTCCTGCCCCATGACTTCCACGCCCAGATAGATTCGTCCCGGGACCTCGGCGGCGGCCGTCCAGACCACGCGGGTCAAGCCTTCCTGGCCCGTGTCCGGCACCAACATCCGCACCAGGGAGCCGGGGGTGAACTCGTTGAAGGCCAGCAGCATGGCGCCATTGCGGCTCAGGCGCTGCGTCTCGGCGGCCTCCTGGCGGGGGTGGCCTTCCTGGTCCTGCCAGCTCAACACCACGGCCACCCGGCGAGGGATGCGGGTGCTGCGGCGCTGCTGGGGCTGGCCGGCCTCCGGCTCGAGCGGCAAGTTCTCGGCCGAGTCGCCCTGCACGCGCCGGACGTAGTCGAGGATCTTCCGCCGGTGGCCTTCCGGCAGACCCAGGAAGGCGATGGCCATGGATTTGCCGGGCTGGCAGCGGACCACGCGTCCGGCGGCCTCCAGCGCGGTGGAACCGGGAGGGACAAAGAAGCGCACCACCACCGTGGCTCCCTCGGCCAGCGTCTCAGGAGTCTCAATCAGCAAGCCGCCCACGCCGATGTCGCTGGTTCGGCCCAGGGTGACAGCCGTTTTCCCCTGGGCCTCCACCTGGGTCAGCAGCGGGGCCCGCGGCTGCTTGCGTTTGGAGGCCATCGGCTTCCTCGACGGCGCTGGCCGCACCGCAGTCATCTTGGTTGCCCTGGAGGATCGCATGGCTCTGCCAGCGCCCACCCTATGTCGCGGAGGGCCCGGGGGCAATAGGAGGAAGGTCACTTCCCGTCTTAGGAAAATCGGCCGACGAAAAGCCCTCCTCTCCGGCTGGGGACGGAGAGGAGGGCGAAGGAAGCCGAGCAGCGCCAAGGAGTTAGGGCTGGCTGCGCTGCAGTTGCGCCTCCAGGGCCTGCTGGATGCGCGCCCGGGTCTCCTCCAAGTGGGCACGGTTGGTGTAGTCAAGCTGGCCGGTGCGGAGCACCTGGTCAATTTGTTTTTCGAGCTGCACCAGGTCGGCCCGGGCCAGCGTGAGCGCATCCTCGGGGGTGCCCGGGGCGGGATGGAGCAGGATGCGAATCAGGTGGCCGAGGTGGGCGCGCTGCAAGTTGCGCCGGAAGCTGTTGATGGGCTGGCCCGACTCCAGCTCCGACCAGATGGCCTCCCGAATCCCCACGAACATATTCGCCAGGGTAAAGCGCTGGTTGGGGTCGGGGAAGTAGAGCTCCAGGTCCTGCAAGCGCTGCAGCTTGATGGGGTGGTAGAGGTCATAGAAGACCTCCGACTGCACAAAGAGCACTATATCGTGCAGCGGATAATCGAGTCGCGGGGCGGTGAAGGCCGAGAACTCGAAGTCCCAGAAGCGCGGGAATTGGAGCCGCTGTAAGAGCTCGGCTGGGAACTGGAAAGCGTCCGGGGCCCAGATCTCGCGCGCCAGCCACTCCAGCGCCTCCCGCTGCTTGGCGGCGGGCACGGGGACGAAGGGCAGGCTGCCGTTGGGGTCGCCCAAGTGGTCGCGGTCGTGGTAGATGCCCCCAATGTGCTTCATGGCCACGTGCGCCCCCCGGAAGTAGGGGGTCCAGGAGTAGTTGAAGGACCGCCGCAGGATCTCGTAGCTGTCCCCCGGCTCCAGCAGCGTGGACTCCATATTGGCCCAGAGCTCGTGGATCAACCGAATCTCGTGGCTGAACCACTCCAGAGGCTCCTCCGTGAAGTCGAAGCGAGTGTTGCGGGGATCGAGGGCGCGCGGGCTAATGCCGGCGTCCTCGTCGGTGGCGTAGGGGTGGAGCGGGTCGGCGCCCTGGGAGGCGATGCGCTCGAGCTCGGGCAGCTCTTCCTCCGGCGTCTGCGCCCCCGGGATGGGCTTGTAGCCGTACTCGATGGCCCACTGGTCGTAGCTGCCCACCACCTGGGGCAAGTAGTCACCCTGCTCTTCGCCCTGGAGAGCGATGATGGCCGGGTTGTAGTCCATCACCGAGGCGGCCAGGCCCACGGTGCGGGAGCGCTGCTGGTCGGCCAGTTGGTCGAGGCGGTTGATGGTGCTGGCGCGGAAGTTGTGCCGCAGCCCCAGGGTGTGGCCCACCTCGTGCGCCGTCACCTCCACGATGAATTGCCGGATGAACTCGCGCTCCTTTTCCGAACTCCAGCCGGGGCGGGCCGAGAGAACGTCGTAGGCCAGGGAGGCCTGCTCGACCAGCTCCTCGGCGTAGGTGCAGAGATAGCGGGGGTTGAACCGGCGCCCGAACAGGCCGGGGGTCGCCAGCGGCTCGGCCTGCAAGCGCTGGAGGCGCTGCACCGGGTCGACGTAGAGCTGGAAGCGCCGCCGCGCGCCCAGCCGGACGATGCCTTCGCTGAAGCGGATGTCCGCATCCAGGATCTGCCCGGTGTAAGGGTTGGTGTGGGAGGGCCCCTGGGCGAAGCTGGCGTCATAGGCCATGAACCAGCGGATGGTGTTGTAGCGGATGTCGGCCGGGTCCCAATCGGCGTCGTCCGGCTGCTGCTTGACCACCAGGGCGTTCCGGAAGCCGATGCGCTCGAAGGCCGGGTTCCAGAGCAACACCCCCTCGCGGAAGAAGGGCCGGTATTCCTCCGGGATGGTGTTCTCCAGCCAGAAGACGATGGGCTGGACCGGGTCGGAGAGGCGGGCGTTGGGGTCTTTCTTTTGCAAGTGCCAGCGGGCGGCGTAGCGCACGTAGGGGGTGTCGGGCTTGTCGCTGGTGAAGTCCATGAACTGGTCCATAAAGTAGCCCACGCGGTCGTCGGCCAACCGCGGCCTATAGTCGTTCTCCGGCAACTGCACCAGGCTGTAGCGGAAGCGCAGGTTGAGGCTGCGGGGATCGGGCAGGGCCACCGAGCCGCGTTTCACTTCGCTGGCGCGGAAGTTCATCACCACCTCGATCTCCGAGTTCAGCGGGAAGGACTTGACCATCAAGAACCCGCTGTCGGCCTTGATGTACTTGTAGCCGGTCCCGTAGATCACCCGCAGGAACTGGGCGGCGCCCTGCAGGTCGCTGCCCAGGAGAATCTCCCCCAGGTCGACCAGCACACTGTTTCGCTCCGGGTGGGGCTTGCTGAGAATCTTGGCCGAAGAGAACACGGAATCGCTGAAGGAGCTCTCCAGGGCCCGCTGGGCCGGCGAGCCCGCCTGGGCCCGGAAGCGGATGTTCTTCTCCACCAGTTGCACGCGCGCGCCCATCCGGTGCCACTGGAAGATGGTCTCGTCGAACATCCCGGTGCCGTAGAGGCCGCGCTCGCCCACCCCCTGCTCCAGGGTGACCGAGGCCAGGTAGTCCCGGTCAAACTGCTCGGGAAGAATTTCGAGGAGGACTTTGTTTTTCTCGGGGTCGCGGTAGAAGGTGAAGAGCCCTTCGATCCTCTCCAAATCCTCCACCACCTCTTCGAACGGCTTCTCCTTCTCCTCTTTCTTCTCCTCAGCTTTCTCTTCCTCCTTGGGGGACGGAGGGGTGGTAAAGAGGATGGAGGCTTCGGGGTCCTCGGGAGCGGGTCGCTGGCCGGCGGCGGTCAGCCCGCCGGTCACCACCAGCGCACCCAGGAGTGTCACAGCCCAACGCCAATGCCGGTGCATAGGATTCTCCTTGGCTTTGTAGAATTACGGGAACCCAACCAGGGAACCGCCTGCAAGCCGTGGGGCGTTCCCCTCTCCGCTCGGCCCCGCCCGCTTCGGCCGGGCACTCCCCGCGGAGCACCGCTCCAGTTTATCCGTCTTTCTTGGAATTGCAAGCCTCCCTCGAAGACGAGGCTTGACAGGCTGCCCCGACTTTTGCAACCTGCCTGCGGCAGGCAGGGCTGCGGGCTGGCCCGCGGCCCGCCGGCCGGAGCTACCCCCGTTAGACGCAAGGCATCCTAAGAAGTTAGCAGTATTGGGAGGCGGCCACCGGGTGCTGACGCGGCGCCAGTTCAACCGACACCTGCTCACCCTGACCGGTGCTGCCCTGGCCGCGCCGGCGGCGGGGCTGGCCGGCTCCGCCCTGTGCCCGTTCGGCAAGCTCAGGGCACCCCGAGCGAAAGACGAGGGGTGGGCGCAAGAGCCGGAAGCCGGTGAGCCACCTCTGCGCTGCTTCCCCCGCCTGGTGAATACGGAGCGGCTCTGGGAAACCCTCCAGGGGCTCAGCCGCTTCAGCGCCCCCGGGGAGGGCACGACGCGGGTGGGTTTTTCCCCGGAAGACCTGGCGGGGCACAACTGGCTGATGGAGCGGTTCCGGCGGGAAGGGCTGGAGGTCAGCATCGACGCCGCCGCCAACCTCCGCGCGCGGCGCGCCGGCCAGCGCGACGACCTGCCGGCGCTCTGGTTCGGCTCCCACATCGACACCGTGCCGCACGGGGGCAACTTCGACGGCTGCGTGGGCTCGCTGGGGGCGCTGGAAGTCATCCGCCTGATGAACGAGAACACCGTGCGCACCCAGCGCCCGCTGGAGTTGGTGATCTTTTCGAACGAAGAGGGCGTGCACTACGGCAGGGGGCTCTTCGGGAGCCGGGCCCTGGCCGGGTTGCTGGAGCCGGGCGAGCTGGAAGAAGTTGACGACGAGGGCGTCAGCCTGGCCGAGTGGATACGGCGCTACGGGGGCGACCCGGAGCGCATCCCGGAGATGACCCCGGCCGAGGGGAGCCTGCACGCCTATGTGGAGTTGCACATCGAGCAGGGGGGCCGGCTGTGGCAGGGGAGGATCCCGCTGGGGATTGTCGAGGGCATCGTGGGCATCCTGCGCTACCGGGTGACGCTGGAGGGGTTCGCCAACCACGCCGGCACCACCCCGATGGACCAACGGCGCGACGCCCTGGTGGCCGCCAGCAGGATTATCCTGGCGGTGCGGGAGATCGTCACCGCGGAGCCGGGCCGGCAGGTGGGCACGGTGGGGCAGATGCGCGTGGAGCCCGGGGCGCCGAACATCATCCCCGAACGCGCCGTCTTCCCCGTGGAGCTGCGCGACCTCTCGATGGAAAAGCTCGACCGGCTCGCCGAGCAGATTCGCGAGCGCGCCGCCCACCTGGCGGCGGAGGAGAAAGTTTCCTTCCTGATGGAACCGGTGAGCCGGCACGAGCCGGCGCTCACCCACCCGCAGATTCGTCACCGGATGCAACAGGCGGCGGGGGAGATGCGGGCGTCGGTGCTCACCATGGCCTCCGGGGCCGGGCACGACGCCCAAGCGATGGCCAAACTCTGCCCGGTGGGAATGATTTTCGTGCCCAGCCGGGACGGCATCAGCCACGCGCCCGGCGAGTACAGCCGCCCGGAGGAGGTGGCCTGCGGCGCCGAGCTGCTCTACCACACCCTCCTCCGCCTCGACCAAATCGAACGCTTTAACTAATAGGCGTGGAAACGGCCCTCACCGCAGAGGCACAGAGGACGCAGAGAAAAGTAGCGGCGACGAAGCCCCGCGAGCGGCCGCTGGTTTCGCTGGAGAGAAAATCCGACGAGGAAGGCCGTCCCGCTCTGCGGGACGAACCGCCTTCCTCGCCGCAACCACTACTCGGAAGAAGCCAACGCGGGGAGGGTAAAGGCAGCTTGGGAGGTCTACTTGAAGGTGGCGAGGGCGTCGGCCTCGTTGTCGAAGATTTCAAACGCGGGCAGCAGGCGGTGGGTGCGCAGGGTGTTGTGGACGATGCGGTCCAGGCTGGCCAGTTTGAAGTCCCCCCCTTGCTTGGCGGTGAGAATCACGGCTTCGACGAGGCTGCCGATGCCGGTGCTGTCCACGCGTTTGGTCTCAGCCAAGTTGACCAGGATTTTCTTCTTGCCGGCGGCCAGGAGTTGCTTGACCTTTTCCCGGAAGGCGTTGCACTCCTCGCCCAGCACCAGCCGACCGCTCAACTCGAGTACCGCCACGCCCCGGGTTTCCCGTTCGTTGATGGTCAGGTTCACGTCGCGTCTCCTCGTCCTCTCCCGTGGCTCAGGACCTCGCCCAGGCCGCCCGAAGCAATCCTCTCCAGGATACCGTAGTGGGCGAGTGTGCGGCCAAGCATAGAGGAAACCCTCCCTGTTGCGAGGCATCTTAGGCCGCGTCAGCAGGCAAGTCAACAATAGCCAAAAGCAGATCCCTCCCCCGCCGGTTGCCTGACTTCACGTGAGCCAAAATGCGCCTCGGGCGCACAACCGGCGGGGGCGGGGGAGTCACTGGAGGGGGGGAGAAGAGAAAAGATTGGAGATTAGAAATTTGAGACTCGAGAGGGGCTAGACGGGGAGGGCGGTCGACGGGGAGTCGGCGGAGCGGAGGAGGCGGACGTTGCGGATGCGGGTGGTGAGGACGCGGTTGCCGAACTCGAGGAAGAGGCCGCGGCCGGCAACGAGGTCGACCTTGATGGCGGTGCCGCCCCAGGTGCAGCCGTTGATGGAGGTGGTGGCGGGCGAGAGCCCTTTGCGGTCGAACCAGCCGCCGGAGACCGAATAGAGGTCGTTGCCCAGGGCGCAGATGGAGTAGAGGGAATTCTTGGTGGTGACCAGCACCCAATCGCCCTGGGAGAGGTCGGCCTTGCGGACGCCGTCGATGCGGTCGGCGGCCTCGATGACAGTGCGCAGGTCCTGGCCGTGACGCTCCCAAATGCCCGAGTTGGAGTCGCTCTTGTTCATCTCTACCCTATTAGACGCGTTATGTTAGGGGAGGGATGCCGGGAAAGTCAATGGCAATCGGGTGGTGCTCGCTCTGCCCTCGAAAGGATTGGCCGCAGGAAGAAAGGCGTCCGGAGGACGCCTAGACAGACCCTTCGGCTGCGCTCAGGACAGGCAGGAATGCCTGTCCCACCAAAAAAACAGACAGGCCCTTCGGCTGCGCTCCCTTCGACTTCGCTTCCCTCGGCTACGCTCCCTTCGACTCGCTCCGCTCGCTCAGGGTCTTCGACAGGGTAAACAGGAATGTTTGTCCCACAAAGGCAGGACTGCTGTTCCTGTAGAATAGCGCCCGGGAAGGAGCGGCGGTGAGAGAAGGGGCGGAAGGATGAGCCTGTTCGAGCTGGCGGCGGTGCTGTTGTGCTTGTCGGCGGTGTTTGGGATCGTCAACCACCGGTATCTGCGATTGCCGCGCACGATTGGGCTGGTAGTGATCGCGATGGCGACGGCGCTGACCATCGTGGGGGTGGACCTGCTGGTTCCCTGGCTGCAGATAGGTCCCCGGCTATCGGAGGTGCTGGGGCAGATCGATTTTCACAAGGCGCTGATGCAGGGGATGCTGAGCTTCCTGCTGTTCGCGGGGGCCTTGCACGTGGATTTCTCCGAGTTGGCCAGCCGGAAGTGGAGCATCTCGTTGATGGCCACGGTGGGGGTGCTGCTTTCCACCTTCATCGTGGGCGGGGCGATGTGGTTTGTGTTGGGGCTGTTCGGAATTCCGATTCCGTTCGTGTGGGCGTTGGGGTCTTTCTTTTGCAAGTGCCAGCGGGCGGCGTAGCGCACGTAGGG
>JALLOH010000569.1 GCA_027717655.1 Acidobacteriia bacterium AH_259_A11_L15
GCGCAATGCCGCCCTGGGAGACAGCTTTGTGCGGCTGCTGCGGTTCCTCGGCCGCCGGGTCGAGGTGCAGAACTACATCGACAACACCGGCGTGCAGGTAGCCGACGTAGTCGTCGGCTTCGAGCACCTGGAGAAGAAATCGCTGGCCGAGGTGGAGAAGCTGGCCGCGAAGGCGAAGCCGCGGCTCGACTACTACTGCTGGGACCTCTACGCCCGGGTGACCCGGTTCTACGAACAGGACCCGAAGCGGCTGGAGCTGCGCACGCAGGCGCTGAAGGCGATTGAGGAAGGCGAGGGCGACACGGCCCGGCTGGCGGAGCTGCTCTCGACCACCATCGTGCG
>JALLOH010000570.1 GCA_027717655.1 Acidobacteriia bacterium AH_259_A11_L15
CCATTGAGTCTCTTCTTTTCCACCTATTTGCCGGATCGATCTCCTTCGAACCTGGAACAATTCGAAAGAGCGGTCTCCTATATCGCCTCTCTCGGACACTACTACCGAGCGAAAGGCCACGAGTTCAGGTTTAGTTCCGGTGAGTTTGAGGTCACCGTGAATGGACATAAACAGGATTATGAGGCGCTCATGGAATACCTGGCCGGAGTGCAACCCACAGATCAGGTTCGACTCGATGAGCGGCAGATGACAGGACCGTGCATCCTCTTTGCCGCTGGTGATTCGGTGGGACTAGAGGCGATATAGGAGACCGCTCTTTCGAATTGTTCCAGGTTCGAA
>JALLOH010000571.1 GCA_027717655.1 Acidobacteriia bacterium AH_259_A11_L15
CGGATCTGCGGTTCCTCAATTCCCATCCACACTTACGTGTAGCCGGTCCGTGGGCCGATTTCTCTCTCCTGTCGCTCCTGTCTCTTGGGACCCTCAATTCTCTCTAGCGACCTCGTTTACCCACCCAACCCGGAACGGATCCCGGAACGTCTCGCAAGCAAGGAGATAGTTGATGCCAACCACCAAACCCATGCTAGACGACGACCTCGAGGCGCTCCGCTGGTACTGCGAGCGGGGAACGCCGAACCCGAGCTACTTCGGCCAAGACGTCAGCGAGGAAGAAGGTGATGTCTACCGGGTTGTCAACGGGTCGACCGGCGAGTTCGTGGCGCACTTCC
>JALLOH010000572.1 GCA_027717655.1 Acidobacteriia bacterium AH_259_A11_L15
TTTTTCGGATTCGCGTTCAAGGCGCCGCTCTTCCCGTTCCACACCTGGCTGCCGGACGCGCTTGGCGAGGGCCCGTTCGGGATAGCGGTTGTCCTCGCTGGAATCAAACTCGGGACCTATGGGTTCATCCGGTTCAGCCTTCCGCTGCTCCCTGACGCTTCGACGGACTTCGCCTTGGTGCTGATGATCCTCGCGTTGCTCGCGATCGTGTATGGGTCGGTCGTGGCGCTCATCCAGCCGGACCTGCGTCGGTTGCTGGCGTTCAGCAGCATCGGCCATTTGGGATTCTGCGTGCTGGGTCTGTTCGCGCTGAATTTTCAAGGCTTGCAGGGCAGCCT
>JALLOH010000573.1 GCA_027717655.1 Acidobacteriia bacterium AH_259_A11_L15
GGCCAGCGCTTCCCGCGCCGCCGCCCGCAGTCCGAGTCGCAACCCGCCCTCCACCACCATGCGCACGACGCCGCTCCCCGCGCGCCGCAGCCCGAACGGATCCCGCGAGCCCGTCGGCGGCAGCCCGGCACTGAAGCAGGCCACAATGGAATCCAGCTTGTCCGCAATGGAGAGCAGCTTGCCCTCCAGGGTCTGCGGCAGCCGGTCTTCGGGGCCGGCGGGGCGGTAGTGGTCGTAGATGGCGCGACTCGCCGCTTCCGGCTCCCCCTGCGCCCGAGCGTACAACCCTCCCATCACCCCTTGCAGCTCCGGGAACTCCCCTACCATGTCCGTGGTC
>JALLOH010000574.1 GCA_027717655.1 Acidobacteriia bacterium AH_259_A11_L15
CTCCACGGCCGCCGAGGAGACCCGGAACCCGCAGCGCAGCATGCCCATCGGGATCATCGCCACCCTGTTCATCTGCATGGTGCTCTACGTGGGGGTGGCGGTGGTGCTGACCGGCATCGTCCCCTACCAGACACTCGACCCCGGAGCGCCGGTGGCCAGCGCCCTGAAGCAACTGGGGCTGGAGTGGCTGGAGTTCTGGGTGACGCTGGGGGCGCTGGTGGGGATGATCAGCTCGCTGCTGGTCTACCAGTTCGGGCAGGCGCGCATCTGGTTCGCGATGTCGCGCGACGGCCTGCTGCCCCGGGCCTTCTCCCGCGTCCACCCCCGCTTTCAGAC
>JALLOH010000575.1 GCA_027717655.1 Acidobacteriia bacterium AH_259_A11_L15
GGGTTGTCCTCCCGCAGACCCTCGCGCACGCAGAACTTGAAGAACGACCGCAGCACCGCCAGCTTCCGCGCCACCGAAGTCTTCTGCCGGTGGCGGCTGTAGAGGTCGCCCAGGTACTCCCGGATCACCAGGTGGTCCACTTCCCCGAGTTGCGGCTCCCGCACCCGGCCCTTGCGGTCGGGGATGGCCAAGTAGGCGCGGAACTGCTGCAGGTCGCTTCCGTAGTTGCGCAGGGTGTGGGCGGAAGCGTTGCGCTCGTCCCTCAGGTATTTCAGGAAGCGCCCGATAGCCCGTTGCATTAAGAGAATGAAACCACAGATAAACACAGATGAACAC
>JALLOH010000576.1 GCA_027717655.1 Acidobacteriia bacterium AH_259_A11_L15
GCGCCCAGGGCCGGTACGCCGAGGCCGAGCCGCTCTACCAGCGCTCACTCGCCATCCGGGAGCAGGCCCTGGAACCCGACCACCCCGACGTGGCCGCCAGCCTGAACAACTTGGCCGGGCTCTACTACGCCCAAGGCAACTACACCCAGGCTGAGCCGCTCTTGCAGCGCGCCCTGGCCATCTCCGAGAAGGCCCTCGGCCCCGACCACCCCAACGTAGCTACCAGCCTCAACAACCTGGCGGAACTCTACCGCACCCAGGGAAAGTACACGGAGGCGGAGCCGCTCTACCAGCGCGCCATCGCGATTGATGAAAAGGCTCTAGGGCCGGAGCACC
>JALLOH010000577.1 GCA_027717655.1 Acidobacteriia bacterium AH_259_A11_L15
AACGCCGCTTGGGCGCCCGCGGCGGCGATGGCCCGCTCGCCCACCGCGTCGAGCTCCAGCGTGCTGACGCCCGGCGCCACCTTTCCCACCACCGCTTCCAGCACCCCGGCGAGCACGCGCCCGGCGGCGCGCATCTTTTCCAGCTCGGGCGCCGACTTCAACTCGATCATGCTTCTTGCGCCGAAACTTCGGGGCGGCCGGCGGCCGCGGCGCCCTCTAAAAGCGGAATGAGTCGCGCGGTCAACTCCGCCGGCGACTCATCGCCGTTGACGTCCAGCAAGGCCGCCCGCTGCCGGTAAAATTCCACGAGCGGCTTGGTCTTTTTCTCGTACTCGG
>JALLOH010000578.1 GCA_027717655.1 Acidobacteriia bacterium AH_259_A11_L15
GCGAAGCATCTCAGCCGCGCTCTTCCCGTAACGAAATGCAGATTCCTCGCCTGCGCTCGGAATGACAGTGGAATTCGCCAAAGACCTGGCCCGCAAACTGGCGTGCTGACCGCCCCCGCAGTCAACCTGTCATGCTGAGCGCAGCGAAGCATCCCAGCGGAGATTCTTCGGTTCCTGTGCCTTCACTGCTTCGTTTGCTTCCTGTGCTTCTGCTGCTTCCCTTGCTTCTGCTGGCGGCGCCACCGGAAGAGCCGGGGGAAGCGGAGCTGGGACGGCGGATTGAAGAGATCATCCAGCGGGGCGGCGCCGACAAGGGCTTCTGGGGGATCGAAGTC
>JALLOH010000057.1 GCA_027717655.1 Acidobacteriia bacterium AH_259_A11_L15
CTTCTTGTGTCAAGCCCAGATCGCAATGGCGGGCTTGGGGGCCATCGCGGTTCGTCTTGGCCGTTCCGATGACTCGTCGGGCCTGTTTTCCGCCGCCGACCAGCCTCGTCGCCGACACTGATTCCCGCTCCCTGAGCTCTGCCCGTAGATTCACTGTACTTCCCGTCTCGCTACTGGTTCGGCAGGGGTAGCGCCGCGATCATTCTCAGCATGCTTCCGAACAGCCTCCGAGTCAGATGCCCCTCGGCCAACAGCAGCCAGTAATAGCGCGCATGTTTCACCAGCCGTCCGCCGGTCTTGACCAAGCGCTGCTGCAAGCTTGTCAGCGACCAGTTTCCAATCCTCCTCGGCACCGCTAACCGTCGCCAGAGATTCCCCAAGTTATAGGCGAGCACGCTCAACCACAGACGCGCTTCATTCCCCCGGAACCGATGGCAGGAGAGCCGTGTCCAGTTCACCGCCAGCTTGCCTTCTTTGATCCATTGTTCCGCTGTACTGCGCTTGTTGTAGAACCGCACGACCACCCGGCTTGGCAGCTCTAGGTTGGTGACGATGAAGCCCACACGGGGAAATAGTTCCCCGGCGTGAAACTCGACCTTGGCTACTACCCGCCGCGCCGTCGGCCAACTGGCCGCTCGATAGAGAAAACTCTTGTAGCGCACCACCGGCTTCTGGCTCGGTCGTCCTACCGGACGCGTGAGTAGCTTTTCAATATGCCGCTCTAGATTCTCATTGGCAGGGAGGCGGATGGCATACTTCACCCCGCGTGCTTCCAGGGCCTGGTAGATCTCGGGCTTGGCAAAAGCCGCGTCACCGCGAAACACCACATCTTTCCCGTTCTGCAGCTGGCGCTCAATCTCCGGCAGCAACAACTCTTGCCAGCCGTCAGCGCTGTGCACATTGCCGGGTCGCAACTTCGCCGCCAGCCAGTCTCCCTGGCTGTTGAACAGAAACAGGGGATGATAGCAAACCGACCCGAAATATCCGTTGTAGGCGCTCTGTTCCTGCGCCCCATAGACCGGGCTCTCACTGCTGTCCAGGTCGAGCACTACCCGGTGGGACGAGCTGACCCCTTCCCCCTGGGCCACCAGGTCCCGATTGAGCCTCGCCAAACCGGTCAGGTTCTCCTCGCGCGCCAGCAAGTCCGTCTCGAACCAGTGCAAGGTGGAGGTCAGAGCTACACCCCGCTCCCAGACCTTCTCCGAGCCCATCAGCCGGAAGGTCGGGTCTGCCGACACCCGGGCCGCATCGTTCAAATCCTCGTAGCCTGCCAGCCGGCTGTACACCGATTGCCGTAGCAGGTCGGCCAGCGGGAACTGCCGGTTGCGTCCTGTGCGCGAATCCACCAGATGCTCCCCGATCAGCCCGCTCAAACCGAAACGTTCGTCAAGCTCCCGCACTAGGATCAGGCCGCCATCGGAAGTCACCCGTGATCCTTGAAAATCGACGCGCAAAAACCTGTTGAACGAGAGTTGAAAAGCCTGATTTTGGCTCTCACCCACTGGGTGTCCACCTCCTGACGGCTTCCCTGTGCTTGGTTCGCGCATGAAGACAGGCGATAAGTATCTTGTACACTGTTATTAGCGATTTTGAAATCGGAAATCCGGGCTAAGATGCCTGATCGAACCAAGTCGGTTCCATCTGCATTGCGGACACTTGGGCTTTGCCTTTCAGAAATGTCACTACTAGTCGCCAGCAACTCAAAGCTCTATCTTGTTCGTTATACGAAGCTCTGCAAGCAATGCAGGGCAAGGGGCATTTACTCGGCGAAATGCGAATTCCATACTCTGCGAAAGGACCGGAGCCAATTTAGAGCGGAAGGTCTCTTGAAGTGCAAAAATTGTAGCATGCTGATCCAGCTTCTCCCCCAGCTGATACCTTTCGAACTGAAAGGTTTGATTTGCAGTCAGTGTAAGAATACTAAGTTCAGCGTGGATCTCGACCGCATTGAAAAGGTTAACGAGGCTTTCGCATTTTCAGTTTTACTCGACTGCCGACACTGCGCCAAACGCGTTCGTATCATTCGGAAAGTAAAGAAAGCACTAGAGAGAATAAGAAGTATCAGAATTTCGATTTCTGGTGTTTCGTTCGAATTCTTCAAGAAGCATGAGCAACCTCACCATGATATTCAGTTAAGGACATTTTCTTGGGGTCAATATTCGCAATTTCCTAAAAGCCGGAGATTGCCTTGATTTTCACCTGATGGAAATGAATGAAAGTTTAAAGAAATGAAGGAAGCAGCTTGAATTTTACGTAAGGGACTTCGTTCGACTGACCGTCAGGAAGCTCAATATCCTTTAACTTTTTCAACGACTTTTCGTCAGGGCAACAAAACCAAATCTCATCCCATCCCGCCATTGAATCCTTCTCGAGATTAAAGAGCTCCTTGCGCTGGCGCGTGAACACTATTTCACAGGCAACGGACCTGCCGGCAATTTCCATACCTACGTCCACAGACTTCCCGTTCCGGTAGTACTCAATGGTCGCTGCATAGCCGTGCCGGTATGCCCAATTCACTATTACATACTGCCAGAATCGATGCTCCAATCCACGCTTTCCGCGAGGCTTCTCGTACTTGACCCTGAGACGATCCAGGAACTCGTAGCCCTTTTCTGTTATCTGAGCTACCGTGATTTTCCCGCCCCGGGTGTAGGTATTGATTGTCGCCAGGCTGATCAGGGCATTCTTAATGAGTTCCTCCCGGAAGACATTTCCTTTCTACCTAGGCTTCCCTAGCATCCTGTCCCTTTTCGTAATTGGCGAGGGGAGCAAAAGGATGCCGTTTATTGGTACATGAGCGGCGAACGCAACGCCAATGCAGCTTGCTGGATCCGTGTCCGACATCGACCACGTGTGCGCAGCGTAAAATCGCATTCAGGAAGTTGAGAGAGAAGCTTGGCATCGTGATTTTTTTCCGCGCGCCTTCCCCGTCTGCGAAATTCTGGCTTCTTTCCACCGCAGATCGAGTGAAAACAAAAGAAGAATCGATGTAAGTGATTGTTAGCTGGTGGGATACATGTTTTCACACCAGCGTAACTGGAACTTTTGTTTTCACCCCAGCAGCGCTTCCCCCTTCGGGGTAAGGCGGACATCGACGAAGGCTTGTCCCCGGCGACCCGGATTCGCTTGGATCTCCTCGATGAGTCCAAGTTCCTGTAATTGCTTCCGCAGACGGCTCCCTTTCCTGAGCGAGATGCCTACCAACTGATCCCGCTTCGTTGCCTGCATGCCAGGGTTATCTCTGATTATGTTGAGGTAGGAGAGGAGTTCTCGGGAGAGGCCCGACGTGGAGTTTGATTGTTTCGGCTCCTCGCACCGCAGTGATGCCAACGTCTCGCGCTTGCGATCTTCGATTTCCGCTACGCTAGCAAGTCTGGCGAACTTGAACTCAGTGAGATCCATCTCAGTACAGTGTTGGAACGTTAACGAAAAATGGGAACGGAATATCGGGCCGCCGGAGAAGCATCATGCGATCGGGAAGATTCATGATGGCGTTCTTCTGGCGGTCGTCAAGACGCAGCGCGGTTTTGAAGACTTCCACTGCGGCATCATCCTCAAGGCGGAAGATGCCTTTCGTACCAATATTTGACCGGACAACGGTGTGCTCAAAGTGGGGCACCTGATCGGCGAAAACAAATCCGATTCCATAGTTGCGGGCTTCGCGGATCATCGACAAGAACGACGGTTCACCGAGAGGACTCTTGCCAATCGCTCTTCGGCTCACGAGACTTGCTGCCTCGTGGGAGACGAAAATGTTCTTCAGTTTCCATCTTGCTAGCACGGTTCGTGGGTGAGTCAGATAACAATAATGGTCATAGTAAATCAGCTTACGTACTTGCTGACTTGCGTCTTTCAGATTGAAGATGAAGGACTTTCGAAGCATCTGCCCGAGGTCAAAACCACCTTCGCAGGTAAACACGTCCTGACCAGCAATGGTGAGCGTCAGTAGTCTGTTTTGCAGTGCCCGATAGGGGGCGGTCTGGTGTCCTGGCTCGTTCAATTTCTCCAGTATTTTGGGAATGGTCGCAATCTGTCCGTCACGGATGATTTCCTCACAGAGTTGAATCAAGACGTTCAGTGTGACGGGTTGGATGTCAAGTCCCTCGATTAAGTGATTGGCAGCGCATCGTATCCAGTCGAGCTGACTGATTCCTGGCGGACCTACGAGGACATTCCGCCGGTAATCTTTGAAATCAATGACGCCGAGCTTCTCGGTGGGAACATGAGGAAGAAGCAGCGAAGCAGTCTGGTTAAGTGTGTCGTAAATCATGACCGGCACGTGTTCCATCAGCTGGAGCGAGAGAAAATTGAGCAGTGTACTTTTTCCTGTTCCGGTTGTGCCGGTAAAGAGGACATGTCCTTGCTGACCGAAGCTCTTCAGCGGCAAGTAGACAGGATAGCCACTCTGGGCAGTTGTACCGATGAGTATGTCGCCCCGCACCTGCTCCGGTCTGGGTTCTTGGAACAACGGCTCTTCTGGCTCGTTTTCTTGCTGGGGGCGAATGCGCTGGATGCGGACCCAGCTGGAAACATCCGGAATCCATTCTGGCTCCGTTGAGTCGAGCGCCATCTGAATGGCTTTCTTGACTATTGGCTTTTCACGCAGATCACCCTCTTCGAGGATGCTGTACAGATAGTTGCGGACGTGTTGAAGTGCCTCGTTTTTCGCCATCGCTCACCCCTTGAAGAGTGAAAAGAACACCATGCGGAAAAAGTTGTGGTTGCCGCACATCAGCTTGTCGCCCTCGATGAGTGCATGTTTGCGGCAGACTAGATTGCCATCGAAGGAGCACCGCAACGTCGCACACTCTTTACACAGGTACGAGGCGCACACCACGCATTGCCCGCCCAGCTCCTGGGGGGTGTGAATGGTGTGGCCATGGATACACTGTGGGAGGATGTCCAGGCTTCTGTCGACAAATGCCTCGCCGGTCGAGAAGGTTTCTTTTACCTTGCGGAAGGGGCTTTCGCCCGCCACCGGTTTGTCCTTGATTTGAACTTCGTATGTTTTGATAAGTCGCATTCCATCGCCCCTGGAAACTGGAGTCTCGTCCACTAAAAACCTCCGCCGAAGTCGCCGCCTGAAAATGATCCGAAGTTAGAGCCAAAATCCGACCCGATATCACCACCAAAGTCGCCACTAGAATCTGGACTGGCAGTGGAGCTCGAATGAGACCCTGGACTGGGACTCGAATTGGATCCGGCACTATCACCTGAATGAGGCTCTGCCTCCGAGCCCGTGTTGCTTCCGCTTTGTTCTGTTTTCATTTCTGTTGCTTTTTGATGGGCTGCCTCAATCTCTGCATCAAATTGCTGGTGGTACTCCCAGTCGAATTGGTCGGTCTTGGCAATTAGCCCCGCTTCTTCGAAGCGACGGGCGATAACTCCGGCCAGCCACGCCTCGTGTTCCTGCCACGGCCATGTGTCTACGAGTTCGTGACGTTCCTCGTCATCCTGTTCAGCTTCGTCATCCACATCCTCGTCGCCGCCCCGTAATTCGTGTTGTGAAACTTCTTCTAAGCCCTTGCCATCTTCCGCGCCAGGGGCGCTTGAGTTGGCGGACAGGAATTTGCGAATCATCGGCTACTCACCTCCTCTCATTTACGTTTGGAGAAAAAATTCACGAGACCCCATGCCGTCATAGCTAACGCAATAAAGCGAACAATGGATGGGTGCAGCACCGGCAGGACGAGCGAAGCGAACATGTAATTCAGCAAGAAAAATCCCAGAATCACGAGTACAACACCCGAGACCGTAACCAGTCGAACTAGTTTCATCTTCGTCATCGATTTACCTCCAAGGGCTGGCCGGCCCTTCTTGCCCTCTCCACGCAGAATTACTCTGCGTTTGTGGCTCATGCCTCCTGCACGCAAGGCCTCCCGGGTTGGATCATTGCCGTTCATCGTCTTTTTACCTCCATCGCCTTGTTCAACTCAGCCAGCCTCTGGCAGATCTTTCTCCCCTTGTAACCGACCCTCTCCGTTCACGGCCTTCTTCTTGTCCGGATGAATCGATTCCACGCTTTCCTAAGGACCTCGATTTCCCTAACTTCAAAAACACGCATTTGTCCCTGCCGTCGAGCCTTTGGAAAGACGCTTCCCTCATATCTCCGAAACGTAGTAGCGCTTATGCCTAGAGCGTGGGTTACGTGTCGCAGGGTCAAGATTCCTTCTTCTGCCATTGCGTTCCATCTTCTCGAAGCAGCGAAAATCCTGTGGCTAGCCTTGAATCTGGGGATACCTTTGGAATGATGGAACGGGAGGATTTTTATGGTCTGACCGCAGCCGCAGGCGCAAAAGTGCCTTCCCCGCTCTGCTCTGGCCCAAGCTACACGGCTGAAAGGAGACTTAAGGGTTAGTTGAGTGGTGAGGACGTAATTTGGCTTATTGACACGGTCTTGCCCGAGCCGGGCGGGCCGATCATGATGATGTTGTGGGCGCCGGCGCAGGCCACTTCCAGGGCGCGCTTGGCATGCTGCTGGCCGCGGACGTCGCGGAAGTCCAGGCTGTAGTGGCCGCCTTCGGCCACCAGTTGCTCGGGCTGGACGCGCACCGGCGCGACGGAGTCGGGGTCGTTGATGAGGTCGACCACGTGGGGGAGGCTCTGCGCGGCGTAGACGCTCACACCCTCGACCACCGCCGCTTCGCGCGTGTTGGCCTCGGGAACTACCAGCCGCAGGATGCCCTTCTCCCGGGCCGCCACCGCAATCGAAAGCGCCCCCTTGATGGACCGCACCGCGCCATCCAGCGCCAGCTCGCCGAGAAAGAGAAAGTCGTTCAATTCCCGGCCAAAGAACGCCCCGGTGGCGCCCAGGATGCCCAGGGCCATGGGCAGGTCGAAGGCGGAGCCTTCCTTCTTGATGTCGGCGGGAGCCAGATTGACGGTGATATTCTGGAAAGAGGGGAAATTGAAGCCGCAGTTCTTGATGGCGGACTTGATGCGCTCGCGGCTCTCTTTGACGGCCGCGTCGGGCAGGCCCACGGTGGTGAAGTGACCCATGCCGCCCTGGGCGATGTCGACCTCCACCTGGACGATGTAGGCGTCAATGCCGAACAGCGCGGCGCTCTGCGTCTTGAATAGCATGGCGGCCTCGAACCTTGCGGCTCAAGTGCCGATAGCCTACGCCAACAGAGGCGGACTTTCAATCCAAGCCTGGCTCAAGCAGAGAAGTCGCGGGCGTTTTTGACCCGGGCCAGGGTGGCCAGCAGGTTCTCGGCCGAGTCGAAGACGGAGTTCGGGTCCTGGTGCTGCTCGCCCGACTCGGGCTCGCGGGCGCGCTCGCTCAGGCTCCCCAGGAAGCGGTTGAACTTGCGGACGGCCGAGAGCGTGTCTAGCCCGCGCAGGCGGCATTCATTCTGCCGACGGTCAAAGACGACGTCCACCGCATGAAGAAAACGAATGCCCTCGGGCGGACGCAAGTCCTGCGGGTCAGGCAGCAATTGGGAGTCGGTGGCTGGTTTCTCTTCGCAATTGATGAAGATGCGCACCCAGTCCTGATCCGGAGCCACTTGGCGGCGAGCGGCGTAGCCGATGAAGCCCATCGTCGCTTCTACCTCGCACGCGAGCGCGGCCCGGGGGGAGCGCTGGTTCATTCCGACTTTACGGTTCCGGGCGTGGCTTCGCGCCACGGATGTTACCCCAGCGCTTGCGCATCCACTGAACAATCCGGCGGGCCCAGGGGAAGTCCGGGGCCAGCAGCAGCAGCCCGGCGATGATCATAGCGATGCCCTGCAGCACCGGCAGGAAGAGCCCGACGATGCCGGCAAGAATCAACGCAAACCCGCTGATGATCCGCACCAGCCGCCGCACCCGCGCCATGCCGCCATTGTACACCGGAGAAGTTCCGGCCTTTCACGCTCTGGGAGGGCGTGCTAGAATCCGCCCCAGAGCGGTCGGGGAAATCGCGATGAAACTGGGGCTGATCGGCACGCACGGAGTGGGCAAGACCACGCTGGCCTACGACGTCTGCGCGCTGCTGAAAAAGAACGGCCAGAACGTGGAGCTGGTGACCGAAGTGGTGCGCCGCTCGCCCCTGCCGCACAACGAGGCCACGACGCTGGAGGCGCAGCTCTGGATCCTGCACACGCAAATCGCCTCCGAAATCGAAGCGGCCAGCCGCGCCCCCGTGGTGCTCTGCGACCGCTCGGTGCTGGACAACTACTGCTATCTGGTGAACAAGTGCGGCCGGCAGCCGGCGCTGGAACGCTGGCTGGAGCAGTGGCTGGAGACCTATGGCCTGCTGGTGGGCGTGCCGCTGGTGCGCGAGTCCATTTACGCGGAAGACTTCCGCCAGCCCGCGCTGGCCGACACCTTCCGCGCCCCCGACCGCGCCTTCCAGCAGCGCATCGACGCCCTCATCAAGGAACTACTGACCGAGGCGCCCTTCGAGCGCTTCGCCGAGCGGGTGCTGTGGCTGGACGGTATTCAGCAGTCCCAATGGGCGGAGACGGTTCTGGGCGCTTTGGAGCCCGGGCGCGCGCCGAAACCCACCCCCGAAAACAGCCGCGCGGCCCGCTAGTTTGTCGGCTCGTTCCTCCACCGGAAAAGCACTAGCGCCTGCCAAGAGATACCAACCTAAGTTCAACCCGGTGGCTCCTGCCACCGGGCCCAGCGGCGTCCCTCGGCTTCGCTCGGGACAAGGGAGCCGCTGGGTTGAACTCAACAGCCATATTAGGAAACTACCCAGAATCCCCGGCCGGCTGGCCCCGCCGTTGGCGGGGCTGGCACTCCGGGCAGAAGTGGGCGCTGCGGCCGGCGAGCAGCAGCCGCGCGATTAGTGCGCCGCAGCGGGGACAGGGCTCGCCCTCGCGGTCGTAGACCCGCAGGTAGTTCTGGTAGTCGCCGGGTCGCCCGTCGCCGGTGCGGTAGTCCGAGACGGTTGTCCCCATGCCAGCGATGGCCTCGCGCAACACCCAACGGAGGGAACCGTAGAGCTGCTGGAGCTCTGCCCGGTCGAGCGTTCCCGCCGGCCGCGCCGGGTGGATGCCGGAGAGGAAGAGGGCCTCGCTGGAGTAGATGTTGCCCAGCCCGCGCAGGCGGTTCTGATTGAGCAGCAAACTCTTCACCGGGGCGCGCCGGCCCACGAACAAGCGGCAGAAGCCCGGGAAGGAGATGCGAAGGGGATCGGGCCCGAGGGCGGCGAAATAGTCCTCCAAGTCAGCTTCCCGCAGGACGAGCATCTTGCCGAAGCGGCGCGGGTCGCGAAAGCGGAGCTGCGCACCGCTGGAGAGCCAGGCGACGAGGTGGGTGTGCTTGAGGAGGGGCGTCGTCGGCGCGCAGGCATAAAACTGTCCGGTCATCCCCAGATGGACGATCCAAGAGTAGCGGCCGGAGCGCTCCGCCGCCGGGCGCAACTCCAGCAGGATGTACTTACCCCGGCGGCTCAGGCGGAGAATCCGAGCTCCGGCCAGCAGCCGGCGGAACCGCCGCAGCGAGCCCCGTATCACCCGCGGCTCTGCCACGCGGAGGCGGCGAATGCGTTGGCCCACCAGCCGCGGCCGCAAGCCGCGCACCACGGTTTCGACTTCCGGCAGCTCCGGCATCGTCTCGCTCCCGCCCGATTATCGCACCATCGCAGGGACGCAGAAGCCGGAAAGAGCGGCAAAGAAACACTTCAGGGGAGAAAGGCGAAGACACGCACGGGGCCACCGGAGCCGCCGTCGAGCTTGATGGGGGCCGCAAGCAGCCAGGCGCCCACCGCGGCCAGGACGAGCTGAGCTTGACACGACAGGACGGTGGGCGTACGTTTTCGCGCGAAGAGGGAAGCCTAAATCGGAAATTCCGGCTTATACTGTCTCGGACGGACTCTTATGCGGGTCAGCATAAGCAAGAGTTAGACGGCCTCACTTTCCAAACATGAGCCGTAGGACGAGAAAGATCATCATCGCCGTACTGGTGATCGTCATCGGTCTTCCGGTGGCGTTCATGGTGACGGCTGTGGTGTGGTTTTCCATGATGGATAAGACCAATGGAACAATTGTCTCATCGGGTCAGACGCGCCAATACCTGCTGTACGTGCCGAAAACCTACGATCCGTCCAAGGCAACGCCATTGGTCATCAGCATGCACGCCGCGCCGATGTGGCCGGCCGCTCAAATGGAAATAAGCCGGTGGAACGAGTTGGCCGATGAGCACGGTTTCATTGTCGCCTACCCGTCTGGAACTGACGTTCTTGGGATTCTTCCTCGCGGTCCAAAAGTCTGGCGCGTGAACCCGGGGCGTGGTCCGGAAGTCGACGCCACATTTATTTCAGATTTGATCGACAAGCTGGAAGCTGAGTACAACATCGATCCGACACGCATCTATGCCGACGGACTCTCGAACGGTGGAGGCATGTCGTTTGTGGTCTCGTGCAGACTGTCCCATCGGGTCGCGGCGGTCGGAGCCGTGGCGGCTGCGCAAACGCTGCCCTTCGATTGGTGTGGGGATTCCAGACCGGTCCCGATGGTGGCGTTTCATGGAACGGACGACCGAATGGTCCCCTACGAGGGCGGGCCATCGGGCGATCCGTTCAACCCCATAACGTTTCCGGCCGTTCGGGATTGGGCGGCGAGTTGGGTGCGACGAAACCAATGTAGCGGAGATCCGATCGACGCTCGGGTCACTGCGAGCGTCCGCCGTCTCGCATATACGAACTGCGCTGAGAATGCGGACGTGATTCTCTATACCGTTGAGGGGGGAGGCCATTCCTGGCCAGGCGGCAAGCCCATGCCGGAATGGATGGTTGGGCGCACGACCCGTGACATCAGCGCCACCAGTGTGATGTGGGCGTTCTTCGTCCAGGATCGGCGTGGACCGAAGTAACGCGAGAAGCCATTGCGGGTGCCGCGACGATCCGGCGCATCTCAGTTCATTGCGAAAGTTGTCATTGAGATGGCCGGGCTCCTGGAGCGAGGCGCTCTGGGTTGGAGGTAGGGCGAGTTCAGCGTCGAGTATGTGGGTTCAAGGGAGAAAGGCAAAGACACGCACGGGGCCACCGGAGCCGCCGTCGAGCTTGATAGGGGCCGCGAGCAGCCAGGCGCCCACCGGAGGCAGGGGGCTGAGGTCAGCAAGATTTTCCAGATGGTAGAGCCCGGCGCCGTGGGAGAGGCGGTGCACCTCGAAGTCCTCTGACGGGCCGTAGTCGACGCTGAGGGTATCGATCCCCAGGGCGCTGACCTGGCGCTCGATCAAGAGCTGGACGGCTTCCACGGAAAAGCCGGGGAAATGCATCACGCCCTGCTCGTCCTGATTGCGGTAGCGCTCCTGGTTGGGCCAGCGGGCAGCCCAGCCGGTGCGCGCCAGGACGATGGCGCCGGCGGGGATGCGCCCGTGGCGTTTCTCCCAAGCGTGCACGTCGTCCGGCGTCAGGCGGTAGTCCGGGTTCGCGGCCGCCTGGGCGCGAATGTCCAGGACCACCGCCGGGCCCATCAGGCGCTGGAGGGGAATCTCATCGACGGGAGTCCTGCCCGGAGGAAAGTGAATGGGCGCGTCCATGTGGGTGCCGAAGTGCTCCAGCATCCAGAAGCTGCGGCTGAAGTAGCCGGCTTCGTCGGCGCGGGCCTGGGTGCGGGCTTCGAAGGTGCGCTGGTCGCCGGGCCAGGCGGGCAGGCGGTCGTTGATGGCGTAGCTCAAGTCGAGGACGCGGGTTTGCCGGCCGAGCCAGGAGAGGGTGGCGGCGGCGTGCTCTGCCGGCGGCTGCCAGCCGGGGCCGCGCAGGACACGTCCCGGCAGCGCCCCGGTCATCCGGCCCTGGTCGAGAACGAGCTGGCCGTTGACGATGACGGAGTGGATGCCCACGCTGTACTGCTCCGGTTCTTCAAAGGTGGCCCGGTCGGCGATGCGGTCGGGGTCGAAGATGACGATGTCGGCGTAGAAGCCGGGGACGAGCAGCCCGCGGTCGCGCAAGCCCACGCGCCGGGCGGGCAGCCAGGTCATCTTGCGAATGGCTTCTTCCAGGCGCAGCAGCCGTCTTTCCCGCACATAGCGGCCCAGAATGCGGGGGAAAGTGCCATAGGCGCGGGGATGGGGACTGCCGCCGCTGAGGGGTCCCTGGGCGCGCCGCGCGGGGAAATCCGTACCCACGCTGACCCAGGGCTCGACCATAGCCCGCTGGACATCTTGTTCTGACATTAGAAAGTAGATGGCTCCGGTCTGGGCCTGGTCGGCAATCAAGAGGTCGAAGAGGGCCTCGATGGGGTCTTCGCCGCGCAGGGCGGCCACTTCCGAGAGCCGCTTGCCTTCATAGGGTTTCAGTTGAGAATGTTCGACCGAAGAGATCAGCACGCCCTGGGCGCCGCCCGCCATCCAGTAGAAGTTCTCCCAGTCGTCGCCCGGCTGGCTGATCTCTTCCCGGAGGCGGGCGCGGGTGGCCGGGTCACGCAAGCGATTGAGCAAGTCTTCGCGCCCGCCGGCGTGGGCCCAGGGAGGAATCGAGGCCGCCAGAGAAGTGGCGCCGGCGACGTAGGGGTACTGGTCGGCGGCGATGTCGAGCCCTTCGGCGCGGGCCTGCTGGATGCGGGCGATCACTTCATC
>JALLOH010000579.1 GCA_027717655.1 Acidobacteriia bacterium AH_259_A11_L15
CGGCGACCGCCGGGAGCGAGTCGAGCGCCCGGGTTCCGAACTCCTTCGCCATCGCCCGCTGCCGGCGCCGCAGGGTGCGCAAAAGCTGCCGGGGAAGGGACGGGTTCCTCATTGTGAGGTGCCCATCCTATTGGCGTTTCTCCCGTTTGGCAATATTTGCCCCCTGGTTCGTAGGGATTCTTCGCCCCGAACCTTCGGGGCTCAGAATGACAAGGCACAGTTTGGACGAATCCTCCCGGTGCCGGGATCGGGCGTAGGCGGACGCGGCTTGGTTCGTCTATAATCGAGCGATTGTGCAGCACGCGGAGGAGACGGCGTGAAACTCGGACCCGAGG
>JALLOH010000580.1 GCA_027717655.1 Acidobacteriia bacterium AH_259_A11_L15
GCTCATCGTGACGGCGGTGGTGTGGTTTTCCATAGTGGATAAGACCAATGGAACCATTGTCTCATCGGGTAAGCCTGGGCGACCGGACACCGCGGGAGACTTTCTTGGCTTTTCAAAGATCCCCGGCGTCATTGCAACCTCGGCAGTGAATCTCAGGGCGATTTAAGGAGTTGCCGTCCCTCTGATAAATTCTGATGAATTCTGTTTCACGTGGGGCATATTCTTCGACGACTCGTGTCGCGAGGAAGAATCTCGATGAAGCGCTGGCTGAGGTGGGTTAAGCGCGGGGCCATCGGGGCGGTTGCGGGGCTGGTCGCGCTCGCCCTCGCAGGGA
>JALLOH010000581.1 GCA_027717655.1 Acidobacteriia bacterium AH_259_A11_L15
AGTGCATTAACTTGTTGGTAGCTATATCCGGTGGTTTGCACATAGCTTAGCGCCTTGGAGTCCTTAGCAATCTTCTCTAGAGGAAAGTCGAACATGTCCTTGATTTCATCCGGATTGAGCTGCCCCTTCTTGTGCAGAACCCCGACGAACTCAAAAAAATTGAGGTACTGGTCAAGATGTAGCTGGAGCTTTTCTTCATCCTCACCCTCTTTCTCAATGAAATCAGTTTCGTGAGATTCGATTCTTGCGGCCATCTGTTGAAATGTCACATTGTCGTAGAAGCGCTGGTATAACTCGAAGAGCCAACGCATGCGCTCCCGTGCTGAGTTGCGCC
>JALLOH010000582.1 GCA_027717655.1 Acidobacteriia bacterium AH_259_A11_L15
CCGTGCTGAAGACCCTGACCCCCCGCGAAGAGAAGATCATCAAGATGCGCTTCGGGCTCGACGACGGCTCCGAGCACACCCTGGAAGAAGTCGGCCAGTCGTTCGCGGTCACCCGCGAGCGCATCCGCCAAATCGAGGCCAAGGCGCTGCGCAAGCTCCGCCATTCCTCCCGCGCCCGTAAGCTGCGCGCCTTGATGGAAGAAGAAACCGTGCACGACTAGCTGACCTTCTGCGCTCCAATCCTCGCTTCCAATCCCTCCTCCACCGCATGAACTTCCCGGAGTAGGCTCAGTCCAACAAGGCCCTCTTCTGCGGTAGAATACGACCAGCTCGT
>JALLOH010000583.1 GCA_027717655.1 Acidobacteriia bacterium AH_259_A11_L15
CGAAAGACCTGGGTGCGATCAGTGCGCCCGGAATGTCGGCGAAGGTGACGGTTTCCCAATCTACGGCAACTGGTGCGGACCGGGTCACGGCAGTGGGCCTGCGATAGATGCAGTTGATGCGGTCTGTAGGGCACACGACCAGTGCTACGATGAGCGAGGGTACCTCGACTGCAGCTGCGACCGCGAATTAATCGAAAACATGCCAGCCGCCATTGCTGACCCAAGAACTTCCGTGCAAGGGAAAGCGTGCGGAGCTTTAGCCAACCAATGGTTCAGCCTGTCCCCGTGCATATGCTGGGCTGAGAAATGCCTTCCAGTTACTGTGTGGTGTAG
>JALLOH010000584.1 GCA_027717655.1 Acidobacteriia bacterium AH_259_A11_L15
TCCTTGCAGCGCGCGCCGTCGCCGATCTGGCCCTCCGAGGCCACCATCATGACCCGTGTGCCGGATCGCTCAGGACTGCGATCGATTCGTTTCGCCAGGTCGAAGCCGTCCAACGTCGGCACCGAGTATCGCATCAAGACGAGGTCGTATGGCTGTGGGCCACCGGTCGCCTCTTCCAATTGCTCGAGAGCCGCTCGTTCGCTCTCCACGGTCGTTACTCTCATCGACAAGCTTCTGAGGAACCGCTCGACGCCACGTCCCGTGGGGTCACCTTCGAGAACGAGCACTCGGAGGCCGTGGAGCTCGCGGCCAGCCTCCGAGCCCCGGACAGGT
>JALLOH010000585.1 GCA_027717655.1 Acidobacteriia bacterium AH_259_A11_L15
GGACGGCATCCACACCCATATGACGAACTCGCTCAACACCCCGATTGAGGCCCTCGAGTCGTTCTATCCTCTGCGGGTCCGCCGCTACGCCCTGCGGGCGAACTCGGGCGGGGCCGGCAAACAGCGCGGCGGCCAGGGCATCGTGCGCGACATCGAATTGCTGACGGATGCGCAGTTTGCCATCCTGGCCGACCGCCGTCGCTTCGCGCCCTACGGCTTGGTCGGCGGGCGACCCGGGAAGCGCGGCTTGAACCTTTGGATCAAGAGCAACGGCGAAAAAGTAGCGCTGCCGGGCAAGTGCACGGTGAACGCCCGCGCCGGCGACGTGGTCT
>JALLOH010000586.1 GCA_027717655.1 Acidobacteriia bacterium AH_259_A11_L15
ATTCGAACTGGTTCGCCGGGCTGAGGAAGAATTAGAAAACGGTGAGCGGGTGTCGCCTGCCCTGGACTTCTTGAAGTCCAGGATTAAGAAAATCCACTGGACTGAGCCGCAGGCCACCTTTCGTCTTACTGAGGAGCTGCTCAGAAAGCAGTTGGCCATGTACTACGCCATGATCGATCTCATGGAGGAGTTCAAATACGATTTTTGTGGAATCAAAGGTCAACGGGAATTGACGGAGCACTATGCCACCGCCGATGTCGCCGAGGCCTTTCTGAACGACCCCTATGGGCCCGAGGGGTCTGCAAAGCCACCGATTGTCTGTGCCACAGAAG
>JALLOH010000587.1 GCA_027717655.1 Acidobacteriia bacterium AH_259_A11_L15
CCGACGGGTTGCTCACCGCCAGCATCACCACGCCCGGGTTCGTCCAATACGCACGGGAAAAAATGGAGGAAGGGGCGCGGAAGGCCGGACGGGATCCCGCGCCGCTTGACCTTGGCTCCGTGATCGTGGGCAGCATCGGCAAGGACCGGAACAAAGGCAAGGAGGGCGCCCGGGAAATGGCGGCCATGTATCTGGCCAACAAGGTTCAAAACATTCGCGGCTCGGCCGACGTGCTGCTGCAGAAGGCCGGGCTGACCTTCGAGGACCTCAAACCGATTGCGGAGGCGATGGAGAGCGGCGGGCGCAAAGCCGCCGCTCGGGCCGTCCGGGAC
>JALLOH010000588.1 GCA_027717655.1 Acidobacteriia bacterium AH_259_A11_L15
AGTCACTGAAGGGGAGGAAGAGGCGAGGAAGGAGAAACTAAAAACGAAGTGGGCGGCGCTTGAGGGTGTGGTCGGTACCGAGAAGCGTCTGGGGCTGATTGCGCAGGATCTCGTCGAGCACTACGGACGGCGCTTAGAGGCTTTAGACGGGAAAGCGATGGTGGTCTGCATGAGCCGGCGGATTTGTGTGGATCTGTACCGGGCCCTTCTCGCGCTGCGCCCCCAGTGGCATGAGGAGGATGACATTAAGGGCGCCATCAAGATCGTGATGACCGGCTCCGCCTCCGATCCCCTGGACTGGCAGCCCCATATCCGGAACAAGGCTCGGCGT
>JALLOH010000058.1 GCA_027717655.1 Acidobacteriia bacterium AH_259_A11_L15
GATTACGAGGAGGCGATAGAGGAACTATTCCCAGTGACGGAGGAGAAGAATTAGGTAACGATGTTCCTCAGCTGAGGGCACAATCTGCTCCCTTCGTCGGCATTTCAGCGAATATTGGTGCCACGTTCCTTGCACTAGCTTCCTTCACAAGGGGCCCAGCCAAGCCCTCAGGGAGCTCCTTTCTTAGGGTAGCATTCTGCTCCTCTAGCTCTGCAATACGCTGTTGAAGTTCTTGAATCGTCGGTGCCATTTCCTCGGGCGTAAACCGTGGCGTGATGTATTGGTTGCAGTTAGGGCTCCACGCCTTCACGTGGAAGACCAAAACTCGTTCAGGCCGTGCTTTGTAATCAGGGTCGGCAACTTTCGCCAACAAGTCCGGGTTATCTTCAACAAATTCGGCGGTTCCCCAGATCTTGACGCGGCGCCGGTTCGGATAGTCCATGAGGAAGATGAACGCCTTGTTGTTTTCACTTACATTTCCTAACGAGATGTATTGGGCGTTCCCCACATAGTCCGCAAACGCGAGTGTGAGTTCGTCGACCACCTTGAGAAACCCTCTCGGCCCGCCCCGATGCTGGATGTATGGTTGCCCATCGGCGCTTGCGGTGCCCAAGTACAGGGAATCCCGTTCGGCGATGAACTCTGCGAGTTGGGGCGTCACCGCGTCCTGCCAGGGGCCAAGGTTGCCCCGCCTTTCCATCTTGGCGTAGGAGGCACGGGAGCCGCGGTTCTCTTGAGCTGCCTTGACCGCCGGGGTGAAAGCGACGTCACTAATTGGCTGTTTCATGTTTGTTTCTCCCTACCAGGGAAGCCCTCCACTTTACGGTAATTAGATGTATAGGCATCTAGTTGGTGGCAACGGATTTAGAGCTTCCGAAAGCGCCAGCGAAATCAACACGTTAGCGCGTGCTGTCCCAGCATCAGATACAACGACGCCTGCTCCAGCTCCTTCAAGCCTCTGCTACACGTGCCCGACGACAAAGTGGTGGTACTGGGATTGTTGACCACGAAGACACCGCACCTGGAACCCCGCGAGGAACTGACCGAACGGATTCGCTAGGTCAGTCGCACTATGCCGTGCGAGCGGCCGGGACTCAGCGCGCAGTGCGGCTTCGCCTCCTCAGTGCTCGGCAACGGCCTCTCGGTGGAAGACGAAAAGCGCAAACTGCCTCTGCTGGTGGAAAACCGTCCGCGCCGCCTGGGGCTAGTCCTCGGTGTTCGCCGCAAGACTGGGTATAATGCAGCCTTGGCGAAGAGCTCGGGACCACAGTCGCCCGTCAGGGCATTCGAGAGAATTTGGTGGAGAGAGGAGACTTTCCGCATGAACCGCCCAGCCAAGCTCAGCTTGTTCGTCCTGCTGCTTGGGGTCGCCATTTCAGGATCTCTCCTCTGGCGGGGTCATCAAAGCCAGCCACCAACGCGCGCCTTTGAGTTCCACTATGTTACGCGTATCCCGGCGGTTCCGGAAGGGACCGGGAAGCTACGGTTGTGGATCCCGGTGCCGGAGTCGGACAACCAGCAGGAGATTTCCCACCTCACTATTGATAGCCCCGTCCCCTACGAGCTGTACAACGACGCGAAGTATGGCAATCGCTATGCCTATCTGGAACTGGATCCCGGCGCGGAGAAGGTACCCATCGAGGTACGTATGCGCTTCCAGGTGGAACGTCGCGAACATCAAGTGGTGCTGGATGCTCCCGCAGGGCGCCCGAACGCAACCGAAACGAAAGCCTCCGAGCTAGCGCGGTCCTTGCAGCCCGACCGCCTGGTGCCGATAGATGGCATGATTGCGGCGTTGGCCGAGCAGGAGACGCGTGGCCTGACGGAGCCTCTCGAGAAGGCGCGCGCCATTTACAACTACGTAGTTTCGACCATGCGCTACGACAAATCGGGTGAGGGGTGGGGCCGCGGCGACGCCATCTACGCCTGCAATTCTCGTAAAGGCAATTGCACCGACTTCCACGCTCTGTTCATCGGGATGATGCGCGCAGCGGGCATCCCGGCGCGGTTTGAAATCGGATTTCTGTTGCCGTCTAACCAGCGCGCCGACGACATCCCAGGCTACCACTGCTGGGCGCAGTTTTACCTGGAGGGCGTGGGCTGGGTACCGGTAGATACGTCCGAGGCCTGGAAGGATCCCGCCCGGCGGGACTACTTCTTCGGCGCCCACGATGAGCACCGAGTGCTCCTCAGCCGTGGGCGCGACATCCGCTTCAACCCTGCGCAGCAGGGTGAACTGCTCAACTACTTCATCTATCCTTACGCGGAACTGGACGGTAAATCCTTCCTTGACGTCGAGTACCAGTTCTCCTTTCGCGACCTACACTAGAACACATTTTCACTGTGCGCAGGTGCGAAATCCGGCGAAAACATCCTGCCGATCCTTCGTGTAGAAATTCCGCCAGGTATTACGGATCAGCCGCGAGCGCGTCGCCCAGCACCCGCCGCGTAGAACCTTATACGCGCTGGTGAACCAGGGCTGCGAGTACTCTTTGTAAGGATCCACGACGAAGCCTGGATACGGGTGGAAGTCCGTCACTGTCCATTCCCAGACGTTGCCAATCATCTGGCGACAGCCAAAAGCACTGTCACCAGCCTCCCGGGCGCCTACCGAGATGCAACCGACACTGGCAGCATCGAGGTGTGCCCGCTCCGGCGTGGGGGCATCGTCGCCCCACGGGTATCTTCGCCGGCAATCGGCGATTCCGGCCGAAGCCGGCTCAGCCGCAGCCGCCGTCTCCCATTCGGCTTCGGTAGGCAACCGGCGACCGGCCCAGCGGCAGTAGGCCTCGGCCTCATACCAGTTGATGTGAATGACCGGGAGGTCCTTGGCAAGTAGCACAATCCGGTTGAAGTGCCGCTGCAGCCAGCCGCCAGAGTCCGGAAACCAGTAGAGCGGGTGCTCTGCGCCTTCCTTTTTGAGCCAAGCGAGTCCTTCTTCACTCCAGAACTCGTGCCTGCGGTAGCCACCGTCGTTGACAAAGTCGGCAAACTGGCCATTCGTGACCGGCGTGCGGGCGATCGCAAATGGCGACACGTAGACCGGATGGGCCCATTTTTCGTTATCGAATACGAAAGTTTCTCCAGGCTTGGCCCCGAAGAGAAAGTGTCCGCCGGGGATGAAAACATCCCCGGAGCAGTCGCCGCCAGGAGCAACTGAACCGTCCGCCTGTCTTCCACTGCCCGAGAGCCTCGGAGCCGCAAGGCCTAATGTTTGTCGCGTATAGGTGAAGGCTTCTCCATGCATGTCTTCATGCATCACCACCAGCCAGTGAAAGTACGCTTTGTTCTCGGTTACCTCATGCGCCGGGAGCTTTTCGATCACGCGAACGAGGACCTGCTGAGCATACCGCAGCGTTTCGGCACGGGAGGGCAGGGGCAGGTCCCAGCGACTATCGTGCGGTACCGCAGCGGAGTCCCAGAGAGAATCGGCCTGGGAAAGAATGGGCGGCTCGCCGCGCAGGTGGCGAAGAACCCACTTTTCTTGGAACCAAGCGACGTGGCCGATCTCCCATATCGGTGGATTGATAATCGGCAGCAACGGGGTTCTTAGCTGCTCGTCGGTTAGGTCCGCCAACAGTTCAAGGCTTCGCTTGCGCGAATCTAGGACCATAGAAATGAGTTCCGAGGAGCGAAGCCATGCACCCGCTGTTGTACCCTTCGAAGTGGATGGCCGCGAGACTTCCACGAGTTGTATTATGGGGCAACAGATGCGGATTCAAATCATCTGCCCTGCCCCGCGGGGGACCCTTCATGGTAACAGGGTCACAGCGCTGCGCTGGGCCAGACTTCTGAGAGACCTGGGACATCGCGTCAGCATCGCACAATATTACGAAGGCGGGCCTTGTGAGCTCCTGATCGCCCTGCATGCCCAGCGCAGCGCCGACGCTGTGTTTCGATTTTGCGACTGTTATCCAAACCAACCCGTCGTCATCGCACTGACAGGCACAGATCTCTATCGGGACATCCACCGGGATCGACGCGCACAGCGGGTCCTCGAGTTGGCCACCCGCTTAACGGTGTTTCAGCCTCATGCCCTGAAAGAACTCCCCGTCCACCTGCGGGGAAAAGCTCTCGTCATCTACCAGTCTATGAAGAAGACGAGGAAGCGATCAGTTTCAAGGCAGACTGATTTCTTCGATGTCTGTGTCGTCGGTCACTTGCGGGAGGTTAAGGACCCATTTCGCACCGCCCACGCCAGCCGGCGCCTGCCGGCATCTTCCCGGATCCGGGTGCTGCATGCGGGCATGGCGATGGAAGATGGCATGGCCCAGAGGGCCCGCTCGGAAGAGAGCCGGAATCCACGCTACCGATGGCTGGAAGGAATCTCTCGAGCAAAGGCGCGGCTGCTTATTGCCTCCAGCCGCCTACTGGTGTTGAGCTCGATCATGGAAGGCGGCGCTAACGTGATTTCTGAAGCAGTGGTCGACCACGTGCCAGTGCTCGCTTCCCGAATCCCGGGTTCGATCGGTTTGCTGGGCACAGACTATCCCGGCTATTTCCCCGTCGGGGACACGGAAGCACTGGCTGGATTGCTGCTTCGAGTGGAATCAGACAGGCGTTTCTACTTACAGTTGAAATCGTGGTGCTCCCGACTGGCACTTCTTTTCCTGCCATCGTGGGAACGCGCTCGGTGGAGAAAACTGCTAAGCGAGCTGAAACCGCTCAGCCAGTAACTCTGGCCACGAGCCGAGTTGACGATGCAGCAACACGAGTTTTCTTTCCAGATGTATCGCCTGATGCAGCTCCGAGCTTTCTCCCATGCTGGTACACCATTCCCCTAACTTCTGTCTGTGGCGGTCGGGCTCTCCCTGCTGGTGATGGCCTCGAAGGGGGTGCTCCGGCCGGTCAAACAAGCCTACCTGCACCAAATCATCCCGGCGGAACAGCGGGCGACTGTAATCTCCTTTGATTCATTGATGGCAAACGGTGGCGGGATGCTTGGTCAGGTCGGCCTCGGCTATCTGGCTCAAACCCGCTCGATTGCGTTTGGCTACGTTGTTGGCGGGCTGACTACTGTACTGGCGCTGCCCGTAATCGCCACACTCCGACGATTGGGCGAGCGGTGGGACGTCATCATCGGGACCGCCGGCAGCCGGGGCGGCTGCGCCAGCCAGGGCTTACCTGATGTCAGCTTCGTGGACACCACACCGCGCTTCCCACCGGGTGGAAAGGCCATGAGTCGAGTGAGGCTGAAAGATCCAGGAGGAGGCTAGCTTGAGGTCCCACAAGGGCGCCCCTCGCGCCCCCAGGCAAGTCAACGCAGTGTGCCAGAACCATTGCCTTTCGGCGCACCAAAATCAGATGGTTTCGGCATATTCGGGTCCGCAGCGTCTAGTCCGGTACGTCCATCCGGCGCAGCAGGTCTTGGAAGCGGGGGGCGGAGCGGAGGCTGGCTCTCCTGTAGGTCACGCATCCTAGTCGTAGTCCCCAGCGCCCCGCACCCTTTCGTCTAAATCCGCCTCTCGCTTCTCGATGACACCGTTCACAAACTGCGACAACGCGTCTACCCTTCTGCCGAACTCTCGAATGTCGATTTGGCTATCTCGTAGGGATTCACTAAGAGTAGAAAGGTGCTCTGAAATACGGCCTTTCTCCTCGATGCTCAATTTATGCATCGCTTGTCTCCCCTCTGATCCCCCTCGCCACTCCCTGCAAATAGTCTATTCCTCCCGCAAGGGCTTTCAGTCCAATTTCCAACCTCTCAATTGGTAGTACTTATCTCTTGGCTCCCGACTGTAGACACCGATTTCATGGTTCCGGCACCACCATACGTGGAAAGTCATCCCAAGTGCAGGAAGACCGAATACCCAAATCAAAGCCCAGAAGCGTCCTGCCGTCCAAGACAGAAGGGCCGTGATACCAAGATAGATCACCAGCTTCAAAAGCCGCCTCCACAAGGGTGTTCTTTCCTCGAAGTGACCAAAGATGATGCTCCCAATCGCGATTAGCAACGCAGCAAGGAACAGCTCGAACCACACCTGCTTAGCCTCCTTCGGGGCCGTTACAGTGGCTGGGCAAATGACAGCTCATGGCCATCGGGATCGTGCAGATGGAAGTATCTCTCGCCCCATTGGGCATCTCTTGGCTTATCTGGGTTGTAACCCTTTCCCTTCAGGTAGGCCCAGAATTTGTCAACGTCGCTCACGTAGAAGATGATTCGGCCCCAATTGTGGGCAGGATGCCCCTGCTCCAGGTTGAGGATAGTGTGTTTGGCGTCTTTCGTACAAAATGAGGAGAAGTATGCAGTCTCCCCTCCAAAGAGGGTCTTTAGACCCAAAATGTTTTTGTAGAAGATCACAGAGGCTCGCATATCGCGTACTTTGATTGTGATGGCAGAAATTTTTTCCACGTTCACCTTTTCGTCCTCCGAAAGTGACTTCTGCGACCCAGATAGGATGTTCATGGTCGGGATTGTATTCGTGATGATCCTGCCGTCGGGTGCTATGCTTGTTTACGCCGCGCGACATTGGGGATTTGGCGAAACAGTCTCTCTAACCGGGAGCAAACCTAGAGGGTCTGCCTAGCTCGGCTCCTTCATTCGCTCCAGCCCATCACTTTGCTTGAGGTTCCTGCCTTTACAAAGGGGGAGCGCTCTAACTCGGTACCAGTCTTTAGGCTCGCCCTCAGTCGAGAAGATAGATGGTACTCTTGGACTGGGCCTGTAGAATAGCTCTTGGGGATGCCCACAGAGACCTGCCAGTCATCGGAGGTGTCACATGGCAGCGTACGTTATTCTCAGCCGGTTTTCTCCTGAAGCATTCAGATACCCCAAGGATTTCAAGAAACTGGCCGATGCCGTGTCTACGAAGATCAAGAGTGAGTGTCCTGGAGTTCGCTGGAAGGACAGTTATGCAACCCTGGGACGATTCGACGTTGTTGATATTGTGGAAGCGGCCGATCCGAAGCAAATCGAAAAGGTCGCTATGATCATCCGTGCCTACGGCCATTCCACGACGGAGACATTGACTGCAACCCCGTGGAAGGAATTCCTGGGAACGCTGTAGCTTAGGCGACGAGCTCAAGGAGCCAGGCCTTCCTCCATCCAGCGTTTGAACAGGGCGAGGCGCTCTTCGGGCCAGGACTCATCGCAGGGCATACTTCTGTCTTCCAAGCGCGCGTAAATTTCTGCCGCCCGTGCCTTGACCTCCTCGTAAGACGAGAGGTCCAGCCCGTACTCCTTCATCGAGTCCACGTCGGGGGTGTCGCGAAACAGCGGCCGAATGTCGGCCGCGAAACCTACGGCCATTGTTGGACCTCCAACTCTCAGCGGCCCTGAAGAAACGCCAAACGAAGAATTTCGCTATCGGGGAGCCAAGCTCTCTGCACGAGCTATCGTAGGCTGAGCCCCCCAGACAAGTCAACGCGACGGGCTAGCTAAGCCGCTGCGGTTTGCAGCGGGCTCAATCCCAGATACGTTGAGCGGTTTCCACCACGAGCCGCAGTTTGTGCGTCTGGTCTTCGAGTGAGATACGGTTTCCAACAATCGAGGTAGCGAAGCCGCACTGCGGGCTGAGTGCCAGTCGCTCCAGCGGCACATACCGGCTCGCCTCGCCAATGCGCTCACTGAGCTCCTCGCGGGTCTCCAACCGGGATGACTTTGTGGTCACTAGGCCGAGCACCACCATCTTGTCATCGGGCATGTACCGCAACGGCTCGAAGGAACCCGAACGAGCATCGTCGTATTCGAGCAAGAGCCGCTTAGCCTTGATCTTTCGAAAGAGCATGGGTGCGATCGGCTCGTAGCTTCCTTCCGCGAGCCATCGACTGCCTTGGTTGCCTCGGCAAAGGTGAAAGCCACAGGTGACGTGCGACGGGGCCGCCCCCATGACGGCATTGTCGAGCTCGATGGCGCGTTCGAGCCACCATTTCCCACTTCCCGCCTGCTGCTCATAAAAGGCGCGCGTATGGGGATCAATCAGCAGCGCATAGTGCGGCGCATCAATTTGGATATAGGTTGCCCCCAGGCGCACGAGTTCCTCTACTTCCTCGCGAAGGATTTCGACCACATCAAGCAAGAACGCTTCGAGCGTCGGATACACGTGCCCCGAGCGCTCGCGCGACCAAAAATTCACCCAGAGACTCGGACTGGGCAGCGTAATCTTCGCGGTGCGGCGAGTCCGCGCGCGCAAATAGGCAAACTCCTCGGCCGAAAGGTGACGCCGCCGCCGGAGTTTGTCAACCACACCCAGGTTCGAAGGACGCCCAAGATTCCAATTCCCTACCTGTGGGTCTCCACGCCACTCGCCCCATAGAAAGGCTTCCAGTGTGTGCTCGCCAAAGCCTTCGACGGCCGCAGTCATCTGGCTCTGGAACGACTGGCGGCGCATCTCACCGTCGGTGACAACCTCCAGGCCGGCTTGCTCTTGTTGTGCAACCGCTTGATCCACGGCACCGTCTTCAATCTTTTTGAACTCGGCTGGCGTGAGCGTGCCCACAGCGAGTTGCTCTTGAGCAGCAAGCAACTCCGGGGGGCGAATCAGGCTGCCAACCACATCGGCCCGTGCGCTGATCATGGTCTGCGAGCCAATTCCCCTCTCGGGGTCATCCTAGGCCGCGTCTCCAGGCAAGTCAACGCGCCTGGTACCGTCAAGTTGAGCCTCGGTGTGCGCGGTTTAGTTTCGATTGCGAGACCGGAACGCCCAGACAAGAATCCCAATGAAAATGGCAATGGCGGGTATCAGGAGAATCAAGATGGCTTGGTCAAGGACTCTTGCAGATTCCAGCCCCACAGCAGCCCTCGTCTTGGAAGAGGAGTTTGCCTTTGCCCGGCCTCTTAGGCCGCGCCCGCAGGCAAGTCAACGCGAGCTACTCCCCCACCTCAACCATAATGTCATCCCAATGCTTCTCCGTAATCTCCCACCGCCGGCGCTCAGCCTGCTGGTGCGCCTCCCACTCAGGATAGAGACGCCGCTCAATCGCACCAGAATGCGCACGATCCCCCAGCACCGCAAAATCGCGGAACGTGAGAATCACCTTAAAGTCCCAAGCCGGCCCACCCTGGTGAAGAAACGGTCGCAAAATCCTAATCTCCAGAATATGCCCCTCACGCTTCCGCTCCTCCAGAATCGGAAGATGCTGAGTTCGGTAGAGCTCCAGCCACTCATCCGCCTTCCCGGGTGCGATCTCGTAAAAACTCTCCACCACCGGCTGCAACTGCTCATTACGAGGCGGCTCAGCCGGTGCCTGAGCCCCAAGTCCCCACCCAAGCTGCAGCACCGCAATCACGAAGAAAACACCGAAAAGACTGAATCGCCTCATCACTCCCCCTTAGGCAGTGCTCTCGCCGCGCGGGGGCAGCCCCACCGCCACGGCGGACGTGACAAACACGTAGGCTTTCATGCGGAGGGATGGCTCCCCTAGCGATTCCTCTATGTCAGGATACGGAGCAACTCTGCCTGTGGGGGCCTCCGAGGAATAAGTGGAGAAGCGGTAATTTGTCCTTCGAAGGCCGAAGCCCAACGCCCAGGAATTCTCTCACCGCAGGAGCGACACGAACCCGAAGAAGTGAGGTGGTAGCCTCGGATGAAGTACCCGTAACGTTCAATAAGGAGCGCTTGGCAATCGGGACAGCGAGTGTTCTCCCACTTCCCCACTCTCCCCGGCAGGTTCCCTGCATAGATGTAGCGTAGACCCGCCTTCTTGCCGATTTCCGCGGCCCGGACCAACATTTCTGGGGTAGTGTTCTCCGGGTCTGTCATCTTGTAGTCTTTGTGAAAGGCCGTCACATGCCAGGGGATGTCGGGCGAAACGCTGACGAGGAACTCCGCCAACCGCATCAGTTCATCATCGGAATCGTTGAAACCCGGAACTACCAAGGTAACGATCTCCAGCCAAAAGTCCATTTGGTGCAGGCGACGAATGGTATCCAGGATGGGTTGCAAGCGCCCGCCCAGTTGACGATAGTGCCGGTCATCGAAACTCTTGAGATCAACTTTGTAGAGATCGACCCACGGTCGTAGGTACTCCAGTACCTGGGGCGTACCGTTGCCATTGGAGACAAAAGCGGTCAATAACCCAGCCGCCTGCGCTTCCTTGAAGACTGCTACCGCCCACTCGCTCGTAATCAGCGGCTCATTGTAGGTGCTGACGACTATTTTCGCTCCTAGACGAAGGGCCTCGCGGACAAGCCCTTCCGGCGTAACCCCTCGCGGTGGGACAACGGCGGCGGGATCACGAAGCGCCTGAGAGGTCACCCAGTTCTGACAATAACCACAGTGCAGATCACAGCCAAGCATTCCAAAGCTATAGGCCAACGCTCCGGGATAGGCGTGGAAGAAAGGTTTCTTCTCGATGGGGTCGCATTGCACGCCGCCGACGTAGCCCCAGGGCACGTAGAGAGTCCCGCCTCGGTTGTAGCGAACCTTACACACTCCGGCATGGCCGTCCGGGATCGGGCAGCAATGCCCACAAGCGAAGCAGCGCACCCGGTTGCGGTCGAGCTTTTCGTGGAGCTCGCCCTCACGAACATTTTCATGAAGGATTGCCTGAAGGCTAGCCATGCGTGGCGTTTCCCCCGCTCCGGCCGTTCGTCGGCAAAAATCCTTTCAGCATTGTACTCCTTTCGAGCAAGGGGTAGCTAGTCCGCAGGAACCTTGCGACTAGCGCCCGGGCCTGCTCGACCGCCACGATCACGGCAGCCAGAAGGGGCTAGTTAGTAGACCGTGGAGATTCGGTGCCGGATTGCAGCCATCACGATGAGCTGGCGGTTCAGATGGAGGTCGAACAAAACCCGCCAACTCGGTGGCACCAGGCGGTGGGCTGGTTCTTCAGGCGATCGTCTCCCGCTCGGCCCCGACCTCTCAGGCGGGCCCGTAGAGGTGGTAGAGCATCCAGTACACAATCAACCCGGTCACCGACACGTAGAGCCAAAGCGGGAGCGTCCAGCGGGCAATTCTCATGTGCTTCTCAAACTGTTCAGTCCAGGCACGGTAGATTGTCACCAACGCCAATGGAACGATACACGCGGCCAGGACAATATGGGAGATCAGGAGGGTGAAGTAGACCGGTCTAATCCAGCCCGTACCCCCAAATGGCACGGAGCCGACCTGGTAGTGGTAGATCAAGTAGGAGATCAGAAACAGAGAGGACACTCCAAAGGCCGTCACCATACAGGTCTTGTGCGCCGTCACCTTTTTTAGCCGAATGAACACATATCCGACGGTGAGAAGGACTGCACTTGTTCCGTTGAGGAAGGCATTGAGAGCGGGCAAGGCCGAAACGTCGTACCCTCTCTGGATCTCTCTCTGCCGTCCCAACAACAAGAACGCCACACTCAAGACCACAAGAGTTGACACCAACCCAATAACCGGGAGAGCCAAACGGTCTCTCATGCTGTCATCTCTTGGCTAGGCGGCCAGCGGGCGGTCCGAAGCGAGCTCTTGGAGGACCGTCCAGGTCTACCCCAAGGCCGAGAGTATTGTGCAGGAGCGCGTGGACGGCTCCATCCGCCTCGTCTCCCGGGAGCTCATTTTCAATCTCACAGGACTAGCGCCGCTAGGTTTTCTTCTCAATCAGGCGACGCGCCTCCGCCAGGACTTCGTCTTCGGCAGCCTCGCGCGTGATGTCTTCTGCTGCGGCGAGGCGCGCGCCCGCCCCGGGAAGATGGATTTCCGCCTTGGCATAGTAGGTGGAGCCGAGCCGGTAAGAAGTGATGGCGACGGGGTAACCAGCCACGGTTTCGGTGCGGCGGGAGTTGTCTTCCGGGATTAATTCGGGGCTCATGGGTCACCTCCAGCAACTCCAGAATGACGAAGTGTCATGAATAGCGTAGATGTCATTCAACGCGGGCGCGGCGCGCGGTGACCGGCTTGCGCGTTTGCTGGGACTGAACTATGTAGCGACAACAGGGATCGCCGGCCACTATATGTTCTTGGCGGCTCACGGCGGCCTGAAGCAGCTCTCGGAACATGGCCAGTTCGCACACGCAAGCATGCTGACATTGCTGCGCCACACTGGCAATGGCGCAGTTGTGCTCAGTAATCTGGAACGTGCGGTGATCCAGTTGTTCCCATTCGGCCATGTAGCCCGCCTGGGTCATTATCTTGGCCATTTCGGCCACGCGTCGCCGCAGTGGCTTGCCCGCCATGCGCGGGGAGTATCGGGCCACCGCCGCTTCTTTCATGTGCTCGAAGATGCGGGCCAGTTTGGCCTCTCCGTCCAGCTCAGTAATGACGCGGATGAGGTTGCTCGCCAGCGTCCCGTACTCCTTCGGGAAAAAAGCATCCGCGCTGGCACTCAAAGAATAAACATAGTGGGGACGCCCCACGCCGCGTCGTTCTAGGGTCGTCTTGACCAAACCTGCTTTCTCCAACACGCCCAAATGGTGGCGGACAGCCATGGCTGTCACCCGGAGGGAACGGGCAATGGCTTTCACCTCGCGTCGGCCGACGCGCTTCAAATAGGCCAGAACACGCCGTTCGGCGGGGCTGATCAGTGCAGGGTTCTTCATGTGCTGATTCTAGTTCCGGGCGGCGCTTTCTACAATCTAAATTTGTAAAGGCTGGTCT
>JALLOH010000589.1 GCA_027717655.1 Acidobacteriia bacterium AH_259_A11_L15
GGGGACCGAGGGGAGAACCTGAAGAAGGCGATTGCGGCCTATGAGGCGGCGCTGGAGGTGCGCACGCGGGAGCAGTTCCCGATGGATTGGGCGGGGACGCAGAACAACCTGGGCGTTGCCTACAGGAACCTGCCCACGGGGGACCGGGGGGAGAACCTGGGGAAGGCGATTGCGGCCTATGAGGCAGCGCTGGAGGTGTACACGCGGGAGCAGTTCCCGATGGATTGGGCGGCGACGCAGAACAACCTGGGCGTTGCCTATAGCGACCTCCCTACGGGGGACCGAGGGGAGAACCTGAAGAAGGCGATTGCGGCCTATGAGGCGGCGCTGG
>JALLOH010000590.1 GCA_027717655.1 Acidobacteriia bacterium AH_259_A11_L15
GGCGGTGACGAACAGGCGGCGGAGGGACTCCGGAATTTTCTTGGCGTTCTGCACGCTGCCGGTCTCGGCGATGCGGTGGCGAACGTCTTCGGTCAAGTACGAGCTCGCCATGGATTCAAACAGCGGGTGGATGGCAAAGTCGCGGCGCTCGCCGAGCATCTGGCGGACGTAGCAAATGGCAAAGAGGGGCTCGATGCCGGAGGAGCAACCAGCGATGAGGCTGATGGTGCCGGTGGGGGCCACGGTGGTGAGCGCAGCGTTGCGCAGGCGCAGGCCCTGCGCCGGGTAGATGCTGGCGGCGTAGTTGGGGAAGAGGCCGCGCTCTTCGG
>JALLOH010000591.1 GCA_027717655.1 Acidobacteriia bacterium AH_259_A11_L15
CAATATGCCTATCCTCCGCTACGGCCACATGGAGACGCCCTCGCCCTTTACTTACAACGGCGCCAAGGGAATGGGCGAGGGCGGCGGCGCGCCCCTGCACGCCATATCCGCCGCCTTGCAGGATGCGCTCTATGCGAGCGGGGTCATCATCGACGACTCCTTCAACAACGGCAACAGCCTCTTCCACACCCTCGAGCGGGCCCGCGCCGGCCAGGCCCCGCAGAACGTGCGGGTGGAACGCCGCGCGGCGGCCGCCCGCTGAAGGACCCGTTCCCTATGGCCCAACGTGTCTGCATCATCGGTTGCGGCGCCATCGGCAGCCTCTATGC
>JALLOH010000592.1 GCA_027717655.1 Acidobacteriia bacterium AH_259_A11_L15
GGGGGACCGGGGGGAGAACCTGGGGAAGGCGATTGCGGCCTATGAGGCAGCGCTGAAGGTGCGCACGCGGGAGCAGTTTCCGGTGGACTGGGCGACGACGCAGAACAACCTGGGCGTTGCCTGCGAGAACCTCCCCACTGGGGACCGGGGGGAGAACCTGGGGAAGGCGATCGCGGCCTATGAGGCGGCGCTGACGGTGCGCACGCGGGAGCAGTTTCCGGTGGAGTGGGCGGCGACGCAGAACAACCTCGGCGTTGCCTATAAGAACCTGCCTACGGGGGACCGGGGGGAGAACCTGGGGAAGGCGATTGCGGCCTATGAGGCAGCGC
>JALLOH010000593.1 GCA_027717655.1 Acidobacteriia bacterium AH_259_A11_L15
TTCCACTTCGGGCCCCACTTGGAAAATCGCCACTTTGTCGTCCGCGCTCAAATGTTCAATGAACTGCGCGGCTGCCTCCTTCAGCAATTCCAGGTCACGCTGGGTGCTGGCACTGGTGTCGATCAGCAGGGCCACGTGCGAGGGGATGGACAGCGGCTCGAACACCGAGATCGCCTGCTCCCGGCCGTCCTCGAACAGTCGGAAATCTCCCTGGGTCAGGGTGAGCACCGGGGCCCCGTCCGGGTCGGCCACCCGCACGTTCACCAGCACCAGCTTGACTTCCACCCGCAGGACCGCGCCTGGCTCTTGCCCGAGGCCGGGCCAGACC
>JALLOH010000594.1 GCA_027717655.1 Acidobacteriia bacterium AH_259_A11_L15
CGATCGTTGCCGACGTGCCCACACAGCAAATGCTGCCGGCGGCGCAGCCAAGGCGATTCTTGAGCCGCCGGATCAAACACGCCACGTCGCTCCCCTGCGCGCCGTCGTAGGTGTGCAGCTCGTCGAGCACGAGGTAGCGCAGCGTTTCGGGACCGTTGTGCTGCCACAGCTTGCGGTCCTCGGGGCGCAGCAACAGAAAGTCGAGCATCTTGTAGTTGGTCAGCAAGATGTCAGGCGGCGAATCGCGCAGCACCTCGCGCTTGTCCACCAGGTGCTCGCGGTCGGCGGCGCCGTGCTGCCCGTTGCCGCCCACGTACAGCCCGGCCGT
>JALLOH010000595.1 GCA_027717655.1 Acidobacteriia bacterium AH_259_A11_L15
ACGTCGCCCGCATCGCCGACACCCTGCTGCGCACCGCCGCCAAATGAGCCCCACCCCCAACTGGCGAGAGCAGCTCCGCTGCCCACAGTGCCGCCAGGCGCTCACCGCCGAAGTCCACGCCCTCCGCTGCCCCGCCTGCGGCGCCGGCTACGAAGTCACTGCCACCGACGTCCCCATCCTGCTGACCCCGGACGACCGCCGCCGCTTCGCCGCCCTGCTCGAATCCCGCAGCGGCGCCCACATGGAGGAAACATACGCCCGCCGCCGCCAGCCCGGTTGGGGCGCCCGCCTGGCGCGCGCTCTCTCGCCCCCGCTGCCCGTCTACCAC
>JALLOH010000596.1 GCA_027717655.1 Acidobacteriia bacterium AH_259_A11_L15
GCCATCGACCCGGCAGCGGGTTTTTCTCCCTTCCAGGCGCGGAAGCTGGCCTTCGGGCTGAAGCTCGAAGGCGAACAGGTCAAGCAGGCAAGCAAGGTGCTTTCGAGCCTGTACCGCGTTTTTGTGGAGACGGACGCCTCGCTGGTGGAGGTCAATCCCTGCGTCGTGACCCGCGACGCCCGCGTCATGGCGCTGGACGCCAAGATCAACTTCGACGACAACGCCCTCTACCGCCACCCGGAGCTGCGCGAGCTGCGCGACCTGAACGAGGAAGAAGAGCTGGAAGTCGAGGCGGTCAACGCCGGGGTCAACTACATCAAGCTGGAT
>JALLOH010000597.1 GCA_027717655.1 Acidobacteriia bacterium AH_259_A11_L15
GCCACGGTGCGGTGCAGCCGGTGGTCGAAGGCCTGGTAGACGACGCCCATACCGCCTTCCCCTACCAGCCCTTTCAACTCGTACCGGTTCTTCAGTTTCTTTCCGATCAATTCCTGCATGGCAAGCCTCTTCCTCTAGACCTCGAACCGGAAAACTTGCCCACCCAGCATGACGATATCGCCCGGCTTCAATTCCACTTCTCCCTTGACGCGAATAAAGGTGCCGTTCAAGGAGTCGAAGTCTTTCAGCACATAGCGATCGCCCTGGCGAACAATGGCGGCGTGTTTCCCCGACAGGAAAGAGTCTTCGGAGACGCAAATCTCCCC
>JALLOH010000598.1 GCA_027717655.1 Acidobacteriia bacterium AH_259_A11_L15
ACCTGGGAGAGTTTCCAGGAGCTATTCCTTCGGAGTCCGCTGCAGATGGAATTGAAGGAGAACTATACGAGCTCGTCGATGCTAGTAGACAATTGAAGGAACTCGATGAGGTCGAAGAGTTTGATTCCGATCGGCCAGGCGAAAGTTTGTTTGTGCGACGACTCACGGATGTAGAGCTGGAAACCGGTGAAAGGCTCAAAGCCTGGGTTTATTTCCTTCCTAGGAAGCCTGCCAAGGCTCGCTTGATTCCGAGTGGGGATTACACAGAAATACGCCGTTCCCGAAGTTAGGCACGGAACCCACCTGCCCGAACACCCACGAACTT
>JALLOH010000059.1 GCA_027717655.1 Acidobacteriia bacterium AH_259_A11_L15
CGTCACCAACATGTGCCACGCGGTCAGAAACACCAGCGGCACCGCCGCCGCTTCCTCAAAGCTCAGCCGCTCCGGCTTCGGGTGCGCGTTCACCTCCGGCGCCTTCACGTATTCGGCGCAGCCGCCGTCGATCAAATACCCGAAGAGCGTGTACCGCCGGCAGAGGTTGTTCCGTCCCGCCTGGCAAGCGTCGCACGCCCCGCAGCTCACTCCCGGGTCGAGCACCACCGCCTGCCCTTCCTTCACCCGCGTCACTCCCGGCCCCACTTTCGCCACTTCCCCGGCAATGTCGCTCCCGGGGATGTGCGGCCGCGGGATTTCGACGCCCGGAAGCCCCTTGCGCACCCACAGATCGAGGTGGTTCAGCGCACACGCCCGCACCCGCACCAAGATTTCTCCGTGCCCGACCGCCGGCTCGGGCACGTCCTTGTACCCGAGCACCTCCGGCCCCCCGTGCCGCTCAAACAACCGCTTTCATTGCTTTTCCCTCTCTGTGTTCTCTGTGTCCTCTGTGGTGAGAGACATTCACTTGATGGAGTCGCTTAACTTACCACGGGCCTTCACCTCTGTCTATTTCGCCTCCTCACCCCAGCGATGGGCCCTGCCTCCTTTGCAGTTTGGCGGGGCCGGATTTCAATCCGGCCGTTCGTTGACACGCCACGTCGCTTGGGTTGCCCTATAATAGACTGCATGCCCCTAGACGAAATCGCCAAGCGCTACGCTGAACAACTCTTTCTCCAAAAAATAGAAAACACAATGAACGACTACGAGGAACGCGTAGCGGCGATCAAGAGAGATTTCGCTAAGCGAGGAATGATTCAATCGGGTGGTTACATCAACGAGTTGGCACAGCTTGGCATTGCGCGGCTGGAATATGTTGCCCGAGCAAGAGTTGACTCGCTCCTCTCTGCCTACACGAGGGCGAGAATACGGCTAGACGACCAAGTTGTGGACGAAATATTGGCCCAAGTGATCCCTTTGTGTGACTCGCAGAGGAAGTCCCTTATCAAAAGAATGGAGGAGAAGATACGACACACATTCGGCCCCCAGACCCCCAGTGGGTTTCAAGGTGCTCTCGCGGGAGAGATAGAACGGGATGTTTCCAGAATTGTTGCGAATATCCGGCGTGAACTTACCATCCGCCGGGACGAGGCTATCCTTGAGGCACGCCACCCCTCTAGGCGTCAAACGGAGGACCAACAGGAATGGGATGCTTTCATCTGCCACGCAAGTGAAGATAAGCAACAGTTTGTACTTCCCCTAGCGAATGAGCTAGGCGCCAGAGGCCTCCGCGTATGGTACGACGACTTTGTCTTAGACGTAGGAGACAGTCTGCGAGAAGCCATCGATAGAGGCCTTGCCTGTTCACGATTTGGCGTAGTTGTCTTGAGTCCACACTTCTTCGCAAAAGATTGGCCGCAGAAAGAGTTGGAGGGCCTAGTCGCAAAGGAAATCGGAGGAAAGAAAGTTATTCTTCCGGTCTGGCATAAAGTTGGCTTCGAAGATGTCCGGAAATACTCCCCCACGCTCGCCGGAAGGGTAGCAGCGAAGTCATCGGACGGTCTGGATAAAGTTGTAGCAAAACTGCTCGACGCAATGCGAATACCAACGCGAACAAACCCGCCCGCGACTGCAGATGACTCCGCGCACCCCGCAAAGTCTATGACTGAGACTTCAAGCAAGTCCAGCCAAGAACAAAAGCGGAGAAAACAGCCGAAACACAGATTACGCCCTCGTGGCGTCATCGCAGCGGGACGAGATGTGAATGTCGGCAGAGACATAGTCGTCAATGTGCGCGGCCGCAGCAAGGGCAGGACTACAATCCCAATTCCGGGCACAGTTGCACAAGATAAGTGGAAACTGAACTATCTCAAATACCTTGGCCACAGGTACAGCAAGCTGAAGGAATGGCAAGTCAAACAATCGGGCCAGAGCATGCAGTACTTCAGGATCTGGAGTGCATATAGAAACGAAATGAAATCTACTGTTGAAAACACACCTCTTGAACTTTTCAATAAAGGTGTAGCATTTCTCAAAAAACGCATCGACAACACCATGATAGGCCGCATACGGAAGAGCCGTGGTCAGAAACTCTACCGCGATTTTGAGAAATACCTAGCCTTAGGAGAAGATGAAATCGAACTCCCTAGCCAATAGCACTCTTCCCTCATTGACATTTCGCGTGATGGGGCAGTAGCCTTGATCCCGCGGGACTCGTTGCCATGGACATCTACGAAGAACTCGTCCGGCTGCGCCAGCAGGGGCGCAAGTGCGCCCTGGCCACCATCGTCCACACCCAGGGCTCCATCCCCAGCTTCCAGTCCTCGAAGATGCTGGTGCGCGACGACGGCTCCATCGCCGGCACCGTCGGTGGCGGCTGCGTCGAGGCCGAAGTCTGGGCCGCCGCCCAGGAAGTGCTCCGCGATGAAAAGCCCCGCAAGCTCACCTTCAACCTGAACGCCGACCCCCGCTACGACGTCGGGCTGACCTGCGGCGGCACGCTGGAGATTTACGTCGAGCCCGTCCTGCCCCAGCCGGTCTGCCTGATCTTCGGCGCCGGCCATGTCGGCCAGTGCGTGGCCCAAATCGCTTCCATGGCGGGCTTCTCCGTCATCGTCGCTGACGACCGCCCCCGCTTCGCCCACCCGAAGCGCTTCCCCGACGCCGCCAAAATTTACGCCGACGAGTGGGAAAAGATTTTCGCGCAACTCGAGCCCAACGAGTCTTCCTATCTGGTCATCGTCACCCGCGGCCACAAGGACGATATGCGCGTCCTCCGCTGGGCGGTGGGCACCCGCGCCCGCTATGTCGGCCTGATCGGCAGTAAGCGCAAGGTGCTCTCCATCTATAAGGTCCTCGAAAGCGAGGGCCTGGAGCGGGAGAACCTCGAGCGCGTCCACGCCCCCATCGGGGTCGCCATCGGCGCCCTCACCCCGGAAGAGATTGCGGTCAGCGTCGTGGCGGAGATGATTGCCGTCCGCCGCCACGTCCCCGTCCCCGGCGCCAAGACCGTCCGGCAGCCGGCCACCGAGCAGTCTTTGAAGGTCGAATCCTAGCCCGCGTTTGTAGGGAAGAGAGTTTCGGGAACCAAAGGGGCTCTTTCTGCACTCCCCGGGGAGGAACCGAGCTATGCCTCCGGTCGAGAAGGTCAACCTGGCGGAAAAGTTCCGGCTCTTCAACGACCATTGGAGCCCGAAGATCGCCGGCGAGATCAATGAGTCCTACGTCAAGCTGGTCAAGCTGAAGGGCGAGTTCGTTTGGCATCAGCACGAGGCCGAGGACGAGCTCTTCCTGGTGGTCCAGGGCAGATTGCTGATCAAGCTCCGCGACCGCGACCTCTGGTTGAACCCGGGCGAGTTTGTCGTCATCCCCCGCGGCGTGGAGCACCTCCCCGTGGCTGAAGAGGAAGTTTCTGTGATGCTCTTCGAACCCAAGTCCACTCTCAACACCGGCAACGTGCAGAACGAACGGACCCTGACCGAATTGGAGCGAATCTGAAACATCCCAAGTAATCCCCATTCAGGAGAGAGCCATGGCAGACAAAGTAAAAGCAGTCCCCAAGGGTTTCCGCACCGTGAACGCCTACCTGACCATCGCCGGCGCCGCCCAGGCCCTCGAGTTCTACAAGAAGGCCTTTAACGCCAAGGAAATCCTGCGCATGATGTACCCGGACGGGCAGAAGCTGGCCCACGCCGAAATCAAGATCGGCAATACCATGGTCATGCTCTCCGACGAGGCCCCGGAGATGGGCGTGCGCTCCCCCAAGTCCATCGGCGGCACCGGCGTCCGCCTCGTCCTCTACGTCCGCAACTGCGACCGCGTCTACAAGCGGGCGCTCAAGGCCGGCGCCACCTCCGTCATGGAGCCGGTGGATATGTTCTGGGGCGACCGCTGGTCGGAAGTCACCGACCCCTCCGGCCACCGCTGGCAAATCGCCACCCACAAGGAAGACCTGACACCAGAACAACTGGAGCAGCGCAGCAAGGAGTTCTTCGCCAAGATGGCCCAACAGCAGCAACAGCCGGGCTAGCTGCACTCCACGGGGCTCCGCTAGGTCACGTCTGCCTGCCGCAAGGCGCTTTGGCGGGGCAGCCCTTCAGGGCTGCCAATTCCATCCGCCCAAGAGAGCGGGCTTTAGCCCCTGAGGTAAGATAAGTCCCACGGGTCGCGGGTCGCTGGGCACCGGCCACCGACATGGAACGCATCGCCGGCATTATCCTGGCCGCAGGAGAGTCCGCCCGCATGGGCGAGGACAAGGCCCTCTTGTCTTGGACTAACAAAACCTTCCTGGAACACCTGCTCGCAGCCGTCAAGAACTCCGGGGTCCGCCTGGTACGGGTGGTGCTGGGCGCCAACGCGGAGGAAGTGCAAAAGAAAATCCAGTTCGGCGCCGCCGAAGTCGTGGTCAACCCCGATTGGCGGAAAGGCCAACTCTCCTCGCTGAATGCGGCGCTCGACACCCTCCCCCGCGGCTTGGTGGAAGCCGCTCTCGTCTGCCTGGTCGATCACCCGGGCATCTCCAGCCGCCTCCTCCAGACCCTCATCCGCGAGTTCCAGCAAAGCGGAAAATTGATTGTGATGCCGAACTACCGCGGTAAGCGCGGCCACCCGGTAGTGTTCTCGGCGAAACTCTTCGACGAGCTCCGCGCCGCCCCCCTCGAGGTCGGCGCCCGCCACATCGTCCGCCGGCACCCCGGTGATATACTGGAAGTGGGAACGGAGGAAGAAGGCGTGCTGCTCAACATCAACGACCGGACGGCATACAAGAAAATTCTGGAAATATCTCCGCCTCACTAGAGAAACAGCGTCCAACCCGGTGGCCCCCGCCACCGGCAGGGGCCGCTGGACTGGATAACAGCAGCGATCCGATGTCCTGGTTGAAGGAAACTTTGCTGGCGGTGCCCCGGGTGGCGCTGCTGATACCAAAGCTCGCCGCCGACGAGCGCGTCCCCCTGCGCACCAAATTGGCCCTCACCGGCCTGGGGCTCTATATCGCTTCCCCCTGGGATTTGATCCCGGATTTCATCCCGGTACTCGGCCAACTCGACGACGCCGCCGCCGTCCTCTTGTTCGTCGACGGGGTGCTGAACGAAGTGGACGACGACATCCTGGTCGAGCACTGGACCGGCGACCTCCAGACGCTGCGTCGCCTCCAGCGCCTCGCCCGGCTGGTCGCCAGCTTCATCCCCTCCCGCCTGCGGCGCTTCCTCTTCGGCCGAGCGGTCCAGGCCGGCCGCAAGCACCTGCGGGAAGCCAAGGCGGTTAGGAGCTAACGGGATCTGCTGGTACCCTCGGCACAAATTCTCCGGGCTTTGGCCCGTGGGGGTTCAACCATGGCCAAGAAAGAAAAAGAAGGGCCCAAACGGTTCCTGGTGACCGTGGTGGGCGACAACCACTGGGAGCCCGAAGTGCGCGGCTGGTTCGAGCGCCCCGCCGGCACCACCGCCGCTCAAGTCCTGGCCGAGTTCCGCAAGAAATATCCCCCGCCCTTCCAGGTGGTGATCGTGCCCGAGCGCCCGAAAACTTCGGGGATGGGATGAGTTCTCCTAGGCCGTGAGCTTCTACGGCATCCTTGCCCTGGCTGCCCTAACCCTCCACCTGCTCTGGATTGGCTGGGTGCTGCTGGGTTGGCTGGTGACCCGCAACCGGCCCTGGCTGCGCGGCTTCCACCTGGCCTCGCTTGTCTACGCCATCCTGATCGAAACCCTCGGCTTCCCCTGCCCCTTGACCTTCGCCGAGCAGTTCTTCCGCCGCCGCGCCGGCCTCCAGTCCTACGAAGGCTCCTTCCTGCTGCACTACCTGGAGTCGCTTATTTACCCGGACGTGTCCCCCGCGCTGCTCACCGGGGTGGCCGTGGCCCTCTGCGCGGCCCTCCTGGCGCTCTACGCCCTGCGCTTCCGCCGACGGCACCAAGCCGGTTGGTGACACGGATTCATCGTGTCATCCCGCTTGCCCTGAGCCTGTCCCGAGCGAAGCCGAGGGACGTAGCCGAAGGGAGCGACCCCGCCCGTTTCTCTTCAACCCGAAGGCGAGTCGAGGGATCTGCTGGTCAGAGGCTATTACTTCGAGAACAAACCAATGACGTTCCCCTCGGGGTCTTTGAACAGCGCCATCCCCTTGTCGGCAGAGAAGTGCAGACCAAACCTGCTCCAGCGGACTAGCTTCTTCGCGGGAGGTGACCCCTACTTCCCTTTCACGAGCTCCTGGAAGCGGGGGTGGCTGCGCAGCGAGTTCAGGAAGGCGTCGCTCCCCATCCACTCTCGGTAGCCAAAACCATAGTCCAGGGATTTTTCCATACAGTCGAGGGCCCGCTCCGTCTCCCCTTGCAAGGCGAACACGCAGCCCACGTTGTAGAGGATGGCCGGGTCTTCCGCGTCCAACACCAGGGCCCGGTCGGCCCAGTCCAGGGCGCGCTCCCGCTCCCCCAACTGCGACGCGGCCTGCCCGCCCAGGTAGAGCCCCCGGGCGTCGTCCGGGTGCAGCTCCAGGTGCTTCTCCAGCACTTGAATGCACCGCCGGTAGGCCGCCGCCGCTTCCGCCTTCCTCCCCAACCCCTCATAGCTCAGCCCCAGCAGATTCGGGGCCTGGTAGTCCTCCGGGCGCAGCCGGCTCGCCTGCTCGAACAGCCGCGCCGCGTCCCCCAGCTTTCCCTGCACAAAACACGCTCGCGCGTAGAAATAATAAGCTTCGAACAAGTTGGGATTCACCCTCATGGCGGTCTCAAACTCGACTTGCGCCTCGTCGAATTGTTTCGTCAAGGAGAGCGCCAGCCCGCGGGAGGCATGGCCTTCCGCCGATTCCGGGTCTAGCTCCAAGGCTTTCCGGCTGGCCTCGTCCGCTTGCTTCAGGTTGGCTTCCGTGCCGTCCCAGTACATGTAGAGGAAAGAAGAGCAGTCGGCGATCCCCGCGTACGCCCCTGCGTACCGCGGGTCAATTTCCGTGGCCCGGGTGAACATCTGCCGGGCGAACTGGAAGCCTCGCTGCCGGAACTGGTGGAAGAACTGCCGCCCCCGCAGGTAGTAGTCGTAGGCCTTCACGTGCGCCGTCGGCACCTGCTCGATGGCCCGCTTCTCCTTCTCGGTCAGCATCACTTGCAGGGCCTGGGCGATGTTCTGTGCAATTTCGTCCTGGATGGCGAAGATGTCTTCCATCTGGCGGTCGTACCGTTCCGCCCAGACCGAATGCCCGGTGCGCGTCTCCACTAGTTGCGCGGTGATGCGCACCCGGTTCCCCGCCCGCCGCAGGCTGCCCCCCAGTACGAAAGCGGCGTTCAGCTGCCGCCCGATCTCCGGGGCGGTGGCCGGCTTGTCCCGGTAGGCCAGCACCGCCGAGCGCGGAAACACCCGCAAGGGCTTGATCTTCGACAACTCGGTGATGACATCCTCCGTGATGCCGTCGCGGAAATACTCGTCCTCTTTGCCGGCGCTCAGATTCTCGAAGTAGAGCACCGCCACGGATTTCTCCGCCACCGTCGCCGGCGCCGCCGCCCGCCGCAGGGCGTGCAGCACCTCCTGCAGTGAGGCGAACCGCCGCTCCGGTTCCTTCTCCAGGCAGCGCTCGATCAGCTGCTCCCATTCGGCCGACACCTCCGGCAGGTAGTGCCGCAGCGGTGTGGGCGGCTCGCGCAGGATGGCGTGCAGGATGTCGATCGAGGTCTCCCCCTGAAACGGCAGCCGCCCGGACAAACACTCGTAGAGCAACACCCCAAAGGAAAACAGGTCGCTGCGGGCATCCGCGGGTTCGCCGCGCAGCTGCTCGGGCGACATATAAGGCACCGTGCCCCCCGTGCTCCACTGCCTGGCCGTGCGGGTGATGAAGTTCTCGTTCGTCTCGCCCCGGGCGCGCTCCCCCCGCGCCAGCACCGCCACGCCGAAGTCCAGGATCTTCACCCGCCCCTTCGCATCCAGCATGATGTTCCCCGGCTTGATATCCCGGTGGAACACGCCCGCCTGGTGGGCTTCGTTCAACCCCTCGGCAATCTGCCGCGCCACCTCCAGCAACTGCGCCGCCGGCAGCGCTCCCCGCAGCAACGTCTCTTTGAGGCTTTCGCCCCTCACCAACTCCATGGCGATGAAGGACGTGCCCTCGTGCTCGCCTACCTCGTAGATGGTGGCGATGTTGGGGTGGTTGAGCCGGGAGGCGGCCCGCGCCTCCTTCAGCAACCGCTCCCGGGCCTTGGAATCGGAGGCGATGTCGGCGGGCAGGAACTTCAGGGCTACGGCCCGTTGCAGCTTCTCGTCCTCGCCGCGATAGACCGCCCCCATCCCGCCCTCGCCCAGCTTGGCGGTGATGCGATAGTGGGAAATGGTTCGCCCAATCATGAAAGGAAACCGCCCGGGAAGCCAGCGCGAGTCTATGCCAAGTCGTCGCTGGCTGACAAGGAGAAGATTTTACTCCTTGAGCCTCGCCAGCAGGGCGCGGAGGGCGTCGGCGGCCAGTTGGGCGCCGTGGCGGGTGGCCGCCGGCAAGCCGCCCAGACCCTCGGCAATCTTCAAATCTGAAATCTCTTTAAGTTCCTCGACGCTCCGCCCCTTCATCCATTCCGTCAGCCACGAGCCGCAGGCGATGGCGGTGACGCAGCCCACCGTCTTGAAGCGCACCTCGGTTACCGTTCCGTTCTCCACCCGCGCCGCCAGCCGCATCACGTCCCCGCACACCGGGTTCTCCATTTGCACTTCGGCGGTGGCGTCCGGCAACTCCCCAACGTTCCGGGGATGCTCGAAGTGATCCAGCACCTTCGGGCTGTAGAGCGTGCCGCCCATCGATCCATGCCTCCGTTCAACCCCTCCAGACCCCCGTTAAGCCAGCGGACCACCCTTTGCGCAAAAAGGCTTTGCCGCCTGCCAGGCTCTATGCTGTAATGGACGCGCTGTCAGGGCGTAAGAGTAGCAAAAGATGCAGATTCCGCGCAGGGCGAAGGATTTTACTCCCTACGTGAAGAAGGTCGTCCGGCCCAAGAGGCTGGAGTCGGTGTTTCTGTTCGTCACCTCCCGCTGCAACTCGCTGTGCCGCACCTGCTTCTACTGGGACCAGTTGAACAAGAACCAGGACCTCACCTTCGACCAGATCAAGACCGTCTCCGAGACCGCGCCCGAGTTCAGCAAGCTCTGGGTCTCGGGCGGCGAGCCCACCATGCGGGAGGACCTGGACGAGATTGTCTGCACGTTCTACCGCAACAACAAGATCCATACCCTGAACCTGCCCACCAACGGCCTGCTGCCCGATAACCTCGACCGCATGGTGGGACGCATCCTGAAGGACTGCCCCAACCTCACCATTGACCTCAATTTCTCCATCGACGGCCTGGCCAACACCCACGACACCATCCGCGGCGTCCCCAACAACTTCCAGAAGACCCTAGCAACCATGGAGCGGATGAAAGAAAAATACCAGGGGGTGCGGCGGCTGCGGCGCAACGTGGTCACCGTGATCACCCGGGAAAACTACGACGAGCTGGTACGGCTGGGCCTGGAAATTCTGCGCCGCGACAACTCCGCCGGACAATACTTCGAAATCATCCGCGGCAACCCCATGGACTTGAGCTTGAAGAACATCAACCGCCGGGAGCTGAAAGCGCTGCACGATCAACTGATGCGCGTCCACGAGGCCCATGCCGACCGCCTCTTCGCCAACGTCGACCCCAAGTTCCGCTGGTTCCCCAAGATGTACTACCTGGGGACGCTGAAGTTCATCTTCGAGACCCACGAGCAAAACGTGGAGCGCCCCCAGAAGTGGGCCATGCCCTGCACCGCCGGCCTCACCAGCCTGGTCATCGACCACAACGGCGAGTTCCGCGCCTGCGAAATCCGCCCCGCCATCGGCCAGCTCCAGGACTTCAACTTCGATCTGTCCTCTGCCCTGCATTCGGAGGCCATGCAGAAGGAAGTCAAAGCCATCCCGGAAGCCCACTGCTGGTGCACGCACTCCTGCTGGATTTCGGACTCCCTCAAGTTCAGCCCCAAGGTGCTGCTCTTCAAGATCCCCTGGTCGTGGCTGAAGCACCGCCTCCGCCGCCTGCCGCAGCTCAGCGTGGACGACATCCAGCAATTCCACGAACCCCTGCCCGTCCAGTAGCCCCCTGCTCTTGCCGGCCATGAGCGATGTCAAGAAGATCCTGAAAGAAGTGGACGCCCTGGCGGCCGCCCGCGCCACCAACCCGGACTGGCTCAAGGAAATCTGCGCCCTGCTCCAGCGGGAGCGCCCGCACTACAACTGGGTGGGCCTCTATTTCCTAGAAGAGAAAGAGCTGGTGCTGGGCCCCTTCGTGGGCGCGCCCTCGCCGCACACCCGCATCCCCCTCGACCAGGGCATCTGCGGGGCGGCGGTCCGCGAAGGCAAAACAGTCATCGTTCCCGACGTCAGTGCCGACCCGCGCCACCTGGCATGCAGCGTGGAGACCCAGTCCGAGATCGTCCTCCCCATCGAGCACGAGGGGCGCATTTCGGGCGAGATCGACATCGACTCTCACATCCGCAACGCCTTCACGGCCCAGGACAGCGAGCTGCTCCAACAGGTGGCCCAGCGCCTAGCCCCAGTTCTAGCCCAAGAAGGGGCGATGCGCACCCGCAGCGAAACCGGTTAGGAAATGTTCAACCCAACGGCTCCTGCCGCTGGGCTGGAGGTAAACCGTTTTCAAAATTCCCCGAGGCTGGGGCCTCGGGGCTCGGTCGTCTAGCCCCAAGGCCGAATAAGTGCGAAGCCAGATTCAGCCCCGTGACCTGCCCGGCTGACTAGACCGCGGCCTCGGAAAATTGGGTTCTCCGAAGCTGGAACTTTGGGGCTCAGTGTAAGATTGACTCCCGTGCAGAGGATTTACCCACCGAGCCACCCAGCTCCAACACCAGCGCCGCCAACTCCAGGGGCAACTGCGCTCCTTGCTGGCCGCCTACGAGGCGGGCGCGCCCCCGGGGACGCGGTGGCGAGGTAAAGTAGCCGCTGACATGGCCGCGCCCGCGACCGGCAAAAACGACCCCAAGACGATCTTCGGCTGGTGCATGTACGACTGGGCGAACTCCGCCTACATCACCACGGTGGCGGTGGCCTTGCTGCCAGCCTATTTCGCCCGCGTCGTCGTAGGACCCGAGGGGGTAACGATCGGCGGGACCACATACAGCGCCACCTCCCTGTGGGGCTTCACCGTGAGCACGGCGGCGATTGTCGCCTTTCTATTCGCTCCCGTGCTGGGGTCTATCGCTGACTTTTCTTCCGCCAAAAAACGCTTCCTGCTCTCCTTCGCTTACACTGGCTCGCTCTTTACGCTGTTGCTTTATTTCTGCCACTCGGGCGACGTCTACAAGACTCTGTTCTTTTTCCTGCTCGCGCAGGTGGGGTTCATCAGCGCCAACGTCTTCTACGACGCCTTCCTGCCGCAGATCTCGACTGACGACCAGATAGACTGGGTCTCGGGTAAGGGCTACTCCTACGGCTATGTCGGCGGCGGGTTGCAGTTCGCCATCGCTCTCGGGCTGGTGGCGGGGCATGAGACCCTAGGCATTTCGCAAGGCTTGGCCGTGCGTATCGCTATCGTCATGGCAGGCCTGTGGTGGGCAGGCTTCACCCTCTTCACCGCCCGCTACCTCTACGAAGCCCCCTCGGCGGAGAGCCTGCCAGATCGTTACCACGGCTGGCCGACCCCAGTGGCTTATGCCGCCATCGGGGTTTCGCGGATCCTCCGCACAATGCGGCGCGTGGGTCAGTTTCGCCATTTGCTGCTTTTCTTGATTGCCTTCATGCTCTACAACGACGGCATCCAGACAGTCGTCAGCATGGCCGCCATTTACGCGATCGAGGAGTTGGGGCTCTCCACCACGACCGTGATGCTGACTCTATTGATCATCCAGGCCATCGCCACCCCAGGGGCACTGCTCTTTGGGCGCCTTGCCGGGAGTATCGGCACCAAGCGGGCGGTGATGGTGACGCTGGTGCTCTGGTCGGCGGTGGTCATTTATGCCTACTTCATCCACACAGCTACCGAGTTCTTAGTGCTGGGAGGGGCGGTGGGATTCGTCTTGGGCGGCTCGCAGGCGCTCAGTCGGTCGTTCTACGGCTCCACAATACCCGAACAGGCCAGCGCCGAATTCTACGGGTTTTACACCGTCTTCAGCAAGTTCTCCGCCATCTGGGGCCCCTTTGTGTTTGCGGTCATCCGCCAGTTGACAGGCTCGGCACGACTTTCCATCGTCTCGCTGATGGTGTTCTTCATCGCGGGATTGATACTTCTCTACTTCGTCGATGAGAGAAAAGCGCGGGAAGCCAAGCTCGCCGGCGCCTTCTAGCCGGTGGCGCACTCACCTCGCACAGCCTGCCACGTCGCGCTATGGCGGCAACTCTAGTCGAAGCGCCGTATTAGGCTCCCCAAAGAATAGGCGGGGAACCCCCTCGAGGCAGGCAGGGCCACCATGAGAC
>JALLOH010000005.1 GCA_027717655.1 Acidobacteriia bacterium AH_259_A11_L15
GGAAGCAACTATTCAACGATCAAGGATTCACCGGGTTTTTCCGCTTGCGAACTTCACGTCCACCGCCGAGGCGTCGTACATCCCCGCCTGCGGGTTGTGCTTCTTCTCGTAGGCGCTGATCTTCTCTTCGTGCAGGAGGGTCAGGCCGATGTCGTCCAGCCCTTGCAGCAGGCGCTGCTTACGTGCCGGGTCAACCTCGAACCGCAGCTTCAGGCCGCCCTCGTCGGTGATGGCCTGCTGTTCGAGGTCCACGGTCAGGCGGTAGCCCTGGTTCCCATCCGTGCGGCGAAACAGCTCCTCCACCTCCGCATCGGGCAGCCTCACCGGCAGGATGCTGTTCTTGAAGCAGTTGCTGTAGAAGATGTCAGCGAAGCTGGGGGCGATGACCGCCCGGAAGCCGTAGTCATGCACCGCCCAGGCGGCGTGCTCGCGGCTGGAGCCGCAGCCCAGGTTGGCCCGCGTCAGGAGAATCGAGGCTCCCCGGTAGCGCGGCCGGTTGAGCACGAACTCCGGGTCGGGCACGTCGCCGTCCTGGTAGCGCCAATCGTAGAAAAGGAACTTGCCGTAGCCTTCGCGGGTCAGCAGCTTGCAGAACTGCTTGGGGACCATCTGGTCGGTGTCCACGTTCACCCGGTCCAGCGGCGCCACCAGCCCCGTGTGTTTGACGAACGGCTTCATCCCGGCCTCTTCCTCTCCCCCAGCGGCAGGAGCCCTTCGGCTTCGCTCAGGACAAGCCGCGGGGTTGAACTGCGCTGCTCACCAGGTTATTCACTTCCATCGACATCCCACTCGCGGATGTCCACGAAGTGACCTTCCAGCGCCGCGGCGGCCGCCATCAGCGGGCTCACCAGGTGCGTGCGCCCCCCTTTGCCCTGGCGGCCTTCGAAGTTGCGGTTCGAGGTGGAGGCGCAGCGCTCGCCGCTGGGCAGGATGTCGTCGTTCATCCCGATGCACATCGAGCAGCCCGCGTCCCGCCACTCGAACCCGGCCTCGAGGAAAATCTTCTCCAACCCTTCCTTCTCCGCCTGCGCTTTCACTTGCATCGAGCCGGGCACCACCAGCGCCTGCTTCAGCGATTTGGCTACCTTCTTGCCGGCCACGACCCGCGCCGCCGCCCGCAGGTCCTCAAGGCGCGAGTTGGTGCAGGAGCCGATGAAGACGCGGTCGAGCGGGAGGTCCATCAGCCGCGTCCCCGGCGTCAGCCCCATGTAGTCGAGCGCCCGCTCCACCCCCCGGCGCTCGACCCCGTCAGCGAACTGGCTGGGGTCGGGAACTTTCCCGGTTACCTCGGTGACCATCCCGGGGTTCGTCCCCCAGGTGACCTGCGGGGCGATTGCCTCCGCCCGCAGCTCCACCACCCGGTCGTAGGTCGCTCCCGGGTCGCTCGCCCACGTCTTCCACCGCTCCACGGCTTCCTGGAAATCCTGGCCCCGGGGCACGAACGGCCGGCCTTCGAGATAGGCGAACGTCTTCTCATCCGGCGCCACCATCCCGGCGCGCGCGCCCCCCTCAATCGACATGTTGCAGACGGTCATCCGCCCTTCCATCGACAGGGCGCCGATGGTCTCTCCGGCGTATTCGATCACGTGCCCGTTGCCCCCGGAGACGCCGATGGTCCCGATGATGGCCAGGATGACGTCCTTCGCGGTCGTGCCCTTGCCCCGTCTGCCGTTCACCCGAATCAACAGCGTCTTGGACTTGAACTGTTGCAGGCACTGGGTGGCCAGCACGTGCTCGACATCGCTGGTGCCGATGCCAAAGGCCAGGGTGCCGAAGGCCCCGTGCGTCGAGGTGTGGCTGTCGCCGCAGACGATGGTCTGCCCCGGCTGGGTGATGCCCAGCTCCGGCCCGATGATATGCACGATGCCCTGGTTGTGGCTGTGCAGGTCGAACAGCCGCACGCGGGTCTCCCGGCAATTCCGCGCCAGGGCCTCGAACTGCCCGGCGGCGTCCTGGTCGAGAATCGGGAGGTGCCGGTTCTTGGTCGGCACCGAGTGGTCCATCACCGCGAAGGTCAGGTCCGGCCGGCGCACCTTGCGGCCCGCCGCCTTCAGGCCGGCGAAGGCCTGTGGCGAGGTGCCTTCGTGGATGAGGTGGCGATCGATGTAGATCAGCGAGGGCCCGGGCTGCTCCTGGACGAGGTGCGCATCCCAGATTTTTTCATACATTGTCCGTGCTGGCATCGCCCTCATAGACCGCCCGCTGGAAGCATAAATACGGACGTGAATTTTTATTATACCGCGCCGGCGCGGGCGCGGCCAGCCTCAGGAAAGCCCTGTCATGCTAAACAGAGCGAAGCCTCGCAGCGGAGATTCTTGGCTCCGCCCGCCTCAGCCCAGGATTTCCAGCACCGCCTGGTTCCACCCCGCGGGGCCGGGTGCCGCGCGGCGCGCCTGGGGAAGGTTCTCCAGCAGCTCGGGGTGGTGGCGGCCGTTAGGTCTGGCCACCACCACGGGGACGTCCACCACTTTCAAAAAGTCCACGTCATTGGGGCCGTCGCCCAACCCCACGCTGCGCACCTGGGTGTAGTGCTGGCGGTAAAGATCCAGCAGGCGGGCCACCGCCGCGCCCTTGTCGTTCGTCCCCATCAAATGGAAAAAGCGCCCGCCCTGCCGCCAGCTCAGGCCGCGCTCGCGCAGCCAGGTGAAGAACCTCTCCTTCTGCTGCGGCGTGCCTTTCTCCACCAGGAAAGGCTCGTCGAACTCGCGGTGCCGGGCGAGCTTCGCCGCCGCCAAGGAGAGCCCACAGAGCTTGGCCACTTCTCTATCCTTCATCTGGTTGAAGCCGCGCACGCTGGCGCCGCTGGTCTTGGCGGCTTCGTCGAGCGCCCGCACCAGCTTCCGGTAATCGAGGCCCAGCTCCAGCACGTGGAACTCCGCCTCCGTCCGCGCGTTGGACAGCGGAAAGGGGAAGTAGTTGCGAGGGACGTAGACGGCGCCGCCGTTCTCCGCCACGAAGGGATGAACGTTGCCCAACTCCTCTCGCAGCGGCAGGATTTCCGCCCGGGTCTTGCTGGTGCAGAACACCAGCGGAATCCTGCGCCGCCGCAACTCCTCCAGGGCCGGACGGGCCGGCCGGTAGGAATAGGTCTTGTGATCGAGTAGGGTGGCGTCGAGGTCGGTGAAAACGATTAGGTGGCCCATGGCTCCCTAGAGGTGCCGCACCCCGGTTTGGGTCTCGGGCATGGCCGGGACTCAGGCGTTGTCTTCCTCCACGGCGAGGGCCAACTGCGCAAGGAAATCCGGCACCGCGGCCACCACGCGGTTCCAGTTCGGAATCAGCGGCGCGCCCAGAGGGTCCTTCAAGAATTCCTCCGCCGCCAGGGCGATGGCCCGGGCGAAGGCCTGGACGGCCACCTCCTCCTCATGGCGGTCGAATTCCAGCCCGTTGATCATGGCATCGGCGTGGTAGCGCGTGATGGTGTCTTCGGCCGTGCGCACATACTTGGTCTGCACCGTCCGGAAGCTGCCTTCCGAGAGAACCGCCCCTTCGGCGGCCACCATGCGCAAGAGGGTCTTGGCGATGTCCACGGTCATCCGCATCAACCCTTTCTGGGCGTCGCCGGCGGAAAGCGCCTGGTGCTTGTGCTCGTAGTTCTCCGCCAGGTCCACCTGGCAGATGCGCTTCAAGGAGCAGTTGCGGTAGATCTCGGCCAGTACTCCCACCTCCAGGCCCCAGTCGGCGGGGATGCGGTTCACCCGCGCTAGCTCCGCCTCCATGGCGAACTCCCCCGCCAGCGGGTAGCGGAAGCTGTCCAGGTACACCAGGAAGGGGAGGTGGCCGTAAATCTCCTTCAAGGAGCGCACGAAGGGGGTGACGAACAGCCGGGTCACCCGACCGTGCAGCTTGGTGGTGTAGCGGGCGTAGAAGCCCTTGCAGAATTCGAAGTCCACGTTGGGGTTGGCGATGGGGTGGTAGAGCCGGGCCAGCAGCTCCCGGGTGTAGTTGACGATGTCGCAGTCGTGCAGCGCGATTTTCTTCGCCTGCCCGCTGGCCAGCACGTACCCGTAGGCGATCCAGCAGGCCCGGCCCTTCCCCGGCGGCCCCGGGGTCAGGTCGTTCTCCTCCAGCGTCTTGAACAGGCGCTGCACCCGCTCTCCGTCGTTCCAAATCACGCGCACGTTCCGGTGAATGCCGCTCAGGCGCTCCTTGACCTCCGCGCACTGTTTCTCGTCCGCACTCCCCAGCGTGAGGACGATTTGCTTCAGGTAGGGCACCTTGGAGAGTTCCCGCAAGATCACCGTCATGGCTTCCGTCTCAAACTCCGCGTAAAGCGCCGGCAAGACCAGGGCCATGGGCGCGGTGCGGGCAAAGCGGACCAACTCGCCCTCGATCTCCTCGATCCGCCGGCTGCCCAAGCGGTGCAGGGTGGCCACCATGCCGCTCTGGAAGAAATCGGACATCTAAGCGTTCGCCCTCCGTGGCTCCGTTGCCACTACCCGCCGGGCGTTGAAGTTCACTCCAGGGAGGTAGCAGGTGGGCAACTCAAGACCGAAGAGCGATTGTAGACGCGCCCGCGCGGACAAGTCAAACCTTTCCTCCGCCTTCATGCTTTGGGGGGAATGTCCGGCAGCACCTTGCCGGTGCGCCAGGCGTAGTGGATGCCGGAGGCTAGGGTGATCGCCACCGTCAGCCCGATCAGCACGTCCTTGGCCCAGACCACCGCCCCGTGCGGCCACACCCTGGCCAGGACCACCACACCCACGGTCAGCACCTGGGTCACCGTGCTGATCTTGCCGTAAACGCTGGACGCGAACGGCCGCCACCCGGCCCCGATGATGATGGCCAAGGCCACGGCTAGGATGAGCACGTCCCGCCCCAGCACCAGGACGCTCACCGTCCAGGGAACGTCGCCCTGGACTGCCAGGATGACGAAGGCGGTCGAAAGCAGCAACTTGTCGGTGATGGGGTCGAGATAGGCGCCCAGGGGCGTGCGCTGCTTCAGCGCCCGCGCCAGCAGCCCGTCCAAGGCGTCGCTCAAGCCCGCGGCCAGCAGCACCGCCAATCCCCAGCCATAGCGCTGGTTAAGAACCGCAATGACGAAGAAAGGAATCAGCGCCAGCCGCACCAGCGTGAGCTGGTTGGCCAGGGTGAAGAACTGCCGGCTCATCGGAGGGGCGGCCCGCCGGGGCGGCGGCTTAGGGCTCGGCCTCGGTCATCGCGGCCAGGTACTCCAGCAGGCTGCGACCCACCTGGCGCTCGAAGGTTTGCGACAGCGAGGGGATCGACCCCTGGGGCTCGTCCAGGGCGATGCGCTCCAGCCGCTGCATGGGATAAAAAATCGTGGCCAGCCCCACCAGGTCTTCGGCGTCCCTCTTCACCTGGCGGACGAAGTCGTCGAAGGAGTTGAGGTCAATCCCGCGCACGGTCACCCCCGCCTGGGTCAGCGCCACCAACTGGCCCCACACCCGTTCCTTGGGCTCGTGCAAACTGACGACGACAATGGAATTCAACTCCATCGGCCTGCCTACATTTTCCCCCTACACCTGCGTTTCCTTCAAGTCCTTTGCCACTTTCAACGTCGGCTCGGTCACTTCCTGGACTTTCTCCGGCGTGGCGCCCGGGGCCACTTCTTTCAGCAGCAGGCCCGCCCGGGTCACTTCGATCACCGCCAGCTCGGTCACGATCAGGTCCACCACCCCGACGCCGGTCAGGGGCAGCGTACACTGCTTGAGGATTTTGGGCTTGCCCTTGGCGGTGTGCTCCATGGCGATGATCACCCGCTTGGCCCCGGCCACCAGGTCCATCGCCCCGCCCATCCCCTTGACCATCTTGCCGGGGATCATCCAGTTGGCCAGGTTCCCTTTCTCGTCCACCTGCAAGGCGCCCAGGATGGAGAGGTCAATGTGCCCGCCGCGGATCATCCCAAAGGAGTCGGCGCTGGAAAAGAACGCCGCCCCGGGAATCTCCGTCACTGTCTCTTTGCCGGCGTTGATCAGGTCGGCGTCCTCTTCACCCTGGTAGGGATACGGCCCGATGCCCAGCAGCCCGTTCTCGGATTGCAGGATTACGTCCATCCCTTTGGGGATGTAGTTCGCCACCAGGGTGGGCAGGCCGATGCCCAGGTTGACGTAGTAGCCGTCGCGCAGCTCCTGCGCCACCCGCTTGGCAATCCGCTCCCGAATCCCCTCGCCACTCTTCTGTGCCATCTTTCCCCTCTGTGTTGTCTCTGTGTCCTCTGCTTGCCCTCAGCGAAGTCGAAGGGCGCCTCTGCGGTGAAAATTCCTTTTCCTCTACTCCTTTGCCTCTTGTGCTTCCTTTGCCCCCTCTATTTCCTGCCTCCGTGCCTCTCTCCCTGGCTGCCTCCTGCTAGGCCGCGCGCTGGCGCGTGGTGCGCCGCTCGATGCGCTTCTCGTAGTCTTTCCCCTGAAAAATGGCATCCACGAAGATGCCCGGGGTGTGGACGAAATCCGGGTCGAGCTCCCCCACGTCCACCAGCTCCTCGACTTCGGCGATCACAGTGTCGGCCGCGGTGGCCATCACCGGATTAAAGTTCCGCGCCGTCTTTCGGTAGATAAGATTTCCCCACCGGTCCCCCTTCCAGGCCTTGATGAAAGCATACTGAGCCCGCAGCGGCTTCTCCAGCACGTACATCTTGCCGCCGATCTCCCGCGTCTCCTTGCCTTCGCCCACCGGGGTGCCGTAGCCGGTGGGGGTGAAGAACCCGCCGAGGCCCGCCCCGGCCGCCCGCATGCGCTCGGCCAGCGTGCCCTGGGGATTCAACTCCACTTCCAGCTCCCCGCTCAGCACCTGCTGCTCGAACAGCTTGTTCTCCCCCACGTAAGTGGCGATCATCTTTTTCACTTGCTTGGTCTGCAGCAGCAGCCCGATCCCGAAGTCATCCACCCCGGCGTTGTTCGATATGACCGTCAGGTTCTTGACGCCTTTCCGCCGCACCGCCGCGATCAGGTTCTCCGGGATGCCGCACAGCCCGAAGCCGCCCATCATGATGGTGGCCCCGTCCTGAATCGCCTTGATGGCTTCCTCCGCGTTCGCCACCCGCTTGTTCATCGCTCTACTCCATTCAGCTCGCTAATCCCTTACCACCGAGCTCCACCAGCATGGCATTCATCGCCTGCAAATACTTCTCCACCAAATCCTTTTGCTCCTCAATCTTCATCGGACGTTCGAGAACCTTAAAGTCGCCCATCCCTTCAATGAGGTCTGTGATCTTTGCACGTGCTTCCTTCCGAAAGAGCGAAGCCACAAAGACGAGCTCAAGTCGAAGAGGCGCTGCACCTCTAGTATTTGGCGGCTCCGAGGTCACAGCATCCAACCACTCCAAGAAAAGACCCTGCAGTCTCTCATAGGCCTTCAGCTGTAGCTCGTACCTCTTACTCCTAAGTTGCCACCTTGCTGTCAACCAAGTGGCGAGAATGCCCCCGAGCACGGCAATCACTATGGGGCTATTCAGCACGTGCCATATCTGCGACCACAAGTTCGGCCAGTCAACGTTTTGCATTTTCTCTCAGCTGGCGCGTTAATTCTTGGCCTTTCTCAAACTCGTCTGCCAGCTCCTTCGAGCGCAGCCGGGTGCGCAGCCGCTGCAGGCGCGCCTCCAGCCGCTCCAGCGCCCGCTCCAGGTTTTCGCTGTTGGTCAAGCAGATGTCCCGCCAGAGGTCGTAAGGGCTCGCGGCCAGCCGGGTCATATCGCGGAAGCCGGTCCCGGCCAGGCTGAGCGGCAGGCCGTCCTCGTCGGTCTCGTCCCAGACCGCGCTGGCCAGCGCGGTCGAAAGCAACTGCGGCGCCTGCGACACCAAGGCCACCGCCCAGTCGTGCGTCTCCGCATCCAGCTCCACCGGCTCCGCCCCCAGCCGCCGCACCCAATCCAAGAACTCCTCCGCCGCCTCTGTCATCCCGAGTCCCGACCCCGAACCTTCGGGGCGGGACGAGGAATCTGCTTTCTCCTTTGCTTCCTCTGCTTCCTCTGCCTCCTTGACCACAACGTACTTGGAACCCATAAAAAGATCGGCGTCCGCATTCTCGATCCCCGACACTTCTTTCCCCGCCATCGGGTGGCCGCCCAAAAAGGTTAGCGTCTCCGGCAAAACCTGTTTCGCCATCCGGCAAACTCGCACCTTGGTGCTGCCCGCGTCGGTGACCAGCGCCCCGGCTTTGGCGTGCCGGCCCACTTGCGGCAGCAAGTCCAGGATGACTACCACCGGCGCGGCCAGATAAATCAGCTCGGCGCCCTCCACCGCCGTCGCACCATCCTCCGTTCCCCGGTCAATGGCTCCCCGCTCTTGCGCCTTTTGCAGGACATCCTCTTTGTCCCAACCGATGATCTTACCGGCGTAGCCACGCTTCTTCAGCCCCAGCGCGAACGACCCCCCGATCAACCCACAACCCAAGACGGCAATTTTCTGGAAAGCCATCAGCTAGCCAATGGTGCGTTCAACCGCCGGGGCGATGATGCGGAGCTGCTGCATCAGCCGGGCGAATTGCTCCGGGTAGAGCGACTGCGCCCCGTCGCTCAGCGCCTTCTCCGGCTCGTTGTGCACTTCAATCAGCAGGCCGTCGGCGCCCGCCGCCACCGCGGCCCGGGCCATGGGCGGCACTTTGTCCCGCCGCCCCGTCCCCTGCGAGGGGTCCACCACCACCGGCAGGTGGGAAAGTTTCTTCACCACCGGGATGGCCGCCAGGTCGAGCGTGTTGCGGGTGTAGGTCTCGAAGGTGCGGATGCCTCGTTCACAGAGAATCACGTTGTAGTTCCCGCCCTGCATCAGGTACTCGGCCGAGAGCAACCACTCCTCGATGGTGGCCGAAAGCCCGCGCTTGAGCAGGATCGGCTTTTTCGTCTTGCCCAGCTCCTTCAGCAGCACATAGTTCTGCATATTGCGGGCGCCCACCTGGAAGATGTCCACCAGCTCCTGCATCATCTGCACCTGAGTATGGTCCACGATTTCGCTCACCACCAGCAGGCTGTTCGCCTCGGCCGCCTCCCGCATCATCTTCAGCCCGTCGGGGCCCAGCCCCTGGAAGCTGTACGGCGAGGTGCGCGGCTTGAAGGCGCCGCCCCGCAGCACCTTCGCCCCGTGCTCCCGAACCAGCTTGGCGATGGCCTGGATCTGCTCCGGATTTTCCACTGAGCACGGCCCGGCCATCATAATCACTTCCCGGCCGCCCACCTGCACGCCCCGGCCGACCTCCACCACCGTGCCTTCCGGTCGGAAGCTGCGGCTGGCCAGCTTGTAAGGGGCGCTGATGCGCACCACTTCGCGCACGCCCTCAAGCAGCTCGATGTCCCGGGTGTCGAAGTCCAGCCGCGCCCCCACCGCCCCCAGCACCGTGTGCCGGACGCCGGTGGAGCGGTGGACGCCGAACCCCATCCCCACCAGGCGCTCGATGACGTGCTGGATCTGCTCCTCAGTGGCTCCCTCGTGCATCACCACGACCATAGCCGACCGCCTCTCCTAGGTGCCCCGCCTTTGTCATTCTGAGGAGCCCTGCCTGCCGCAGGCAGGCCGAAGGGCGACGAAGAATCTCAGCCGTGCCTCAAGCAATCGGTTGAGATTCTTCGCCCCGAACCTTCGGGGCTCAGAATGACAAGCTAAAGCTCCTATTTTTCATCGCCTAAGATTTTTCCTTGTAGGTCTCCTGTTCCACCGCGCGCGCCTCGTCCAGGATGCGCTCGAACAGCCGCTTCAGGGCGTCGTTGCCCAACGGCCCGCCGTTCATCCGCTGCACCCGCTCCAGGATCTCTCGCTCGCGCTCGGGCTGATACACCGCTTGGCCGGCTTGCCGTTTCAGCTTGCCTGCCTCGGCGGCGCAGCGCGAGCGCTCGTTGAGCAGCTTCACCAACTGCTCGTCCAGCTCGTCAATCCGCTTCCGCCAATCCTTGATGTCCATACTGGATCGCCGGGCTCGCTCCTTACCCGATTCAACCAATCAACGATTCAACTATCCGACTGCTTTGAGTTCCCGCACCAACTGCGCCGCCGCTTCCAGCCCCGCCTCCCCGTGCCCGGCCTTCTCGCAACATTCTATCAAGGCGCTGCCCACCACCACCCCGTCGGCAATCCGTTCCAAGGCCGCCACCTGCTCGCGCCGGGCGATGCCAAAGCCCACCGCCACCGGCAGACGCGTCAGCCGCCGCAGCCGCTTGACCTGCGCCCGGATTTCTCCGCTCACCTCCGTCCGCGCTCCCGTGATGCCCCGCCGGGCGATTAGATAGATGAAGCCGCGCGAGAGCCGCGCGAGCGCCCGCAACCGCTGCTTGGTCGAAGTCGGCGCCGCCAGGAACACCGTGTCCAGCCCCTGCCGCCTGGCCGCGCCCACAAACGGCCGCGCTTCCTCCGGGGTCAAATCGGTGATCAACACCCCGTTGATGCCCGCGGCGGCAGCGCGCTCGGCGAAGCGCTCCGCCCCCATCTGCAGCACCGGGTTGTAGTAGCTGAAGAGCACCAGCGGGACGGGAGTCTTCCGCCGCAGCCGCCGCGCCAGCTTCAGCACCTCGGACAACGTTGTCCCGGCTTTCAGCGCCCGCTCGCTCGCCCGCTGGATGACCGGGCCGTCGGCGATGGGGTCGGAGAAGGGCACGCCCAGCTCGATCACGTCTGCCCCTGCTTCGGCCAGCCGCACCACCAAGTGCTCGGTGAACTTCAGGTCGGGGTCGCCCGCCGTTACGTAGGCCACCAGCGGCAAGGGCTGGCGCCGCCGGCGGCGAAACGCCGCCCGCAGCCGCCCCCGGGTTGGGGCGCGCTCGTTTGTCCTCGCCGCCCGGCGAGCGCGGCTGGCGCGCTTCCCTCGCTTCCGGGGTTTCTTCTTTCGGGCCATAACCTCACGCTTGCCCGGCTTGACCGCCGCGGCCCGGCGGAAGCGTCTTGGCCAGGATGTCCATATCCTTGTCGCCGCGGCCCGACAGGTTCACCACTACGATTTCCTTCGGGCGCATCTTCGGAGCCCGCTTGAGCAGCTCGGCCAGGGCGTGCGCCGGCTCGAGCGCCGGGATGATGCCTTCCTGCCGGGCCAGCACCCGCGCTGCTTCCAGGGCTTCTTCGTCGCTCACCGCGGTGTACTCGACCCGGCCCCGCTCGCGCAGGTAGGCATGCTCGGGACCCACGGCCGGGTAGTCCAGACCTGCGGAGACGGAATGGGTGGTCGAGATCTGCCCGTGCTTGTCCTGAAGGACGTAGGTATAGGTCCCGTGCAGCACGCCGGGCCGGGCCCGCCCGCCGGAGCCTTGGCGTAGGCGGGAACCGTCGCCCGATCCGGGTGAGCTCAACCGCGCCGCGTGCTGGCCCAGCTCGGGGCCGCGCCCGCCCGCTTCCACCGCGATCATCTTTACTCTGCGGTCGCGCAAGAAGTCGTAGAACAGCCCGATGGCATTCGAGCCCCCGCCCACGCAGGCGAAGAGAGAATCCGGCAGGCGCTTCTCGGCGCGCAGGATTTGCTGCCGCGTCTCCCAGCCGATGACCGACTGGAAGTTGCGCACCATCATCGGGTAGGGATGGGCCCCGCAGACCGAGCCCAGCAGGTAGTGGGTGCTCTCGACGTTCGTCACCCAGTCGCGCATGGCCTCGTTGATGGCGTCTTTCAACGTCCGGCTGCCGGAAGCCACCGGAACCACTTCGGCGCCCAGCAACTGCATTCGAAAAACGTTCAGGCGCTGCCGGGCCATGTCTTTTTCCCCCATATACACCGTGCAGACCAAGCCGAGGTGCGCCGCCACCGTGGCGGTGGCCACGCCGTGCTGCCCCGCCCCGGTCTCGGCGATCAGCCGCCGCTTGCCCATCCGCACTGCCAGCAAACCCTGGCCCAGGCAGTTGTTGATCTTGTGCGCGCCGGTGTGCAGCAGGTCTTCGCGCTTCAAGTAGATGCGCGCTCCGCCCAGGTGGCGAGTCAACCCCTCGGCGAAGTAGAGCGGCGTGGGCCGCCCGGCAAAGTCCCGCAGCAACCCCACCAGCGCCCGGCGGAAGCCGCGGTCGCTGCGCGCCCGCCGGTAGGCGCGCTCCAGTTCCTCCAGCGGCGCCATCAGCGTCTCGGGCACGAACCGGCCCCCGTAGGCGCCGAAGTGCCCGCGGGCATCGGGGAGAGTGGCTCCGGCCAGCCGCGCCATCCTCACTCGCTCCCCTCGGGCGCGCGCCCCAGCCAGCGCAGGTAGTTCACCACGTCCCAGCGCTGGTGCTCGCTCAATTGCTTCTCGAATGCGGGCATTTGCTCTCGACCTCTGCTGATCTTCCAGAAAATCTCTCCGTCGCTCATCCCGCGCATCTTCTCCGGGTCGGTCAGGTCGGAGGGCGTCTCGGGCAGTTGCTCCACCCAGGGGCCGTCGCCGTGGCCCTCCGGGCCGTGGCAGAGGTAGCAGTTGCCCCGGTAGAGCATCCGCCCGCGCTCGACCGAACTCTCGCTGGCCTCCACCGGGTTCTGGCGGCTCCTCGCCTCCGGCGGGGCTGACCAGGAATCTTTCGGCTCCTCCGTGGTTCCCTGCCCCGACATACAGGCGCTCGCCAGAAGAAAGACCGCCAGCACCGGCAGCGCCGCCCGCCTCAAGCCCGAACTCCTTTGGCCCGACGGATGAACGCCCGCAGGCGGTCGTGGTTCTTGACTCCCGGCTTCTCTTCCACCCCGGTGCAGACGTCCACTCCGTAGGGGCGGCCCTGGCGAATGGCCTCGACCACGTTCTCCGCGGTCAGTCCGCCGGCCAGCAGGATGGGCGCGTAGCGCCCGGCCCGTTGCGCCACTCGCCAGTCGAAACTCTGCCCCGTGCCGCCCTGCCGGCCTTTGACTGAGGCGTCGAGGAGGAACACCTGCGCTCCGGCATACTCACGGAGCAAGCGGGGCTGGAAGCCCCGCCCCACGCGAACCGCCTTGAGCACGGTAAAGCCCGCGGCGGCCAGCGCCGCCACCGCGTCCGGGGTTTCGTCGCCATGCAACTGCACCGCTCCCACGCCCCCCCCGGCGCGCCCGCCGCTCCACTCCGGGGGGCGCTTCGTTCACGAACACCCCTACCGGGGTGACGAAGGGCGGCAGGTGGGCGACAATTTCGGCCGCCCGCTGCGGCTCGATGTAGCGGGAGCTGCCCGGCCAGAAGTTGAACCCCAGCGCGTCGGCCCCGGCCGTCACCGCCACCAGCGCATCTTCCAGGTTAGTGAGGCCGCAGACCTTGACGCGGACCATCTACGCCTCTCGCGCCAGCAGCCGCGCCAGCGCCTGGGCGGGCTCGGGTGACTCCATCAGGAATTCGCCCACCAGGAAGGCATCAAACCCCGCCGCTCGCAGCCGCCGGAGCTCTTCCGCCGAGCGCAAGCCGCTCTCGCTGACCGCCACCCGGTCGTCGGGAATGCGCTCGATCAACTCGAGCGAGGTCTCCAGGCGCACCTCAAATGTCTTCAGGTTGCGGTTGTTGACCCCGAAGAGCTCCGCTCCGGCCGCCAGCGCCCGCTCCAGCTCTTCGGCGGTGTGCACTTCCACCAGCGCCGCCATGCCCAGCTCTCGGCCGAACCGGACCAGCGCGCGCAGGTCCTCCCCGGAGAGGATGGCCGCGATGAGCAGAAAGGCATCGGCGCCGGCGGCGCGGGCTTCGAGCACTTGATAGCGGTCGAAGAGAAAATCCTTGCGCAACACGGGCAGGCCCGTGACCTGGCGCGCCACTTGCAGCTCCTCCAACCCCCCCTGGAAAAACTCCGGCTCGGTCAGCACCGAAAGCGCCGCCGCCCCGGCGGCTTCCAGCTCCGGGGCCAGCGCGGCCGGGTTGTAGGCCTGCCGCAAGAGGCCGCGGGACGGCGAGGCCTTTTTCAGCTCGGCGATGACGTTGATGGCGTCCCGCTCCAGCGCAGCGCGGAAGTCGCGCACGGGCGGCGCCGCCGCGGCGCGCTCTTCCAGCTGGCTGAGCGGCGTGGCCTGCCGGGCCTGCTCGAGCGACCGACGACGAGCGACCACGATGCGCTCCAGAAGGTCGGCGGTCCTGGCTTGGGATGGAGTAGGCACAGTCGCTTCCCCGCTAAAAAGACAAACTCGTATGCTATCGGCAGCCTGCGGGCAAGTCAACGCAGCTTGACCCCCGGCGGCAAGCTACGCTATAAAAGAAACGCCGTAACAGGGCAGCTCCCGGAAGCTGTCTTCTTTTTTAGGCGGTATCGTCTAGGGGTTAGGACGCCAGATTCTCAATCTGGAAACCCGGGTTCGATTCCCGGTACCGCTACCACGACTTTCCCTTCGCGATGAGGGACTCGGATTGGCGGCCGGAACGGCTCTATGAGGTCCGGTTTGGCCCGGCCGAACGCAAGCACAAGGAAGCCCTGTGGAAGGTTCTCTGCTCCCGCTTCCTCCAGGAATACGTCTCGCGGGAAACGATGGTGGCCACGCTACTGGCGAATACTGGGACTATTTCGACCACTACCTCGCCCTCAGCCACCGGAGCATGGAAGAAATCCTCCGCGCCACAGGGTTCCGAATCCTCCGGCTGATCCCCCGCTTTCTCCCCTATTCGACCCGGAGTCGGCTGGCGAGCTACCCGTTTCTCTTGCACCTCTACCTATCGCTTCCCTTTCTTCGCTACCTCTTTGGCAAACAAATGTTCGTGCTGGCCGAGAAATTGTAGAACGGCTCATTCCCGTGCTCCGGCACGCCGCGGCCGCCGGCCGAACCAGCGATGCCACACGGCGTACAAATACCAGCGGAGGTAATGCGGAATCCAGCCCAGCAGGCGAAAGCGGGACCTCCCCGCCGTGCGCTCCCGCCACACGCAGGGCACCTCGCTAATCCGATAGCCAGCCAGAAAAGCCTTCACGCAAAGCTCCAGGCTGATCTCAAATCCCGCCCGGCTCTCAATCGGAAGCGAACGCAAAAGAGACGCGCGGTACATCTTGAAGGAATTGGTCGCATCCCGGGTGGGGAGGCCGCTCAAGTAATGAAGGCTGATCCCCGCCACCCGGGAAAGCCACTTCTTCAGGACCGGGCCGCCGATCTGCTGGCCGCCGGGCGAGTAGCGAGAACCGCAGACCAGGTCGCTCCCGGCGCAGAAGTGTTCGTACATTCGCGGCAGCACGGAAAGGTCGTCGGAACCATCGCCCATCAACACCACCACCCCGTCCCCCCGGGCCTCGGCAAAACCCGTCCGCAGGGCGTTGAGCGCTCCAGAGCCGAATTGATTCTTGACCGCTCGCAGGCGGGAAAACTTCCCGGCAAGCTCTTGCACCACCGGGAGAGTATCGTCCTCCTCGAAGTCATAGACGACGAGCACTTCGAAAGGAAACTTCGCGGCGGCCACTACCGCCTCCAGCAACCGCCGGAAACTCGCGCCTTCGTTGTAGACAGGGATGACCACAGACAGGGAGGGAAGCGGGGAGGCAGCTGCGTCCACTGGGGGGCGTCCGCTATTCGGTTTCCTTCAGCACATAGATCAGCTTGCCGACGCCAAAAAGATTCCAGATGTCGCACACGAAAGCATCCGCGGCGACCAACACAAGGCCGCTGGCGGTTAGGGTGCGCAGGTTCGAAGAGCGGAACACCGGCTTGGCGGAGTCGCAGCCTAGCAGAGCCGCCCGCCCCAATCAATAGGAGGCGCTTCCCGGCCGGCACCTTGGGCGGCCGCGCTCGGCTTCGCCGGGAGGGAGGCTCGGAAGCGAGTTACATCGTGCGCTTGGGGAGGGGGCCGCTGCCGCCGCCGCTCTTAGGCAGGGTCACCAGCTGGCTCACCCAGGAAGACATCTGCTGTTCGTTGCGCACCAGGTCCTTGAGGGTGATCTTGTCGAGCACCTGGTCGAGGGCGACCTGCATCACCCGCCAGACGGAGCGGATGGAGCAGTCGACCGAGTGGGTGCAGATGATCTCCTCGCCCGGGTAGCGGTCGCAGAAGTCCGACTCGTACAGGCGGCCGCCCAGCCAGGCGAGCACTGGCCCGAGCACGATCTCTTCCGGGGGCCGCGAGATCGTGTAGCCGCCCACCTTGCCCCGCAGACTCTGCACGAAGCCGCCGCGGCGCAGCAGGCGAAGGAGCTTGGCCGCGTAGGCCTCCGAGATGCGCTCCGCCTGGCTGATTTCGGGGATGGTTCGGCTGCCGGCCTCGCCCGCGCGAGCGATGCGTAACAGGCAACGCAACCCGTATTCTTCCTGGGCGCTAAGTTTCATGGCTGTCCTCTCCGGCCCTTCTCCTTCCGCTTGGGGGGTGGGCTGCCGCCTACATCAACCCGAGCTGGAGCTTGGCCGCCTCCGACATTTTCTCCGGCCTCCAGGGCGGGTCCCAGACGACCTCTACCTTGGCGTTGGTCACCTCATTAATCATTCTCACACTGGACTCGACTTCTCCCGGTAAAGAACCGGCCGCCGGGCAATTCGGCGTGGTGAGTGTCATCTGGATGTTCACCTCGCCCGAAGGGTCGATCTTGATCTCATAGATCAAGCCGAGCTCATAAATGTTCACCGGGATCTCGGGGTCATAACACGCCTGCAGGGCCTCAATGACCTTCGCTTCCAGGGCCAGGCGCTCGACTTCGGTCATAGTTTTGTTTTCAGTCATCGTCGTCTAAATGCAGCTTCCTCTCCCCTAGTCGCGGGATTGGAATGACAATCGCTACTCGGTGGAGACCACCTCCCGGTAGCCTTTCAGGGCGGCCTTCAGGGTATGCCAGGCCAGGGTGGCGCACTTGACGCGAATCGGGTAGTCGCGCACCCCGCCGAGGGCGGTCAGCTTGCCCAACTCGGGCGCGGCGGCATCTTCGTTCTCGCCGGTGACCAATCGGTGGAACTTCTCGAAGAGGGCTTGCGCTTGGGCCAGGGTCTTCCCTTTCAGGGTCTCGGTCATCAGGGAGGCGGAGGCGGTGGAGATGGCGCAGCCGGAGCCCTGGAAGCTGATGTCGCGCACGGTGTCGTCGTCGAGCTTCAGGTAGACGGTCACCTTGTCGCCGCAGAGCGGGTTGAAGCCCTGGGCGTCGTGGTCGGCGTCGGCCAAGGCGCGGAAGTTGCGCGGGCGCCGGCCGTGGTCGATGATCATCTCCTGGTAGAGCTCCCGCAAATCATTCATCGGCCAAAAATCTCCGTGACCTTGCGCAGACCGGCGGCCAGAGCGTCGAGCTCCTCGCGGGTGTTGTAGACGCCCAGCGAGGCGCGCGAGGTGGCCGGCACGCCGAAACGGTCCATCACCGGCTGGGCGCAATGGTGGCCGGTGCGCACGGCGATGCCTTCGCGGTCCAGGATGGTGCCCACGTCGTGCGGGTGGACGCCGGGCAGGTCGAAGGAAAGCACCGCCGCCTTTTCCCTCGCCGTCCCGATCATCCGCAGACCGGGCACGCGGGAGAGCGCCCGGGTGCCGTAGTCCAGCAGTTCCTGCTCGTAGGCGGCGATGTTCTCCCGCCCAAGCTCCTCCAGGTAATCCATCGCCGCCCCCAGGCCGATGGTGCCGGCGATGTTGGGGGTGCCGGCTTCGAACTTGAAGGGGAGCTCGTTGTAGAGGGTCTTCTCGAAAGTGACCGAGCGGATCATGTCGCCGCCCCCCTGGTAGGGCGGCATCTCCTCGAGCAGCTCGGCCTTGCCGTAGAGCACCCCGATGCCCGTGGGCGCGTACATCTTGTGTCCGGAGAGGGTAAAGAAGTCGCAGTCCAACTCCTGGACGTCGACCTTCAGGTGGGGGGCCGCCTGGGCGCCGTCGAGGACCACCGGGACGTTCCGGGCGTGGGCCATTCGGACCAGCTCCCGCACCGGATTGATGGTGCCCAGGGCGTTCGAGACGTAGGCCAGCGAGACCACGCGGGTGCGAGGCCCCAGCAGCTTCTCGAACTCCTCCACGATCAATTCCCCGGCGTCGTTGATGGGCGCCACCCGCAGCCGGGCGCCGGTCTCCTGGCAAAGAATCTGCCAGGGGACAATGTTGGAGTGGTGCTCCATGTGGGTGATGAGCACTTCGTCGCCGGAGCGCAAGCGGGGGCGGGCGAAGCTGTGGGCCACCAGGTTCAGGGCTTCGGTGGTGCCGCGTACGAAGAGTATCTCGCGGTTCTGGCGGGCGTTGAGGAAGCGGCGGGCTTTGCTGCGGGTGGCCTCGTAGTCCTCGGTGGCCTGCTGGCTCAGGTAATGGACGCCGCGGTGGATGTTGGAGCACTCCTCGAGGTAGAAGCGCTGCAGGGCGTCCATAACAGCCTGGGGCTTCTGGGTAGTGGCGGCGTTGTCGAGATAGATGAGCGGATGCCCGTGCACCTGCTGGCGGAGGGCCGGGAAGTCCCGGCGCACTCGTTCGACGTCGTAGGCCGCCGCGGTCGCCGGCGTGGTGGCGTTGCGCGCAATTCCCGTGCTCATCGGCCCTCCCCAAACCGCTGGCTGCCCGAGAGGCGGGCGAAGAGCAACTCTTCCAGCTCAACTCTCAGGGCTTCCACTTTCATTCGTTCGAGGATGGTCTGGGCGAAGCCGCGGATCAGCAGGTTGCGGGCGGCCGGGTAGGGCAGGCCGCGGCTGCGCAGGTAGAAGAGAGCGTCGGGGTCGAGCTGACCGACCGTGGCCCCGTGGGTGCACCGGACGTCGTCGGCGAAGATTTCCAGCTGGGGCTTGGTATTGATGGTGGCGCCTTCGGAGAGCAGCAAGTTCTTGTTGTGCTGGATGGCGTCGGTCTTCTGGGCGTTGGCGCGGACGATGATGGCGCCGTTGAAGACCCCGGCGGCGCTGCCGTCCAGCACCCCCTGGTAGAGCTCGTGGCTGGTACAGTGGGGCTTGGCGTGGTCGGCCAGGGTGTGGTTGTCGACGTGCTGCCGCCCCCGGGCCACGAACAAGCCGTTCAGGGCGCTCTCGCTGCCTTCGCCATCGAGCACCACGTTCACGTCGTTGCGCACCAGGCGGCCCCCCAGCGAGACATTGTGGGAAGTGAAGCGGGCGTCGCGGGCCTGGCGGGCCTGAAGGGTGGCCACGTGGAAGGCGTCCTCGCTCTCCAGTTGGAACTTGTAATGGTCCACGATGGTGTTCTCGGCCGCCACGATTTCCGTCACCGCGTTGGTGAAGTAGGGGCCATCGCCCAGCCCCAGGTAGGTTTCGAGCAGAGCCACCTGGGCGCCGGCGCCGACCAGGATTAGATTGCGCGGCTGGGAGAAGACGGGTTGGGCCTCGGACACGGAAACAAACACCAGGTGAATCGGCTTCTCCAGCAGGGCGCCCTGGGGGATTTCAAGGAAAGCCCCATCGTTCAGGAACGCCGTGTTCAGGGCCACGAAAGCTCGATCGGGCGGCTGGTAGGCCGCGTAGCGGCCCAGGTGCTCTTCCAACCGCGCGTTCCCCTCTTCCAGAGCGGCGGCCAGGCTGCCGACCCGGGCGCCCTTGGGCAGGCCCTCGAAGGAAGAGAGTTCGGCCGCGAAGCGGCCGTTGACGAACACCAAGCGGGCCGCGTCCAATCGGCCTAGGGGCAACCGCCCCAGCTTCTCTCGGGTCAAGCCGTCGAGCTTCGGCGCGGCCGGCTGGAACGCGGTGCGGGTGAGGGGCAGCACGTTGGTGAACTTCCAGTTCTCCAGCCGCGTGGTGGGGAAGCCGGCCTCGGCGAAGCGCTCGATGGCTTCCTGGCGGAGGCGGTCGAGCCAGGCTTGGCCGCCGCCGGGGAACTGCGGGCGCTGCCGGGCGAAGTGGGAGAGGAAGAGGTCGTGCCGGGTGGCTGTGGTCGCCATCACCGTTTCCCTTCCCTCAGGAGCCTGCCACTTGTGGGCGCTCGGGGGCCTGCCCCTCAACCCAAGCGTAACCCTGCTCTTCGAGATGCAGAGCCAGGTTCTTGTCGCCGGAGCGGGCGATGCGCCCGTTGTAGAGCACGTGGACGTAGTCAGGAGTGACGTAGTTCAGTACCCGCTGGTAGTGGGTGATGAGCAGGATGGCGCGGTCAGGGTGGCGCAGAGCGTTGACGCCATTGGCCACGATTTTCAGGGCGTCGATGTCCAGCCCGGAGTCGGTCTCGTCCAGGATGGCCAGCCGGGGCTCGAGCACCGCCATTTGGTAGACCTCGTTGCGTTTCTTCTCGCCGCCGGAGAAGCCCTGGTTGACGGAGCGCTTCAGCAGGCTCTCATCCAGGCCGAACTCCCTGGCTTTCTGCTTGGCGATGTGCAGAAAGTCCATGGCGTCGAGCTCGGGCTGGCCGCGGGCCTTGCGGAGGGAGTTGAGGGCCGAGCGCAGGAAGTAAAGATTGCTGACGCCGGGAATCTCCACCGGGTATTGGAAGGCCATGAAGAGGCCGGCGTGGGCGCGCTCCTCGGGGGTCATCTCCAGCAGGTTGCGCCCATCGTAGAGCACTTCGCCCTGGCTCACCTCGTAGACGTCGCGCCCGGCGAGCACCTGGGCCAGGGTGCTCTTCCCGGAGCCGTTGGGGCCCATGAGGGCGTGGACTTCGCCCTTCCTGATTTCGAGGTCGACCCCTCGCAGGATGCCCTTGCCTTCGGCGCGGGCGTGCAGGTTCTTGATGGTCAGCATGCGTGTGTGCGTTCTCCTGTCTCCTTGTGGGTGATCAGCCGACGCTGCCTTCCAGGCTGACACCCAGCAGCTTCTGGGCCTCGACGGCGAACTCCATGGGGAGCTCTGCCAGCACCTGCTTGCAGAAGCCGTTGATAATCATGGTGATGGCGTCTTCCTTGGGGATGCCGCGCTGCTGGCAATAGAAGAGCTGGTCTTCGCCGATTTTCGAGGTGGTGGCTTCGTGCTCCACCTGGGCGGTAGGGTTCCTGACTTCCAAGTAAGGGAAGGTGTGGGCGCCGCACTTATCGCCGATGAGCAGCGAGTCGCACTGGGAGAAGTTCCGCGCGCCGCGGGCGCTCTTCAGAACCTGCACCTTGCCCCGGTAGCTGTTCTGCCCGTGGCCGGCCGAGATGCCCTTGGAGATGATAGTGCTCCTGGTGTTCTTGCCGATGTGGATCATCTTGGTGCCGGTGTCGGCCTGCTGGTAGTTGTTGGTGAGGGCCACGGAGTAGAACTCGCCCACGGAGTTATCGCCCTGCAGGATGCAGCCGGGGTACTTCCAGGTGATGGCCGAGCCGGTTTCGACTTGGGTCCAGGAGATCTTCGAATTTTTCCCCTGGCACTTGCCGCGCTTGGTGACGAAGTTGTAGATGCCGCCCTTGCCTTCCTTGTCGCCGGGGTACCAGTTCTGGACGGTGGCGTAGCGGATTTGGGCGCTGTCGAGGGCGACCAACTCGACCACGGCGGCGTGCAGCTGGTTGGTGTCGCGCATGGGGGCGGTGCAGCCCTCGAGGTAGCTGACGTAGCTGCCCTCGTCGGCGACAATCAGGGTGCGCTCGAACTGCCCGGTGTTTTGGGCGTTGATGCGGAAGTAAGTCGAGAGCTCCATGGGGCAGCGGACGCCCTTGGGGATGTAGACGAAGGAGCCGTCGCTGAACACGGCCGCGTTCAGGGTGGCGAAGAAGTTGTCCGTGTAGGGCACCACCGAGCCCAGCCACTTTTGGACCAGCTCGGGGTGCTCCTGCACCGCCTCGGAGAAGGAGCAGAAGATGATGCCCATCTCCTCCAGCTTCTTCTTGAAGGTGGTGGCCACCGAGACGCTGTCGAAGACCGCGTCCACGGCCACCCCGGCCAGCTGCTCCTGCTCGCGCAGGGGAATGCCCAGCTTCTCGTAGGTGCGGAGAATCTCCGGGTCGACCTCCTCCAGGCTCTGGGGCCGGTCCTGGTTCGACCGGGGGGCCGAGTAGTAGGCGATGGCCTGGTAGTCGATGGGCCCGTAGTGGACGTTCGCCCAGGTGGGCTCCTTGATCGTCTGCCAGTAGCGGTAAGCCTTCAGCCGCCACTCCAACATCCACTGGGGCTCGTTCTTCTTGACGGAGATGACGCGGATGACGTCTTCATTCAGTCCGGGCGGGATGGTGTCCGCCTCGACCAGCGTCTCCCAGCCCCACTTGTATTCCTGCTGGACAAGCTTTTCGAGGTCTTTGGTCTGGCTGGCCATGCTGCCTCCAGGATGAGCGCCTGGCTCCCAAATCAACCGCTTACCCTTAGAGGGTAAGCAATCTATACTCCTAAGTCAAGATAAGAGATACAAAAAGGTCAAGATTAGCATTGACTGGTTGTTTTCAGGTGGTTAGCGGGAATTCTCGGAGGTTGAACGGAAAGGGCGATCCTAGGCCGAAAACGAAGCCCCGCAACTGCAACTCTTTTTGGCGTTGGGGTTTTCGAAGACGAATTGCTGGTTGAAGACGTCGCCTTTGAAGTCGAAGACGGTGCCGTCCAAGTAGAGCAGGCTCTTGGGGTCGACGAAGACGCGGGCGCCCTCGACCTCCAGAACCGCGTCTTTTTCTCTGGGCCGGGGGTCGAGGCGGATGACGTAGGACATTCCCGAGCAGCCGCCCCCCTGCACGCCCAGGCGCAGGCCGGCGCTGGGCGGCATTTGCTCCTTGGCCAGGAGCTGTTTGATTCGTTGGGCCGCTCGTTCGGTAACCTGAATCATCCTCAACCTCCTGCCTGAATTATACCCGCCGCCGGCCAGCGCGTCCACTGCTACTCCGCTTCCCGGCTGAGCGCAAGCGTCTTGGGCCGAACGGTGCCCGGCGGGGCCTGGCGGCGGATTTGGACGGCGTCAATGGCTTCCGGCGCCGAAAGGAGGTAGACCTTCTGGAACCCTTCCCGCTCCAGCGTAGGGCATCGGGCCTCCCGGGTGCGGCTTAGTGGACCTCGCGGCGGGTGTAGGTCTCCGGAGGGAGGACTTTGACGATGTTGGTGGACTGCACGATGTAGACGGGGTTGCCCTGGGGGTCGCGCTCGCCGGTCTTCAGGATGCTGGAGACCACCAGCTTGATGCGGACGGTGAAGCCGTCTTCGACCTGATATTCGCTCCAGTCCTCTCGGACGGAGTTGAACTCCATGTCTTCGGCCTCGATGCTGCGTTCGCCGATGTTGATGCGGGTTTTGCGGGCCACAGAAACCTCCTTGGGGCCGCGGTGGGCCCGGGAATGGCACGCCTCGTGCTGAGCTAGTAGGCCGAGGCAGATTATAGGAGCTTGGGGGCGGTGCGCCAAGCCGGTGACCGGTGCGGGGGCAAGACCTTGGAGCCCGGGAGGCCCCTAGAAGTTCGTCGGGTCCCTCGCCGGGGCCGTTTCCTTCCCTATTTGGCACTGCTCCTGGCTCCCCTGTCCGTGGCCGCCCAATCGGCCCCCGCCCAGCGGGCGGAAGCGATGGAGCGGGCGCGAGCGCACGTGGAAGCGCAGGAATACGGGGCGGCGCTGCACATCTACCGCGAGTTGGCGGCGGAGAATCCGCGGGACTTCGAGGCGCGCATCTGGGTGGCGCGGCTGCAGAGCTGGCAGGGAAACTACCGGGAAGCGGAACAAGGCTACCGCCAGGTCTTGCGCGACGCCCCGGGGAACTTCGAAGCCGAGCTGGGTCTGGTGGACGTCCTGAGCTGGCAGGGCCGCTATGGGGAAGCCGAAGAGCGCTTGCTGGGACTGGAAGCCGAGTATCCGGAGGACACCGAAGTCCTTCTGCGCCGGGCCCGGCTGCATCGCTGGCGGGGCCGGCGGAAGCAAGCACTCGCCACTTACGAGCGGCTGTTGGCTCTGGAGCCCGGCAACCAGGAAGCGCAGGAAGCCCTCGCCGCCCTGCGCTCGGAGACCCGCTACCAACTGGCGGCGGGCTACTTCTTCGAGGAATTCGACTTCGCCGGGGAAACCAACGGGCAGTTCGTCGAACTGCTCTACCACGACCTCGACCGCGTCTGGCTGCTGGGCCGCTTCCAGTTCCAGAACAAGTTCGACGAGAACAACACCCGCTACACCCTGGGGGGGTCCTACCGCTTTTTTCGCCGCACCTGGGTGCGCGCCGAAGCCAGCCTGGCGCCGCCGAACGACCGGGTGATCGCCAACCAGGACTACACCCTCGAAATCACCCAGGGGCTGCACCCGCGGCTGGCCGCCGGGGGCAGCTATCGCTTCCTGAACTTCCGCGACGCCGACGTGCAGGTGGTGACCGCGCTGGTCAACTGGACGCTGCGGCGGGACCTGCGGCTGTACGTGCGCTACTCGCCGGCGCGTACTATGTTCGATTCCACCGGCCAGAGCGTCTGGAACCAGAACGGCTTCGCCCGCCTGGAGTGGGACGCCCACCGCAAGGTCAGTCCCTACGTCTTGTTCGCCGTCGGTTCGGAGAGCTTCGCCGGGCTGACGGCCGAGCAGTTGGGCCGCTTCGCCGCGCAAACCTGGGGCGTGGGCGCCGAAGTCCGGGTGACCAACTTGCAGGGCTTCCGCGTCGGCTACTATTTCCAGAGCCGCACCCGCAACAACCGCCAGCAGGGCTTCAGCGTCTCCTACTTCCTGCGGTTCTAACCGGCCGCGGTAGCCCCTTTCAGCGTTTCAAAAACAAATGGTTTTGATCCAACAACTAGCGTACGCGTACGTTGATTAGAAAGCCGACCGACCTACGAAGGACGGCTACTTGTTCCTGCGAGGGGGCAACCGCAGGGGAACGTCCGGGTTGTTCTTGTTAAAAGCGGCCACGATTTTGGGGGGGGTGGTCTTCTTCGGATTGTAAGTCACCTTGATGCCGTGCGTCTCGGGGTCCACCCGAGCGTCCTCGACGCCCTCCACCCGCAGCAAGCCCTGCTCAATGATGCCGTGGCTCGCGGAGCACCCTTCCGGGAGTTCCCCTTTGGCCAATTGCACGATGAGGGTAGCGAAGGGTTCTTCGGACTCCTTGCTTTTCTCCTGGCCCAGCGCGGGGCTGGGCGAGCCGAGCAAGAGTGCGCTCAATGCTAGTAGACCTAGTTCCCTCATGGCCTGTCCTCCTCCGGCTGGTTCGCTGCCGGAAGCTAGAGGGGCATCTTTTCCCCTCGGCGGAGCCGGTCCAGGAACTCCTGCACTCCATACACCGGACGCCCTTTAAGTTCCGAGTGGTGTTCCAGCCATTTGTGCACTTCCTCTTCGGAACTGAAGAGGTTGTTGATTCCTCACCCGCCACCCAGGAAGACCTTGGTGGTGGCTGGGTCGAGTTCCTTCACCCGCCCGTTCTCGAACACCAGGTGTATGCGCTCGCCGCTGTACTGCGAGGCATCTTCAACGGTAACTTCCTTGTCATTCCATTTCGCGTTGACCAACGCGATGAAGTCCATCGCTCAATAAGTGTCGAGTTTCTTCACCCCCTGCACATTCACCCGGTGGTACATGAAGGTGATTCGCATCCCGCCTTCCCAGTTCACGTAGCGAGGCTTCGCCATCCGGTAGCCGACCCCGCCGGCGAGCCCGTCCGGGTGGATAATCCCGAAGCGCTCCAGGGTCGCCAGACCGGCGGTGATTGCCTCCGGGGACACCTGGACGGCTGGGGCCAGCTCGGCCAACGAAGGTGCCGGACGTTGCTCGCGCTCGGCCGAGCTCAGGTGGCGCGCAATCAGCTTCTCGGTGGGGGTCAGCGAAACTGTCTCCCAGCCAAAGATGCGAATCACGCGATGGACTTCGGGATGTTCGCGGATGTAGTCGCCCAGGGCGTAGCGGTCTTCCAAGGTGTAATCGCCGCCGAGGATCTCCATGGCCAGGTCGATGCCGGTCACGGCGGTGTCTTGGCCCCAGTTGGCCACCAAATAGTCGAGCACCTCTTGTTGCTTGGCGGTGAGCGAGCCGGCCCGGGTAGCCGCCACTACCGCCAGAGCCAACACCACCGTCGCCAGTGTGGCCAGGATTCGTCTGCGCATGGTCCCTCCTACTCCTTCTGCCAGAGTAGCTTCTCGATGTCCGCTTCGATCTCAGCCCGTCGCTTCGGGTATTGCCCAGTGTACTTCTGGTAGATTTTGCCGTCGCGGGTGACTAGGAAAGCGGTGGGGAAACCCTCGACCCCGAAGGCCTCTTCAATCTCTTCGTTGCCGACGACAACCGGGTACTCGATTTTGAAATCGTATTTCTCAATCTCTTCTTGGATGTCGCTCACCCAGCCCGATTGCACCGTGATGCCGAGGACGGTGAACCCTTGCTGGTGGTAGCGCTGCTGCAACCTGTTCCAGTGAGGGATGTCTTCCACACAAGGTTTGCACCAGGTGGCCCAGAGGTCGATCAGCACCACCTTGCCGGCTAGCGACTGGGAGGAAAAGCCGCTGCCGTCCAGCATCTTAAGCTCAAAGCTCGGCAGGGGCGGCAGCCGCGCCGGTTCGGCGGAGAATAGTCCCTCAGCCGATGCAGCCAGCCCCACAGCTACTAGCACTGAGAGGGCAGCGAAGAGCGGCTTCGACCGTGTGCAGCCTAGCATCATGCTCTTCATTAGACGTTTGCGTTGTCTATGCGTGAGCGGGGGCGCTTTGTCAAGCACTTTTGCGGGTCAGCCGTGGAGTCGGGCCGTGCCGAAATCATCTGTTTTGTGGCTGGGAAAACAGGCAGCCGGCCCGGGTAGGGCAAGGCTTTACGCCTTGCCGTTGGTAGGGAAGCTTTCTTTGGGGGTGAAACGAAGCGGCAGGGGATGGTTCGACTTCGCTCCCTTCGGCTGCGCTCCCTTCGGCTGCGCTCAGGGTCTTCGCTGCGCTTCGACAGGGCAGGCACCACAAGTAAACCCCTCCCCTACAATCCTTCCAGAACCACACCCGCTCGAACCGCGAGCAGGGCTTCGGGATTTCTTACTTTTTCCGCTTCTAGTGGGGACGCCTACTCAGAAAGAGCGCCAGCTTCTTGCGCTATCTTTCCTGGTTCGGGGAGGGCAAAGAGAGAAAGAGGCGGTCGCCCTCCAGGCGCGTTCTGACCGAGAGGGGCACCCCCGCAGCATCCAAAACCAGTGGTGACGGACTGTTGGGCAAGTGTTCCAGCACAAGAGTTTGTCCGGGAGGAATTTCTTGCCGCTCCAAGTTCAACACGATGGTCGTGCCCTCGCCGCTCCCTGTCCGCAGCGTGGGTCTCAGCCGGGCACGGTGCCGCCAGAAACGGGCCAGACTGCCGACGTCTCCAATCCAGATGTCCTTTCCGCGATGGGCCATGATGAGTCGTCGTTCGGTCTCCAGCTTGTGGGTAACGTCCGTCGGATGAATCAGCAAGCACGTTGAAGCACCATTCTCCGCATTGGCTTCTATGATCTCAGCCCAGGTGCGCAAGACTTGCTCTTCCCTCCCCGGGGTCAGAAAGTCGCGGGAGTCATCCAAGGTAACGGGAACGACCACGATGCGGCTTTGCTCGGCCCCCAATTTTCTTTCACGAAATCCAAAGTAGGGGAAATTCGTCAATACCCACTGCGCGGAGACGCTGGAATCGTAGGTGTAGCCGGTCTCTTCGAGCACGCGCAGGAGGGCACTCGGATAGCGCAGGTAGCCAGCTCGGAAGCCTGCGGTCTCTTGACCCAAGTCCCGGTCCAGCAGTTGTTTGCTCACTAGCACTTCGCCGAAGAGGGTGGGGGTGGCGGGCTCATAGCTCGAGGGATCGGCGGGTGCGGAGCCGACCGGGAATTCGTCGAAGGTCAGGGAGTGGCTGACGGAGTGGGATTCAACAGCAAAGCCCAACTCTTTCACTCGCCGCAGCCAGGCGATGCGTCCGGGCGTGTAGTAGCCAATGTCGGTTTCATCCCGGAAATACTTGGTGGTAACGAAAAAGGTACTGCGTACGCCGAGCGACGCCTCCATCTGGGCGAAGAGGAATGAATTGCGAAAGGACTCCCGGGCGTCCACGTCGTGAGAAAGCACCAGAGCCGTCCGGTGCCCTTCGGGAACTGTGTGCACCAGCAGGAAAGGATGCACGTTGTCTTCATAGAGCCCGCGCAGAATCAAACGGAAGACGTCCCCGGAGGGCTCAAAGGAGTTGATCCAGCGACGGGCGGCCTGGAAGCTGCGCGCCAGCTGAGGCAGCAGAGTTGTTTCTTTGAATCCTATGCCCAGGGCATAGGCGAGTCCGCGGCCATAGGGATGGACCGTGAAGGCGACGGCGCCGTTCTCATATCGGGCGAGCACTTTCGTGCGCCGGCCAGGAACGTATTCGGTGGACCAGACAGTCTCCGAATACAACGCCGGGTCGCCCAGCGAGACCGTGCGTTCCTGGGGGCGGTTGAGATAGCGCAAAGCCGGGTCCGCAGCCGGGGCGAAGCGGACGCGGAAGTTCGTGCGGCTGGTCGTGGCCCCCTCCAGCCCGAATAGCGGAAAGAAGTTGCTCCCTTGCACCTGGGTGGCAAGCAACACGCCGCCCCGCTCCACGTAGGCATAGAGCGCCTCTTGCTCGGCCGGGGTCACTTCGGTGTTGAACAGGATTCCGCCAACCAGCACGAGCGGATAGCGCGTGGCTACTTCCACTTCGGCAGTGGTCCGAAACGGGATTCCCAGCAGCTCCAGACAGTTGCGAACTGCCAATTGTTCTTGAAGGGCGTCGCGGCTGGAGCCGATCTCCAGGACCGCCACGCCCCAGTCGAAATCTGCGGGAGCGGCATGGAGACCGGAGACCCCCAGAAACAGCCAGACGAAAATAGCCGCGAGCTTGCGTGTCATCGCCAAAATTGCTCTGCCAGCGGGTTGCCCTTCCACGCCTCCGTCACCAAGACGAACCAGGCGGAAGCGGCCACGCTGGGCACATCCGCCATCTCGTACGGGACGGCCCGCGACGCGTACCGCAAGCCGCTGCCCTCTACCTGAAGCGGCTGCAGCCCGGCCAGCACTTCCCGCGCCCGCTCCCGGTCTCGCCCTCGCAGATAGACCAAGGCCACGCCCGCGGTTCCTTCCGACCAGACCAGCGGGAATTGGCGCCACTGCTTGCGGGAGTCCTCGGGGAAAAAGAAGCGGCCCACCGCCGGTTGCTTGTAGATGGGGTGGTCGAAGTAAGGCCGGTAGCCCACTGCCAAGCCGTCGTGTGCAGGGTAATAGCGCTCAAGGGCCCGCAGAGCCTGCTCCGCCTTTTCCCGTTCGCCGACGGCCAGCAGGAACAACACACCCCAGGAGGCGCAGTCGAGAGCCTTGACCGGATCCGGCGCGCCCCAGGGACGGAAGCCTCGATTGAACTGGCCCAGCTCTTCATTCCAGGCGCTTCGCAAGAGCCCCGCGCGAAGGCGGTCGGCCGCCTCACTCCAACGGGTGTCCTCCGTCAAGGCAGCCAGTTGGCGTAGAAAGAACCAAACGCTGATGTTGTTTTCCGTGCTAATCCCCAGGGCAGGCTTATCCTCGTATAGTTCGATCACGTCGTTGGTTTCAGGTTGATAGGCAAGTTCAATCTCGCCCCGGCCCAGCCGCACCAGTCCATCGCGCGGGTCGCCCGGGTCGTCGACTTGAAGGGAAAGAAGATAGTCACCCAAACGGGTAGCTGTCGCTCGAAAGAAAGCTTGCTCACGGGCGCAACCGCGGTCGTTGGCTGAACACGGCGGCGCGTGGGATAAGTAGAAGGTGAAAGCGTACCCGACCCACCCCAGGGCGCCCGCGCGAACCAGGGCACTTTCGTGATACTTCTCGTCGGGCCAGGTGTTGGCGGTGTTGTAGCTGAACCACAGGCTCCCATCGGCTCGTTGCAGCCGCGCCAGCGCGTGCAAAGTGAAGGCAGCGGCGTCGGTCTCTCCGGTGATCACGAACACGAGCGCCGCGAGAGCATTGTCATAGGTGGCGGAGCGGTGATAGCCCTGGGGGAAAGCCTCAGGTGCGATGTCGTAGCTGACCACTAGGCGCCGGCGGGAAGGCGCCGGGGCCGGCACAATGGCATTGGGGGTCACCTGCCCGCGCAACCACTCCAAGTTGGTGGCGCCCCAGGGGCGGAACTCTTCCGGCGGGGAGGCTCCGGGGAAGCTTCCCGGCGGTTGGGCCAGCAGCAGGCCCACCGCCAGAACTCGGACGAGGATGCGCCGCGGCACGTAAATATCCTTGATAGCTGGCCGGGCGGAAATTGCCCGCTTGCGGGTCTCGGCCTCCCAGCTACCGAGAGTGGGGCGGGCCTGCGGTGCGAGCCGTGATTATAGCCAGCAAGGCGACGAAGAGCAAGGCGTTGGCGGGGATGCGCAGGGGGAAGTCCACCAGGCTGTGGAGCAGGACCAGCCCGCAACCGGTGAGCGCCGCCACCACGTAGCGGCGCTGGGGCCCGTGGGGTGAGAGCCGCAGCTGCTCGGCTGCCGTCCGCGCCAGCGTGACCAGGAACCACAGCGCCAGGGCCGCGCCCACCAGGCCGGTCTCGGCCAACCATTGCAGGTAGTCGTTGTGGGCCTGGTGCCACTCCAGGCGGGAGTAGAAGCTGCGGTAGGCGTCCGAGATTTCGCCGTAGGTCTCCAGCCCCGACCCCACCCAGAGGTGGTCGCGAATCATCGCCAGAGTGTCCTGCCAGATTTGCCAGCGGTACTCATCGACGGCCTGCGGCCGGCTGAACAACTCACCCAGGGTCTGCCAGCGGGAGAGCAGCGTGCCGGTATCGAGCGCCAGGGTGAGGCCGACCGCCACCACCACCACCGCCAAGCCCACCGCCAGCGACCAGCGCCGGGAACGGCGGCCGCTGCGGCTCAGCAACCAGTAGAGAGGAAAGGCCAGGACGAACAGGATCAAGCCCGCGCGGGAGAGCGACAGCAGCACGGAAACGCCCAGCGCCAGCACTGCCAGACCCCAAAAGACCTGCGGCTCGAGCCGCCGCCGCCACTGGGCGAACTTGACCCAGGCCAGGGGGAGCAGCATCAGCGCCCAGGCGGCGTAGTGGTTGCGGTTGATGAAGGGCCCGAAGGGCGAGCTGCCCTCGGGGGCCTGCCAGAACCAGTAGATTTTCCCCTCGAAGCGCAACCCTTGCAGAATGGCGAACACGGCCAGGGCGAAGGCGAAGACCAGCAACCCGGTGAGGAAGCGCTCCAAGCGGCCCGGGCGGGCCAACTGGTTGTAGAGAAGGAAGAAGAAGCCGCCCACGGCCAGCAGCTCCCAGACTTGCTCCCGGGTGGCGGGCGGATAGACCGAGAGGGAGGCGAAAGCCTGGAGGGCGACGAAGAGGAAGATGGCCAGCATGGGATAGAACAAGGCCGGCACGCGGAAGCTGAGCTGGCCGCGCCAGACCGCGGCCAGCCACCACACCCCCAGCAGGCCCAGCACGGCCAGCTCCATCCCGGCCCGAGCCCAAGCCGGCGTGGCCCCGAAGGTGAGGGCGGCGAAGGCGAGCACTAGGCCGGCGCCGGGCAATAGGAGCAGCTCCAGGCGCTGCGGGACCCCGGCCGGCAGCCGGGCGCTCCTTCGGGGAGCCGGGCTCACGAACCCCGCTCCAGCCGGCGGAGGCTGAACTCGCTGACTCGCACCGTGCCGCGAATCCGGTTGCTGACCCGGCGGCTGCGCAGGCGCACGATGCCCACCCGCAACAGGCGGGTCTGCGGCCCGGTGGTCAACTCCACCTGCTCCAAGAACCAGCCGTTGCTGCCCACCAGGCCGGGCGAGCGCTCCACGCCACCCCCCGGGCCCACCTCGGCCACCTCCAGCCGGGGGCCGCTCTCGGTGGTGATTTCCTCGGTGCTCATCCAGGCCTGGAAGCGGTAGCGCCGGTTGGGCTCCACCAGCACGTACTGGAAAAAGTGGCGGTACTCGAGGTTCTTCTCTCCCAGGAAGAGAATCACCAGCGCCGGCGTCTGCGAGCCGGAGCGGGCCGGGCCCCGGTTGAGGTTCACGTTCGCCACCACCACCGCCCGCCAGCCGAACCCGCCGTTCACGATGGGCTGGCGCAAGTCGGGATTGTGCAGCAGCTCACCGTCCCCGGAGGACGAGTCGGCGTCCACCAAGCCTAAGCGCTTCAAGTCGTTCCAGACTTTTTCCGCTTGCGGAGCTTGCCGGTGGCGGATCAAGAAGTCCAGGTAGAGGAGCCCCTGGCGCAGTTGGAAAGACCCGCCCTGCTCCATCAACCGGTCCCACACCCGGGCGGCGGCCGCGTTGTCTTTGATGGTGAGCAGGTAGCGAAGGTAGACGAGGAAGAAGCGGGGCTGGGCGGGCAAGGCCTGGCGCAAAACGAGGTCGGGGTTGCCCAGCAGGCGATGGGAGACCTGTACCACCAGCGGGGCCAGGCTGGGCTGGGCCGCCAGGGCGCGGTGAAAGTAAGGGTAGGCGCGGGCGGGCTCGCCGGCGCGCAGCCAGAAGTTGCCCGCCCGCCACAGCGTCTCCGGGGTGCGGGGGTCGACCTGAAGCGCCTGGGCCACGGCGTCCGCGGCGCCCCCCCCGTCTCCCGCCAGCAGGAGAGCATCGGCCAGGTCCAACCAGTAGAGGCTTTCGTGGGGATTGAGTTGGGCGGCGCGGCGGTAGTGCAGGAGGGCGCGGTCGGAGCTCCCGCCTTGCAGGGAGAACTGCTCCCACTGGGCCAAGAGATGGTGGAGGGCGGCGTCATCGTCGGCCAGGCGCAGAGCGCGCTCCAGGAGGGCGCGGTCCTGGCTGGTGCGGGCGCGGGCCACGAGGGCCCCGCGCAGGCTGCCCCGCGCGGCCGCCGCCAGCAGCACCAGGCCCAGCAGCAGGGCTCCGGCGCGCCGCCAGCGGCTGCGAAACGACCAATCAGGCACGGGGAATTCCCCTCGTAGACGGGCAAACCACGGGGAGCGAGTTCAGCCGGAGTGGCCGGCGCGGTAACCGTAACCGTAGTACTTGTAGTAGTAATAGTTGTAGTCCACCGAGCGCATGTCCACCCCATTCAAGACCACGCCCAGCAGGCGAGCGTTGACGTTCAAGAACAACTGCCGGGTGTGCCGCAGGGCTTCCCGAGTCGTCTTCCCGGAACGCACCACCAGGATCACCCCGTCCACCAGCACCGAGAGTACGGTGGCGTCGGTGACCGAAAGCACGGGGGGCGAATCCAGGACTACGTGGTCGTACTCCCGCGCCAACTGCTCCAGCAGCTCCTTCATCCGGATGCTGGAGAGCAGTTCCGCCGGGTTGGGCGGGACCGGGCCGGCCGGCAGCAGGAACAAGTCCGGGACGGGTGTGGGCAGGACCAGGTTGTTGCTCGGCTGGGCGCCGGAGAGGTACAGGCTGAGGCCGCCGTGGCCGTTCGTCTCCAGGAACTTGTGGGCGGAGGGCTTGCGCAAGTCGGCGTCCACCAGCAGGATTTTCCCGCCCCGCTGCGCCAGAGCCACCGCCAGGTTGATGGAGGTGGCGGTCTTGCCGTCCACCGGCTGGCCGCTGGTCACCAGCAGCAGTTGCGGCGGCCGGTCAGGAAACGACAGCAAGATGGAGGTGCGCAGGGCGCGGAAGGCCTCCGCCATGGTGGACTGGGGCCGGCGATAAGTGACCAGGGCGATCTGGGAGGACTCTTCTGCCGCTGAGGAAGCGTTGGCCACGGAGCGGTCCTCCAGGGTGCTGGCCAGCGGCACGGTGGCCAGGGTGGGCAGCGAGCTGTAGTGCTCCACCTCGTCCGGAGTCTTCACCGTGTTGTCCAAGTACTCCCGGAAGAACGCCAGGGCGATCCCCACCGGGATGCTCAGCAGGAAAGCCAGGAGCACATTCAGGATGACCTTGGGACTGCTGGGAGCGGCGGGGATGCGCGCCGGGTCCAACACGCGGATGTTGCTGGAGCGCAGGCCGGCGCTGATGCCGGCGGCTTCCAACCGCTGCAGGAGGCCGTCGTAGAGCTGCTTGTTGGTGGCGGCCTCTCGCTTGAGGATGTTGTAGCGGATCAGGCGCTGGTTCAGCCGGTTCACCTCCTGCTTCTGCCGGTTCACCAGCTCGCGCAGGAGCTGCTCGCGTCGCACCGCCGCTCCATAGTCGGCCTGGAGGCTGGCCAGGATAGCCTGGCGCTGGCCGGCGAGTTGCTGCTCGAGGTCGGCCATCTGCTCCTCCAGGCGTTGCATCCGGGGGTGCTGCGGCCCGAACTGCGGCCGGGCTTCGGCGTGCTGGGTGCGCAGGTCGGCCAGGCGCCCCTCTAGCTGGTTCACCAGGGGATCGCGCAGCTCGCTCAGGTCGCCGGATTCCGCCTGACGGAGTTGCGACTCCGTGGCCACCCGGGAGGCCTCCACCACCGAGAGCTCGTGGTTCAAGTCGGCCAGGCGTTGGGTGAGGATGTTCTGCCGGTCGTCGATGGAGACCAGGTTGTAGCGGCGCTCAAAAGCCAGCAGCTCCTCTTCCGCCTGCTCCACCCTGCCGCGCAGCTCCCGCAACTGGTCGCTCAGCCACTCCGAGGCCCGCATGGTCGCCTCATAGCGGGTGCGGAAGTTGTGCTCGATGAAGTTGTCGACGTGGGCGTTGGCCACCCGGGCGGCCAGCTCCGGGTCGGTGCTCCGGAAGCGGATATCGACCACCCAACTGTTGGCCACCGGCCTCACGTCGAGCCTCCCCAAGAACCGCCCAATCAAGCGCGACTCGCTGGCCGACTCCAGCGGCACTTCGGCCGGCAGCGGGCCGGCCCCTTCGGCGTCGGCAGGCGGGCCGGCAAAATCCGGCTCCTGGTCGAGGCGGAGCATACGGATAGTTTTGCCCGCCAGGGTCTCGCTCTCCAGCAGCCGGATTTGAGTCTGGAGGTACTCCTGGTAACTCCAGGGGTCGAGCGAGACGGTGTATTCCGCCTGCAGCTCGCTGGCGCTTTCCTTGTCGATGGCCAGCCGCACCACCGCTTCGTATTGCTTGGGCAGGCGCAGAGAGACCACCGCTACGGTGAGCACGGTGAAAAAAACGAACAAGAGAATGGTGAGCCGGTACTTGTGCAGCACGCGCAGGTAGTCGCGCACGTGCGTCTCTTGGCCGCCGGGCAAACCGGTGTAGGGACCCGGCGAGCCGGGGGTCAGCCGCCCCGGGGCCTGCAGCGGCTGCCCGGGCGAGCGTACTAGCTTGTCTTCCCGTTCCATCTAGACCACCTCTTTTCCGGAGGAAACCCAGGCGGCGGCCGGTGAGGCTGCCTCCGCGACCCCCGGGCGCAAAGATTCCCTTTTTTCCAGCCGCGCCAGCGCCTCGTCCAAACCGGCGCGCAACTCCTCCCCCACCAGCTCGAAGGGCAAGTCGACCCACCCGCTCCCCGGGCGGCGCGCCAGCACCAGCACCCCGCCCGAACCCAAAGGCAGGGTCAAGCGCCAGAGGTTGTCCTCCCCCACCGGCTCCTCGCCGAGAAGCCGCAGCCGCTGGCGCCGGGCCGGGTCCAGTCGGAGCGTCACCCGCTCCAGTTCCAATGAGTGGGCCGCCCCTTGCAGCCACTCCCGCAACTCCGGCCCGCTAGCCACGGCCCGCAGCCCTTCCAGCAACTCTTGCAGGCGCAGCCGGGCACGCACCCGCCGGCGGGAGAAGGCCCAGCCGAACTCGATGAATTCCGGATACGCCAGGCGACGCACTCCCACCCAGCAGGCGCCCATGAACAGCAACAACACCATTCCGGTGATCAGCCGCGGGCCGCGGGCGACGAAGATGCTGGCCAGGGCAGCCAGGGCGGAAAAGCCGTAGAGCAGCAGCACCACCTGGCGCGGTGTCAGCCCCAGGGCGACCAAGCGATGGTGGATGTGCTGGCGGTCGGAGGCGAACCAGTGTTGCCCCCGCAGGGTCCGCCGCACCACCGCCAGCGTGGTATCGGCGACCGGCAGCGCGAAGGCCAGCAGGGGAGCAGCCACCGCCACCGCCGTGGTGGCCTTCTGATGCCAAACGACGGCGCTGGCCGCCAGGACAAACCCCACGAACATGCTGCCCGAATCCCCCAGGAAGATGCTGGCGGGGGCGAAGTTGTGCCGCAGGAAGCCGAGCAGGGCGCCGGCCAGGGCCAGGCTGACGACGACCACCATCTTCGCGTCCAGCATCATGGCGGTCACGGCGATGGCGCCGGCGGAGAGAAAGCCCACGCCCGCCGCCAGCCCGTCGAGGCCGTCAATCAAGTTGAAGGCGTTGGTCAGGGCCACGACCCAGAGCAGGGTGGCGCCGGCCGATAACCAACCCAGCTCCACCCGCCCCCCCCCAGGGTAGAGAAAGGTGCGTGATTTGGATACCCACGGAGACCAACCACAGCCCGGCGGCCACCTGGGCGGAGAACTTGACCCAAGCGTTCATCCCCCAAATGTCATCCGCTACTCCCAGCAGGAGAATGAAGGTGGCCGGGCCCCAGAGCAGCCAAAAGGTGGGCAACTCCTGGCGGAATTGCTCGGTGATCACATTGGAGGGAAAGAAGAGCGCCAGCAGGGCCCCGCCCAGCGCCAGGTAGATGATGACCCCGCCCAGCCGGGGTACGTGACGGCGTTGATGCGTCCCTGCGGTGATGGCCGAATCCAACAGACCCAAACGCGTACACACGCGCCGCAGAATGGGCGTGCCGATGAGAGTGGCCAGGAAGGCGAAGGCAAAGAGAACCGTATAGGTATTCATTCCCCCGCGGTCTGTCCTTTCCCGCCCCCTCCCAATAGGGTCAGGAAAAACCCCTAGAAAGAAACTGCGTGCTTGCAGTCTACGAGCGGCGGGGGGTGGTGTCAAGCCAAGAGGCAGAAGTTCGGCGGCGCGATGGCGGGAGGCGTGAGGTATAATCCGGCGTGTTTGCGCGCCGGTTGAGGGTGGAGGTTGAGGTTGAAGGCCAGCGCCGCCCCTGTCCCCTGGAGTGGCTGGACAGCTTCTGCATGCGGCGTTTCACCGGCGAGGCGGCCTTCGACGACACCCTGCCCCGGGCCGAGGGGCTGCTGGAAGCGGGCTTCGGCGTGGATACCCAGCGCCTGAGCCGGGAAATGAGCGACTGGCTGAGCAAAAAGAAGGGCCAGGGCAAGCGCGTGGAAATCCGCATCACAGAAAGCGATTCGCAGAAAGCGAGCCGATGAAGTCGCCTGTGGGCGAAGTGAATCCCCCGCCCCGCATCCTGCTGGGCCCAGGGCCGAGTTGCGTGGACGCGCGCGTCTACCGCGCCCTGCTGGCGCCCATGCTCGGCCACCTCGACCCTGACTTCCTCCGCATCATGGAGGAGACCCAAGTGCTGCTGCGGCGGCTCTTCGGCACTGAGAACCGGCTCACCTTCCCCGTCTCCGGCACCGGCAGCGCCGGGATGGAGACGGCCATGATGAACTGCCTGGAGGCGGGCGAGACCGCGGTGATCACGGTGGCGGGGTTTTTCGGAACCCGGCTGGCCGACATGGCCCGGCGGGTGGGCGCCGAGGTAATCGAGCTGAAGGCGCCGGCGGGGTTGCCGGTTGACCCGCAGCAGGCCCGGGAAGCCGCGCGCGGGAAAAAAATCAAAGTGCTCGGGGTCACGCACGGCGAGACCTCGACCGGCGCCCTGCATGACCTGGACGCCTTTCGCCAGGTGGCCGACGAATGCGGCGCCCTGCTGGTGGTGGATGCGGTGGCGACGGCGGGCGGGATTCCGCTGCGAGTGGACGCGCAGCGGCTCGATGTCTGCTTCACCGGCTCGCAGAAGTGCCTGAGCGCCCCGCCGGGCCTGGCGCCCTTCACCGCCAACCCGCGGGTGGAGGAAGCCATCCGCCAGCGGAGGACCCGCCCGCCCAGCTGGTACTTCGACCTGACTCATATAATGAAGTACTGGGGCGGGGAGCGGACGTATCACCACACTGCGCCCATCTCCATGGTCTACGCCTTGCGGGAGGCGCTGCGGGTGGTGGACGAAGAAGGCTTGGAGGCGCGCTGGGAGCGCCACCGGCGGAACACCCAGGCGCTGGTGACCGGCCTGGAAGCGATGGGATTGGAAATGCTCACGCCCCCGCCGCAGCGGATGATTACCGTCACCGGGGTCAAGGCGCCGCCGGGAATTGACGCCGGGAAGATTCGCCGGCGGCTGCTGGAGGAGTTCAACATCGAGATTGCCGGGGGGCTGGGCGAGTTGAAAGGGAAAATCTGGCGCATCGGGTTGATGGGGGCCTCCTGCACGCAGAACAACGTTTTGCTGCTGCTGGCCGCGCTGGAGAAGTGTTTGGCCGAAGAAGGCTTCAAGCTCTCGCCCGGCGCCGGCGTCGCCGCTGTCGCCAGACCCTGAGCGGAGCGAAAGAGAGCCAGCCCTGTCGGAGCGAAGCGTAGACCCTGAGCCTGCCGAAGGGAGCGAAGCCGAAGGGCCACTCAGGCCTACCAGCACTCCCCCGCCGCGCCGTGAGCTCCCGGCGAGCGGGAACATTGCGGGGAGCCGCCCACTGCGGGTTCAGCTTGATTGGAATTAGTGGGTCGGTAGGACAGACATTCCTGCTTGTCCTGAGCCTGCCGAAGGGTCTGTCCAATCCTCTGCTGCTACTTCCTCTTTATGAACCAGCCCGGGTATGAATCCGGATCGTCGGTGAGTCCCGCCTTCACCGGGTTCAGAAACATGTAGTTCAGCTTCTCTTCGAGCTCCGCTTGGTCGCGCACAATCCGGTCGAGAGACTCATCTTGCCATACCCTTCCGTGACTCCCCCGTCGTTGATTGAGGCGGCGGGCTGTTGCCCCTTTTATGCCTTTCATAGCTCGGCTCAGAGAAACACCTTGATTCGGTCGGAGCAGAAGATGGACATGATCAGGAAGGACTACAGCCGCAAGCAGTTCATATAATTCGGGGTCGCCAGAGATGATTTGATCTCGTACCGACAGAATTTCCTCGGTTGTTAACTGGCTTGTGGCTATGCGAAAAGTCACAAAATAAGTTGCCCCTTCCAAAGTCCAATGGGGTAAGCGCCGCCTTGTTATCTGGAGTTTCGGCTCATCCACTGTCCTGATCGCCCTCATAATTAGTGGGGCAGGCACTCTTGCCTGCCCGCGCAGACAGGAGTGTCTGCGCCACTAGTCTCCAGCCATCAGCCAAGTGCGAACCCAACTCGCCACAAGCAAAAACACAACAAAACCAATGGCACTTACCTTCACTTTGAACGAGCGCTCGTTGTCGGGCAGACTCAGCCATTCGTAGGCGCCGAAGAAGGACCCGATTCCGAAAAGTATGGCGCCCTACACGGCCTAGGCCAGCCAAGTATCTGCCTCACCGACCACCGGTGAAAAAAACCAATCTAGTAGGGGGACCAAAAAAATAAACCCACCAAAGAAAACGCAAACAGCAATGATGCTGCTGAAAACAAAGGCCCTGGCGAGTTTGTCCTGAATTCTTGGATTCAATCCCCGCCAGATGTCGCGAAAGAACGCCTGTATTGCTGCGAAGAGAAGCACCAACACCAGCAGAGCTACAAGCACAAAGCCGAAATCTGCGAAGGCTAACTGCATTCTTAAGCCTAGCCGCCGAGGAGGAGGGACTTGACGACGAAGGCGAGGTTGGCAGGGCGCTCGGCGAGGCGACGCATGAAGTAGGGGAGCCACTCGCCGCCGAAGGGGATGTAGACCCGCATCTTGTAGCCTTCCTGCACCAGCGCCTCCTGGCGGTCGCGGCGGACGCCGAGGATCATCTGGAACTCCCAGCGGTCGGGGGCCACCTGCCGCTCGCGGACGATCCGCTTGGCCTCCTCGAGCATCTTCTCATCGTGGGTAGCCACGGCCACCCGGAAGCCGTTGGAGAAGAGGAAGTGCAGCAGGGCGCGGTAGTTTTCGTCCACTTGCTTCTTCTTGGGGAAGGCCACCGAGCGCGGCTCCCGATAGGCGCCCTTGACCAAGCGGATCTTGGGCTGCAGCGGCTGCAAGCGCTCCAGGTCGGTCCGGCTGCGATAGAGGTAGGCCTGGATGGCCAAGCCCACGTTGGAGTGCTGGCGGCGGACCGCCTCGAAGAGGGAAACCGTCGCTTCCGTGGTGGACGAATCTTCCATATCGATTTCCACGAAGTTGTTGAGGGCGGCGGCTTCTTCGACAATGCGCAGGGTGAGCTCCCGGCAGAGGTCGGGGGCGAAGGTGAGGCCGAGCTGGGTGGGCTTGATGGAGATGCCGCCGGTGATGTTTTTCTCCGCCAGCTCCCGAAGAATCCGCCGGTAGTTCTGGCAGGTGTCCTCGGCCTCGGAGCGGGCGGTGACGAACTCGCCCAGCTTGTTCATATTGGCCTGCAGGCCCCGGGCGTTCAGCTCCCGGGCCACCCGCAGCCCGTCCTCCAGGGTCTCGCCGGCGACGAAGCGCCGGGCGAACCCCAGGCGCATCCCCGTGCGCGCAATGGGGCGGGTGAAGGTTTTTTTCTTGGAGAGCCAGAAGACGAAGTCGCGCAGCAACGGCATAGGTCAGGACGCTGAAGGGCCGCCGCCCACGGGTTTTCCTCGCCGGCGGCTAGCGGCCCGGGAAGCTTTTGACGGCGGCGGCTTCGTCGTCGAACACTTTGAGCACGTCGGTCAGGCGCGTCAACTCCAGCACTTCCCGCACCCGAGGTGACAGCCGCAGCAGCTTCAACTGGCCGCCCCGCTTCTCCAGCGAGGTGTAGCCGGAAACCAACGACTTGATCCCCTGGCTGTCGATGCTCGCCACCCGGGAGCAGTCCAGCAGCAGGGCGCGCTCGCCGCCCTCGATCAGCCGCCGCACGATGGCATCGAGCTTGTCCGAGCCTTCCCCCCAAGTCAGCCGGCCTTCCAACTCCAGCACCACCACGGGTCCGTTCCGCCGCTCTCTGACCGCGAATGCCATTCCCTCTCCCGGTACCCTACGCGCGACTTCCGCCCTCCAGAGGGAAACCCCCTGGCCAATCCCGCCTGATTATACCCCGACCCGGCGACGTTTCCGAGCGCCCGGGGAGCGGCGCCCGGTAGCGCGCCTCCACCGTGGTGCGCAACCCGCCGCGGGGGGCGAACTCGCCCCGCACCACCGCCCAGACCGGCCGGCAAGCGGCGACCACGTCGCGGAGAATCCGGTTCACCACATTCTCGTAAAAAATCCCCAGGTTGCGATACGCCAGGAGGTAGTTCTTCAGCGACTTCAGCTCCAGGCACTTCCGGCGGGGCTGGTAGCGGATGACGATGGTGCCGAAGTCCGGCAGCCCCGTCTTCGGGCAGAGCGAGGTGTATTCGGGGATGGCGGTCGTAATCTCGTAGCCGGGAAACTGGTTCTCCCAGGTCTCGATGGCCGGCAGCTTTGCGCTCACTCCGGCGCGCGCGTGCTTGCGGGTGTAGTCCGGCATATTTTTTGGCCTCAGCGCGGCGGCCATCTTAGCACAGGCGCCCGGGAGGGTTTCTTGACAGCTTGGCCGACTCCCCATTACTCTGGTGCGTTTGGAACCGGGCAGGACGACGCGCCGAACGAAGGTCCGCGGCATCCGGCGCTAGCAATCCGCCATCTAACAGGAGTGCACCCAAAGAACCGGCGCAGGAAACCTTGACCCCGCCCCGACCCCAACTCATTCTCTTCTGCCTGCTGGCGGCGCTGCTGCTGGCGCCGAGCTTGAGCGCCCAGCAGAGCGGCCAGGTCTACGGTCACGTGCGCACGCTGGACGCCGAGGGCCAACTGCTCCGTCTCCGCGGCGTCCAACTGGTCTTGACTTCCACGGCCGACCCCAGCCTCCGCTTCCAGACCCAGAGCGACGACACCGGCGCTTACAGCTTCACCGGCCTCCCGCCCGGCACCTATACGCTGAAGGCTACCCTGGAAGGCTACGACGAAAAGACGCAGGAAGTAGTGGTGGAAGCCGGAGCGCTGCTGGAAGTCACAATCGAACTGGTGCTGGAGGCCCTCCGGGAACGGGTAACCGTGGAGGCGGAACCGGAAGGCATCCAGCCGGAGGAAACCACCACCCGGGAGCGGATTCAGAGCCAGACCCTGAGAAACGCCCCCTTGACCGCCGAGCGCTTCGTGGAAGCGCTGCCACTGGTGCCGGGGGTGGTGCGGGGGCCGGACGGGCTGATCAACATCAAGGGAGCCAGCTCGACCGAGACCGGCTGGCTGGTCAACAGCGCCAACGTGACCGACCCGGTCACCGGCGACAAAGCCATCGCTCTGCCCATTGAGGTCATCCAGACGGTGGAAGTCCTCCCGAATCCCTACGACGCCCAGTACGGGAAGTTCGCCGGGGCGGTCACCACCGTGGAAACCAAACCCTCGGCCGACAAGTTCACCTTCAAGATCGATAACTTCCTGCCCCGCCTGCGCCGCCGCAACGACGCCATTCGCGGAATCGAGTCCGCCACTCCGCGGGTGACTTTCAGCGGGCCCATCGTCCAAGGCCGCTTCGCCTTCCTGCAATCCTTCGAGTACCGGCTGAACCGGGCGCCCACCACCAGCCTCCCGGAGCTGGTGCAGGACACCACCATCGAGAGCTTCGACTCCTTCACCCAGTTCGACGTCACCTTCACTCCCACCCACCGGCTCACCCCCGTGTTCAGCGTCTACCCGGAGAAACAACAATTCGCCACCCTGGACACTTTCAATCCCCAGCCAGCCACCGCCAACTATCGCCAGCGGGGCTGGATGGGCGGGGGGCGAGACCAGTACATCTTCTCCAACGGCTCGCTGCTCGAATCCCAGTTCAGCGTGAAGGAATTCGACGCCGACATCTTCCCGGCCGGGCTGGGAGAAGAGTTCCTGCGCCCGCCGGTCTGCGACATCGGCGCCTTTCCGGCCAACACCCTGCTGACCTTCGTCCTCCGCCCCGAGTGCAACCTGGGCAGCTTCTTCAACATCCAGAACCGCACCAGCCGCCGCTACGAATGGCTGGAACAATACAACTTCGCCCCTATGCAGGGCCGCGGCCAGCACCAGGTCAAGGTTGGCTTCGCCTTCTCGCGCGCCACCTTCCGCGGGTTCCACTTCGGCCAGCCGGTGGAAGTGCGCCGGAACGACGGCACGGTCTCGGAGCGCATCGAGTTCGTGGGCAATCCGGAAATCGACCGCGACATCACCGAGTACACCCTCTTCCTCCACGACAAGTGGAACGTGCACCCGCGGCTGACCCTCGACCTAGGCCTCCGCTACGACTACGACACCATCGCCAACGAGAGCAACCTCGCCCCGCGCCTGGCCTTCGCCTACGTGCTCACCTCCGATAACAAGACCCTGCTGCGCGCCGGCGTGGGGCTGTTCTACGACAAGGTGCCCCTGAACGTAGGCTACTTCCCCCAGTTGCAGCGGCGAGTGGTTACGCTGTTTGACCCGGCGGGCAACCCCCTGGGGCCGCCGCGACGCTTCGTGAACCGGCTGGAGGACCCGGAGAACCCGCGCAACCTCGCCTTCAGCCTGGAGCTCGACCGCGAACTCCGCCCGGGCCTGCTCCTGCGCCTCGCCTATATGCAGCGGGAGGGGCGGGACGAATACATCGTGGAGCCTTTCGACAACCTTTTCGGCGTCCCCACCCTGCAAGCCGCTTCCCGCGGCCGCAGCCGCTACCGCGAGTTCCAGGTGACCACCAACTGGCGCTTCCAGGAGGATAGCTTCCTGAACATCTCCTACGTGCACTCGGAATCGGCGGGCGACCTGAACACCTTCCCGCAGTTCTTCGGCAACTTCGAGAACCCCATCATCCGGCCCAACGAGCGCTCCCGGTCCAACGTGGACGTGCCCGACCGGCTGCTGGTCTGGGGGGAGATCGAGCTGCCCTACGGGGTGCGCTGGTCGCCGGTCCTCGACTGGCGCAGCGGCTTCCCCTTCTCCCTGCTGGACGAAACCCAAAACTTCGTCGGGGCCCGCAACCAGGGCGGGCGCTTCCCGCAGTTCGCCTCCTTCGACTTCCAGCTCTTCAAGGATTTCCGCGTGAAGGCCTACGGCAAGGTGCGCCGGATCCGTGTGGGCTTCAAGGTGTTCAACGTCTTCGACCACTTCAACCCCCGCGACATCCAGAACAACATCGATGCCTTCACCGGGCTGGGGTTGTTCAACTCCCGCGGGCGGATCTTCCGCGGCAAATTCGGCATCGAGTTCTAGCCCGGCCGTGTCCGTCGGCTTCATGCGCCTTCGTCCTGCCCGGTTCCTGGCCAGCCTGGTGGTAACGGGACTGCTGCTGCCGGCCGCGGCCAGCCCGCCGCCGCCGCCCTTGTCGCAGTCCACCCCGGCCGAGAGCCTGAGGACCGAAGCCATCGTCGAGCGGCTGATGGCCGCCAACCGCCAGCGGGACGAACTCCTGGCCGGCTGGCAGGTGCGGCGCCGCTACCACCTCACCAACGAAATCTACGAGAAAGAAGTCGAGCGCATCGTCGATGTTACCTTCCGCGCCCCCCATGAGCTGAGCTTCGAAATGGTTCGAGAGCAAGGCTCCGGCTTCGTGGCCAAGCGCGTCTTCGACCGCATGATGGAAGGCGAGCAAGAGGCCCTGGAGCCGGAGAACAAGCGCCGCAGCGCCATGACCCCGCAGAACTACGACTTCCGCCTGCTCGGCCAGGAGACGCTCGAGGGCCGCCCGGCCTACCAGTTGGAAGTGACCCCCCGGCGCGAAGACACCTTCCTCTTCCAGGGAACCATCTGGGTGGACACGGAAGACTTCGCGGTGGTGCGCGCCCAAGGCAAGCCGGCCAAGCGCCCCTCCTTCTGGACCCGGGACATTGACTTCCTCCGCACCTTCAAGAAGGTGGGGCCGTTCTGGCTGCCCGCCCGCACCGAGAGCGTCACCGAGGTCCTCCTGTTCGGCACCACCTGGACCACCATCGAAAACGGCGACTACAAGGTTCGGCTGAACTCCTCGGCCGGCGGGCGGCCGTGAAAAAATTCTTCTTGCCCGTCCCGCGACGATGCGACAGAATCCCCTGATGCCTGCTACGGCGATCATCCTGGCGGCGGGCCGTGGCCGCCGGTTGGGCGAGCTGACCGACCAGCGCCCCAAGTGCCTCCTCCGGGTGGGGCGCCTGAGCCTGATCGAGCATCAGTTGGAGGCCCTGCGCACCTGCGGGGTCGAGCGGGTGGCAGTGGTAGTGGGCTACCACGGCGAAGCGGTGGAAGCTTGCCTGCGGGGCCGGGCCTGCTTCCTCACCAATCCCCGCCCCCAGAGCACCAACAGCCTGTACTCGCTGTGGCTGGCCCGCGAGCACGCCCGGGAGGGGTTCCTGCTGCTGAACGCCGACGTGCTCTTCGACCCGGAAATCCTCCGCCGCGTCTCGGACTCCCCCTACCCGGCCGCGCTGGCGGTGGAGCGGCGGGAGCGCTTCGACGCGGAAGAGATGAAGGTGGAACTCGAGGGGGACCGCATCCGGGCGATGGGCAAGGCGCTGGAGCCGGGGTGCGCCCACGCGGAAAACGTGGGGGTGCTGAAGTTCTCGACCGAAGGCGCCCGGGTGCTCTTCGACCGTATGGAAGAGCTGCTGGCTGCCGGGGCGGAGAAGGAGTTCGTCCCCTACGCCTTCAACGCCCTCGCCGCTGACTACCCGCTGCACGCCGTCTGCATCGAAGGCCTGCCCTGGATCGAGATTGACTTTCCCGAGGACTTGCGGCGGGCCCGCGAGGAAGTCTGGCCCGCCATCCTGGCCCGCAGCCCAGCGCCCGCCGGCGTGGGCCCGCCTGCCGGTCGGGCAGGCCTGGCGTCCGCGGACCGGGCGGCAAACCCTTCCTCGGTTCCGGGCAACTAAAGGAGCAAGAGCAGGCGAACACGGGCAGCACAGGAGATGCCAACCACGCAGGCGACCGGCAGCACGGCGCGGCGGCTGACGGCCCTCAGCCTGGGGGGTCTCCTTCTCTTCCCTCTCCCCGCCGCCGCCCAGCCTCCCCAGCACCAGCCCATACTCGGCCGGCTGCTTGAGCCGGGAACTACCCGGGTGGTGGTTCAGGCGGAGTTCTGCCGCTGCGGCCCGCCCGCCGCCTTCCAGGCCGCCCTGCCCGGAGGCGACGTTCTCCTGCTGACCATCGGCACCGAGAGCGGGAGCGAGGACCAGCTCCACTTCCACCCCCTGGCCAGCCTCGCCTTTGACCGCACACTCAGCCAAGAAGGAACCGGCCAGTGGATGGCGCTGTGGGTCTACGGCCCCTCGCCCGCCGGTTGGCGACGCACTCTGCGGGCTGTGCTCCCGCTGCCGGCCGGGGCCCCCCAAGCCTCCGAAAAGGATCTCGCGCGGCTGGACGACTGGCTTGGGGAGATTCGCCGCGCGCCCGAGGACGCTGCCTTGCCGGTGCCCGACCCGGTGGTGCAACTCATCAACCTGGGCCGCGCCTCCCGCAGCCAGGGCATCCTGGGGGGGCTGCGGCGAGGGCTGGTGTGGGCGAACCTGGTCAACCCGGCGCAGTACCTCTTCCGCACCTATCTCTCCCGGCGCAAGGACCGCCGGGAGCGCAACTTCCAGCGCGCTTACCTGGCCCTGCAATGGCTGCTCGATGTGGCCTACACGGGCGAGCAGGAGGCCGACTGGCTGGCGAGCGTGAACGAGCTCCGCTTCCACCTGCTGCGGAACCGGTCGTTCTTCGGCCGCTGGGTGCTGCACGCCGACGCCCTGGAGTTGATCTACAACTATGAGAGCAGCATGCGGGTGAAGGTGGGCAAGGCCTCCTCTTGGTTGCAAAGCGCCGCCAACGAACACTCCCTCCGCTACCAGCCCTTCTACCGCTTCACCGAGAATGGGGCCGCCTTCCCCATCGGCGGCGTGCTCTACTACGACCCCCGCCTGGGGGCGGCGCCCGACGCCGACTGGTGGGGGGTCGCCAACCCCTTCGACCTCCCCTACAACCCGCACACGCACCCCGAGGTGCAGCGGCTGGCGCGCGAGCATCCGGACGAGCTGATCCCGCTGAGCGTCTACACCTTCCAGACCGACTTGGCCCTGCGGCCCATCATCGCCATCGACTTTTTCGCCCCCGGCAACCCCGGCAGCCGCGAGAGCAGCCAGCAGATGATGGTGCTGGTCAAGAACTGGCTGGCCATCACCACGGGGTCGCTCTCGGTGGAGCGCATCCCCTACCGGCTCATCGCCTGGGCCGCCAACAAGAAAGGCTTCACCCGCCTGGTGGACAAAAGCTCCCGCCTGGGCATCGAAGAGCTGCGCCTGGCCCTGGAGGCCGAACTCTACTTCGACCCGCAGCTCCGCCCCCTGCTGCAGCAGCGCGCCGACCAGCGGGTGCTCAACCCCCTGATCAAGCCCGGCCCGGTAGAGGAGCGCCTGGCCCATATCCAGTACGAAAGCCTGCTGGCCCTCGATGGCCGCGCGCTCTGCCGCACCCTGGCCCGGGTGCGGGAAGAGATGAACCAGCGGCTGGAAGTTCCCGACGGGTTGCCTCCGGCCGAGCAACGCCGCGAGCTGGCCCGGCGGCTGGTGGCCTGGAACCAGCAGCTCCGCCTGGAGGATTTCCTGGCGCAGCCGATGGGAGACTTCGGCTCTCTCGCCGCCCTGAGAGACCCCCTGGAGTTCTTCCTGCAAGCCGACCCGCCGGACAGGGAAGAGCTGGAGGACGTGCTGGGCGAGCTGTACGCCAAGCTTTACATCCAGCAGCTCCGCCTGCCCTCCGGCCACAGCGTCCCCGAGCTGGAAGCCGCCCTGGAGTTGACCCGGCGCGTCTGGGAGCGAGTGGCGATCGAGCGAGACTTCGCCGCCCGCCAGGCCAAAGTGGAACAACACGCCCGGCGGCGCGAAGAAAAGGAGCAGCGCGAGCGCGAGAAACGACGACGCCGCGCCCTGCGCGAGTTCGTCGAGAGCTGCCACCAGCAACTCAAGCAAGCCCGCCGCGCCGGCTGCGGCGCTGCCACCGACGCCCCCGCCCAGCTCGACGCCCACCTGGTGCTGCTCTGGGAAGTGCTGCTGGCGGCCCAGGCCGACGAGAACCTGCGCGCCGAGTTCCAGCGCCACGCCCCCCGCCTGCGCCGCGACTTGATTCGCCTGGAAGACGCCCTGCGCGGCTGCCCGGCGGGGACCGACTCCTGGGTGGCCGACCGGACAAATTCTTATTTGCACCTGGTCCGCGCCCTGCAAGCCGAACTGGAGCGCGCCTCCAGCAACACCGGGGCGCAGGCCGCCGGAGGAGGCTAGCCGGTATGGGAGACCGCAGGCATTTTCGTGGCGGCGGGCGACTCCTGCTGGTCCTGGCCCTGCTGGCCGGCACGCTTCCCCTGCCCGCGCGCGCCCAGGAGGCGGGGGGCTTGGCCCAGCCGGGGAGCAAGCCCGGGGGGCGGCCGCGGCTGATCCAAATCAAGGTCGACGGCCTCAGCCCCTTCCTGCTCGAGGCCCTCATCGACCCGGAAAAGCTCGCCCGCTTGCCCGACCCGGAGGGTTTCCGCCGCGCCATCACCCTCTTCCGCCAGCAGACCGGGCAGGAGGACTTGGTGCCGAACATCCGCCGCTACTTCTACCAGCAGGGGGTGCGGGCGGAGCGGATGCTTTCGGCCACGGTGACGCTGTCGGCTATCGCCTGGGGAGTGATCGACACCGGGCAGCCCAGCGTCGTCAAGCGCCACATGACCTTCAGCCGCCAGACCGGCTACCTGCGCTCCCACTTGGACGGCTTCCGCGACACCCTGGAGTTCGTGCTGCGCAAGGGCGGCAAGACCAACGCGCTGTGGCAGCTCGACCAGGCCGGGGTCAGCCTCTTCGCGGACGCCTTCAACCCCCTGCGCCGCTATGAAATCCCCCAAATCTACTATCGCGTCACCCCGCGCGACTACCTGACCGGCCTGGCCACCAACTACCTCTTCGCCGGGCAAAGCCCGCGCCACCCCTTGAAGGTGCTGCAAGCCCACCTGGCGCGGCGGGCCGAGGGCATCGATTACGTGGACTTCGGCATTGACTTTGCCACCGACCTGGTGGCGAAAAAGATTCTCGAGCCCGACTTGGTGGCAGGGGAGCGCTACGACTACTTGGGCACGTTTTTCACCCTTGACCACCAGCAGCACGTCGACCCCAACCCGGAGAACCTAGTTCGGCGCATGGTGCAGTTGGACCGGCGCATCGGCCGCATCCTGCGGGCGGTCGAGCGCAGCCAGCGCCGCGACACCACCCTGGTGGTGCTGGTGAGCGATCACGGCTCCGAGTACCAGCCCGGGGCCATCAACCTGGCCTGGCCCATCACCCGCGTGTTCCGCACCCGGCGCTTCGGCGGCCACACCGTCGCCACCGTGATGGCCGAGGATGCCGGCCGGGCCCTCACCAACCCCTTTCCCGGCGTCGACTTCCCCCGCGTGTACGAAAACCCCTACTCGCCCTACGGGGCGGCCGCCGAGGCCGAGGGGCATAGCAACTACGTCACCGCGGTGATCGACAACTTCGGCAACGCCCGCGCCGAACTCCACCTGCGCAACAACGACCTCAACCGGTTGCACCTGCTCTTGCAGGCGCGCCCCCGCGAATTGGACGAAGAGGGCCGCGCCCGCCTGCGGCAACTCCTTCGCGAGACCCTGGCGTCAGTCCGCGAGTGGCTGGAGCCGGAGCTGGCCGATTATCTCGCCTACTACCGGGGGGTGCGCGGCTGGCTGCCGGAGCTGGAACACCGCAGCGACCCCTACTGGCGGGACGCCGCCATCCGCCTGCGGGAGGAGAACCAGCGCGACGCCGCCCAGCTCCGCCTCTTGCAGCGCCTGGCCGAGCTTTGCCAGGCCGACCACCCCTTGCTGTGGCTGGAAGAGCACCAGCCCAAGATCCCCCAACTCATCCCCAAGAAGTACTTCGGCCCGCGCAACTCCCTCTACCAGCTCACCCACTACACCGTGGGCCTGGACGAAAATTTGAACTGGGTCGAAACCAGCCTGGACCGCCAGGGGCGCCCCCGGCCGATGAACTACCTGGAGATTCTCTCCACCTACGAAGCGCCCAACCCGCCCCTAAGCCGCGAGCCCAACCCCACCGACCTGATCGTGCGCTCGCTCGGGGTCGAACCGCTGCGGGCGGCGCTGGTGGAGCGCGGGTGGCTGGAGCCCACCGTCCGCCTGCGGCGGGTGGTGTGGGTGGTCTCGACCGCGCGGCACAACCTGCGCCGGGGCGACCAGGCGCTGGTGCTGGAAGCCACCGATGGCCGCGTGCGCTACCTCCCCCTCCGCAACCTAGAAGAGGACGCGGACGGCCGCTTCACTTTCCAGGCGCACAATGAGCTCGACCCCCTCGGCCTCTTCTACGACCCCAAGTTCAACTCCCCCACCGGCGAGCCCGCTTTCCTCTGGCTGGAGCGGTTCCACACCCGCCAGGAGTGGCTCCAGGCCGCCTACGACACCCGCTACACCATCGCCCCGCTGGTGTTCTTCGACATCGCCGGCGTGCATACCGACCGCTTCCTGAACAACCCGGGATTCCTGCGCGCGCTGGCCGGGTTCCCCTCCGAGGAGGCCAAGCAGAGTTACCTGCGCGGCTTGCACTGGAAGTACGGGGCCCAGCAGCCTGACCTGCTGCTGTGGTCGAACTACCTCTGGAACTACTCTTCGAAGAGCCACACTTCCGGGGGCAGCCACGGCGGGCTTTCGCCGCTGGTGGCCCGCACGGTGTTTCTGCTCTGGGGCGGGCGCGCCTTCGAGCTGCCCGGCGGCAGCGTGATGGCCGAGGCGGCCACCACCATGGATATCGTCCCCACCGTCGCCCACCTGCTGGGCATGCTCGACCCCGAAGGGCAAGTCATCCGGCAGGCCGGCGCCGTCCGCGAGCGCCCCTTCCTGCCCCTCCCCGGCCGGGTGCTGCTACCGGCGGAGCCGCTGGAATGGGCCGGCCCCCGCGGGCGCCACTGGCCCCCGGGGCGGCCCTCGCCCCCGCTGGCCAACCCCACCGATTGAGGCCCGCTTTCCGTTTGCCGGCCCGGAAAACTGGGGTAGGCTGGTGCCGTTCCAACTTTGAGAGCAGTGGTAGTTTTCCGGAGGGCTCGCGGTTTCGCGCAACTTGAACGGTACGAGCGCGTGTGCGCGCCCGCGGAAGACAACCCGCTGGTCCCCGCTCCCTATGCGAAAGCTCGAGTGGATATTCCTGGTGCTCGGCCTGGCTCTCTTCATCGTCCTGCTCGACCGGGTGGGCTGGGAGGAGATTCTTCGCCGCCTGCTGACTCTCGGCTGGGCCTTCCTCTTGGTCCTGGGCGTCTCCGGCTGCCGCTACCTCTGCCGGGCCGCCGCCTGGCGATGCGCGTTCGCCGGCCGCCAGGACACGCCCTCTTTCCGCGACATGTTCCAAATGCGCTTGGCGGGGGAGGCCATCGCCTACCTGACCGTGGCCGGCCCCCTATTGGGGGAGCCCGCCAAGGCTACCCTGCTCCGCCGACGAATGCCGATGCTGGTCGGCCTGGGGGTCACCCTGATCGAAGCCGGCATCTACGGCCTCACCTCCATCTTGGTGATTCTCGTCGGCCTGGTCCTCGGCCTGCTCCGGGTGACGATGGACGAGAAGATGCAGCGTGCCGGCTGGGTCGGGGCGCTGCTGCTGGCGCTGTTCCTGCTGGCGGTCGCCTGGCTGCTGCGGCGGCGGGTACGCTTCCTCTCGGCCGCGGTGAACTGGCTGGCTCGCGGGCGCATGGGCCGCTGGCTGGCCCCTCACCGTCCCCGACTGACCGAGCTGGAAGACCACCTGCTGCGCTTCTACGGCGAGCACGCCCGCGACTTCCGCGCCCTCTTCCTCTGGAACTGCCTAGCGCAGGCCTTCGCCATGTTCGAAATCTATATCATCCTCGGGGCGCTGGGGCTGCGGGCCACCTGGGAAGACCTGCTCATCCTGGAAGGAATGAGCAAGGTGTTTAAGACGCTCTTCTTCTTCATTCCCGCCCGCGTCGGCACCGACGAAGCCGGCATGGCCGCGGTCTTCCAGGTACTGGGCCTGGGCTTCAGCCAGGGCGTCAGCCTGGCCCTGGTCCGCCGCCTGCGGGCGCTGGTCTGGTCAGGCGCCGGCCTGGTCTTTCTCTCCCGGTACGCCCTGCGGAGAAACCAGTAGCTTGGGATTGCTCTCTCACAGGCGCTGTGAGAAACTCGCAGCTACGGCAAGCAGTTGTCCGACAGGTCGGCTGGTCGCCGGGCAATCCGCTTGAGGGTCAGTTCCTATGTGTGGCATCTGCGGCTTCGCGGGCCTCCGGGATCAAGCGCTGCTCGAGCGTATGACCGCCATCCTGGCCCACCGCGGGCCCGACAGCGTGGGCTTCTTCTCCTCGCCGCAAGCCAGCCTGGGCTTCCGCCGCCTCAGCCTCATCGACCTCACAACCGGCGACCAGCCCTTGGCCAATGAGGACGGCTCCGTCCGCCTGGTCCTGAACGGCGAGATCTATAACTACCGCGAACTCCGCGCCGAGCTAGCGCGCCGCCACCGCTTTGCCACTCACAGCGACGCCGAGGTGGTGGTCCACCTCTATGAGGAAGCGGGCGAAGCCCTGCTGGAACGGCTCCAGGGGATGTTCGCCTTCGCCCTCTGGGATGCCAGCCGGAACCGCCTGCTGCTGGCCCGCGACCGCCTGGGCATCAAGCCCCTCTACTACGCCCCCCACCAAGGCGCCCTCTACTTTGCCTCGGAGGCCAAAGCCATCCTGGCCAATCCCGAGCTCCCTCGCCGCCTCAACCCCCGGGCGGTCACCCGGCTGCTCACCTACCTCTATCTCCCCGGCCCCGAAACGCTGGTCGAAGGGGTCCACCGTCTCCCGCCCGGCTGCTGGCTGAGCTGGCAGGATGGTCAGACCTGCCTGGGGCGCTACTGGAGCCTCCGGGCCCACGCTCCCCGGCGCATCTCGGAGGAAGAAGCCATCGCCGAGTTCCGCCGCCTCTTTGAAGACGCGGTGGCCAGCCACCTGGTCAGCGATGTTCCCGTGGGGGCCCTTCTCTCCGGAGGGCTGGATTCGGCCGGCGTGGTGGCCCTGATGGCCCGGCTGCTCGACCATCCCCCCAAGACCTTCACCGTGGGCTTCGCCGGCACCGCCGACGAGCGCCCTCTGGCTCGTTCCTTGGCCGAGGAGCTGGGCACCGAACACCATGAGTTCGAGCTCCAGCCGGACCACTTCCTGCGCGACCTCCCCCGCATGGTCTGGCATTTGGAGGAACCCACCCCGATTTCCTTCCTTCCCCTCTTCTACTTGTCCGAGTTCGCCCGGCACCAGGTCAAGGCCGTGCTGCTGGGCGAAGGAGCCGACGAGCTCTTTGCTGGCTACCGCCGCCTGTTGCCCTTTTCCCCTACGCTGCGCTTCCTCCCCTCCGGGCTCCAGCGGCGTCTCTATTTGATGAGCCTCCACTCGTTGGGCGACCGCCACCGGATGAGCGCCAACGGCCAGGCCAGCGACTCCGGGGACCCGCTACATTCGGTTTTCCAGCAGGGCGGCCGCACCGGCCTGGGCGCTATCCTCAACTTCGAGCAGTCCTACCCGCTGCCGGACTACCAACTCCACCGGGTCGACCGCATGACCATGGCCTGGGGGCTGGAAGCCCGCGTCCCCTACCTGGACCATCGCCTGGTCGAGTTCGTGAACTCGCTGCCCGACGCCCTCAAGCTCCGCAGCTTCCGGCCAAAGCACCTGCTGCGGCAGGCCCTGAAAGGTCTGGTGCCCGACGACATCCTGGAGGGGCGGAAACGCGGATTCGGCGCCCCCTTCCGCCTCTGGTACTCGGCCGACTTCCTGGACGCGGCCCGCACTTACGTGAACGAAGATTCCATGCGCCAGCGGGGATGGATTCGCCCCGGCTTCCTCCGCGAGCTCTACCGCCCCCATACCTGGGGCTGGTTGCAGGGTCGCCGTGGAAGCCAGCTCTTCTTGCTCCTGGCCCTGGAGCTCTACTGCCGCCTCTTCCTCGACCCGGCAGCCCCCGAATTCCCTACCCTGCCCCCGGGCGTTCCCGAGTCTCCGGCGCTGGTCGAGCCCCGCCTCCCGGTCAGTTCCCTCGCCTGAAAGCAGCTTCCTGCTCGCCCCGCGGCCTGACGGTGTATAATCTTCGTCTAGAGATGCCGGCCAACGGAGACAAGCGAATCATCTTCCACGCGGCCCTGCCGCACCACTTCGTCTTCTTCCAGTCCGTCTACGACCGCCTGGCCGCCGACGCGCGCCTGCACTGGTTCTGGTCGTCAAACTTCCTCGGCTGGCAGTTGAAGAAGCACCTCTTCGATCTCTTTCCCGTCCAGGGAAAAAAGATCAGCTCCCTGGCCGCCCCGGTGCGCCGCTACGACCTGCTGCTCTCGCCCGTCTACCTGAAGTTCGACGTGGCCCCGCGCGCCCGCCAGCGCGTGCAGATCTTCCACGGCGTGGCCATCACCAACTGCTTCCTCAAACCGCAAATCCACGACTACACCCGCTTCTTCATGATCGGCCCCTATATGGTGAAGCGGTTCGTGCAGAAGGGCCTGCTGCGCCAGGACGACCCCCGCATTGAGATGATCGGCATGCCCAAGCTCGACCCGCTGATGAACGGCCGGATTGATACCGAGAAAATCAAGCGGGAGCTGGAGCTTGACCCCTCCCTCCCCATCGTCCTCTACGCCCCCAGCGGCTCCTACTCGTCCATCGAGGGCGAAGGCCTGGAGGTCATCGAGCGCCTGCGCGCGATGCCCATCAACCTCCTGGTCAAGCTCCACGACAAGAGCCGCGACTTCCGGCGCACCCCCGACTGGCTGCGCAAGGTGAAGAACCTCGAGGGGGGGCGGCGGCGCGTCCACCTCATCGAGGGCTTCGACATCGTGCCCTACCTGGCCCTCGCCGATGTTCTCATTTCCGATTTCAGCTCCGCCGCCAACGAGTTCCTGCTGCGCGACCGCCCCATCCTTTTCCTGGATACCCCTGAAAAATATGAGATCAACAAGGAGCGCTGGGACACCGAGGTCTGGGGCCAGCGGATCGGCGTCACGGTGAAAACGGCTGACGAACTGGTGCGCGCCCTGGAAGACGCCCTGGCCGACCCCGGCCAGCTCAGCGACCTCCGCCGGCAGGCCGCCGCCGACATCTTCTACCGGCCCGGCACCGCCACCGACCGGGCCGTGGCCAAGATTTATGAGCTGCTGGAGCTGGCGCCCGCGACCTCCGCCGCCGCCGACTGAATCCTTGGACGCATGAAAATCATCTTTGACTGAAGGGATTCCTCCGTTGCCCGTAAGCAAAGGCATACTGCTGAACCTGAAAGACGCGGCCGCGCCGCGGGCGCCGCGGCTGGCCGGCCTCCCGCTGTTGCTGCGCGCCGTGCTCACCGCCCAGCGCGCGGGCCTTGAGGAGCTGTTCATCGTCGGCGGCCACCACCCCGGGGGCTTGCTCACCCGCGACCCCCGGGGCAAGCTCCAGTGGCACTGGTTCCCGGTGGAGGAAGAGCCCGACGAGCTGGCCGCCTTGCGCGCCGTCGGCCACCGCTTGAACGAGCCTTTCGTCTTGCTGTTCGCCGACTCCATCATCGGCCCCGGGGCCCTCGAGGCCCTCCTGCACGCCGAACTCAACGCCAAGCTCGCCCGCATCGCCATCCACGCCGGCACCGCCGAGCAACTGGACGGAGCCAGCCCCGCCAGCGGCGGGGTCAGCCTCTACCTCTGCAGCGCGCAGCTATTGAAGCTGGCGGAAGAAGCGCCGAAAGAATTGAAGCGGGTGGATGAATTCATCCAATGGCTGGAGGGAGGAAAAGCAGATCCCTCGCTGACGCCCGGGATGACAACGGGAGGCACGGCGCGGGTGGACAGGGTGGAAGTCGAAGGCAAGCTCTGGCCGCGCACCTCCGACAAGCAGGCGCTGCGGCGGATCGAGCGCGAGTTCGCCCACTTCAACCTCAAGCCCTCCGACGGCATCTTCGCCCGGTTCAATAAGCTGGTGGTGGCCGAATCGCTCATCCGCCTGGCAGTGCGCACCCCGGCCACGCCCAACTTCATCACCGCTCTGGGGTTGTTGTTCGCGCTCTTCTCCGGCTGGGCCTTCGCCGAGGGCAGCTACGCTTGGAGCCTCGCCGGCGCCTTCCTGGCCTACGTTTCCGCCATCATGGACCACATCGACGGCATGGTGGCCCGGCTGAAGTTCCTGGAGTCGGAGTTCGGGGTGTGGTTCGAGTCGGCGGTCGACTACTTGAGCTACTTCTGCATCTTCGTGGGCATGGCCATCGGGCTCTACCGGGAGACCGGCTTCGCCCCTCATCTGGTGGTGGGGGGCCTGTTTTTGTTCGGGTGGGTGCTGAGCTTCGTCCTCCAGAGCCGCCAGCGTATGCTCATCAGCGGCGACAACCCCACCGACTATCCCAACCGCATCCACACCGCTCTAGAGAAGCACAACCAGAACCTCTTGCACTGGTTCACCCGCCGGGTCTACTTCCTGGTTCGCCGCGCCGTGCTCCCCTACTTCATTCTATTGTTCTGCCTGCTCGACCTGCGCGTGCTCCTGCTCGGCTTTGTGACCCTGGGCGCCAACATGGTCTGGTTGATGATCTTCTACAACAACCGCCTCTTCCGCCAGCGCGAGCACCGCCCCGCCGAAGCCGACTAGTGTCGCAAGTCGTTAGGTTGCGTTCTCTGGGTTAGTTTGGTAAGAATTGCGCTAAGTTTTCGGGAGCTTGAGGCTCAAAATTGCCAGACCCGTCAGAGGTCAAAGGAGGTGGCCAATTGGCCAAACCTCGATTCGAATTTCGTTGGCAGAACTTCCGTAGCTTTTACGACACCGGCTGGATTGGCGTAAAGCCAATAACTGTCTTGCTAGGGGCTAATAATACAGGTAAGACCAGTCTCATGCTTCCGCTTCTAGTCCTTAGACAAACATTAGACTCTGCAGACCCGAACGTAGCACTCAAGACTACGGGTCCTATGGTGTCAATCGGCACATATCGCGACATGGTTTACCGCCACCGGGTGAATGAGCCGGTTTCATTTCATTTGCGGTTTGCCTATCCGCGCAAAGAACAAGACAAGGGAAAGAAGAGGCTGAAAAGAGTGGGTCCATATCCACCGGGCATACTGACACTGCAATTCGTTGCTGGTGAGACAGAAAGCGAAGTCAAGTTGGGGCGGTATCAAATTCGTGACGTTTACAACAGGCCCTATGTAACCCGTAAACTTCGCCCTAACAACAAATATTCGCTGGAATTCCCTCAACAACTTCCTCAAAGGTTTCTTGAATCTGTAAACAGAGGTAAACCTGAACATTTTTTCTTCTCTGCTTCAAGCGTTATTAACGAATTCCTCAGGAAACAAATCGGGAAAACGGGGATCAAAGAACGGAAGAAGAAGCGCGGCGTGATATTGCAAAAACTAAACATTGCGGGACCAATTACACACTATTGGATGGTTTCCGCTTCTGCGGAAGGCGATGTATCGCGCCTAATTTCGCATTTGAGCTACGTTGGCCCCTTGCGGGAACGGCCTAAGCGTTCATACGAGAGCTCTGAAGAAACTCCAGAGTCGGTGGGGGTGCGTGGAGAAAATGCTCCACTAATTCTTTTCCACAGAAAAGAATCGGATTTTCAAAAACGAATTAGAGATTGGTTACGAGAATTTGAACTAGCTGACAAAGTCGAATGTAATGAGCTGGGTCGCGGCATCTTCACCGTAGAAATACTAGGCAGAAAAAAAGGGTGGCGAGTCGATTTCGTAGATACTGGCTTCGGCCTTTCACAACTCTTACCACTTATCGTTGAAGGATTCCATTCCAAGGCAGGAGACATGATATTCGTTGAACAACCGGAAATCCATCTAAATCCAAGGCTACAATGCAAGCTCGCCAATTTATTTGCGACGCTCGCGAGGGAAGAGCGGTCGATAATCGTGGAAACACACAGTGAGCATTTCATTTTGAGATTGCGAAGCCTTATCGCGGAAAAGAAGATTCGAGCCGACGACGTAGCTTTGTATTTTGTTGAGAAGAGGAGGGGAGAGTCTTCTGTTCGCGCCATACGAATACAAGAGGACGGCCATATTGAGCCAGATGAGTGGCCCCAAGGGTTCTTTGAAGATTCTATCGGTGAGGCACTTCGGCTTGCGAGGGCGCTCGATCAATCTGCAAGTTAGGTCGTGGTCTTAATGCTTTTGGATATTGTTATCGATACTAATGTCTTCCAGCATTCCTACGACCCTCGCCAACAATCTCGTTTTTCCGCGAGGCAATTTCTAGAGCGATTACTTCGAAGTCAGACAGAGCTGTGTGTAGACGAAGGTTTTACTCTAGATCGCGCTACAAATCGTAGCATCATAGGACACGAATATTTTGAAAACATCCGCTTTGTGAATCCAGCGTTCCAGATAATTGTTGCTCTTGGGCGAAGAGGTCGCATTCGGCAGTTCAGCAGAAAAGTCGATAGAGGGTTCGGCCGAAGGGTGGATCGGTGGGTGGCAAAGACTGATAGAGTGTTTATCAAGGTTACATACAAATCCCGGTCCCGAACATTCGTTTCGCACGATTTCGTGGATTTCCCGGATAGGAAACGAGAACAATTTCGAGCCGACTTTGGAATTTCAATTGTTGTTTCTGACTGGGCTGAACGTGCGCTCTAAGCTCTTGCATTAGGCACCCTTCGAGTTCGCTCAGGGTGGACAAACCCTTGCCCTACCCAGCCTTCGGCTGGAGTGGCTCTCCCATGCGTTCGAATGCATTCAGAACGCAGAACGCATGCGGGGTGGAGGGGGAGTAGCGGGGCGCCCCTGCCGTGATTGTAGAGGCGGCTTTAGGCCGCCAACCTGGCGGGGTGAACCCGCCGCTACACGAAAGAATGCGCTATACTGCGGGGTTGCCGAGAGAGCAGGGCGCCGAGTGAATGAGCAAGGCCGCGAAACTCCGGGAATTGTTGGGGAGGACGCAGCCCACGCTGCTGGTGGGGGCGCACAACGGGCTGACGGCGAAGCTGGCCGAAGAGGCCGGCTTTGACGGGGTCTGGGCCAGCGGCTTCGAGATCAACGCCGCCCGCGCCCTGCCCGACGCCTCCATCCTCTCCATGTCCGAGCACCTGGCGGTCTGCGGCGAAATCAACGACGCCACCGCGCTGCCCGTGGTGGCCGACTGCGACAACGGCTTCGGCAACGCCATCAACGTCATGCGCCTGGTGCGCGAGTGCGAGAAGGCCGGCCTGGCCGGCATCTCCATCGAGGACAACGTCTTCCCCAAGCGCTGCTCGTTCTACGCCTCGGTGAAGCGCGAGCTGGAATCCATCGAAGAGTTCAGCGGCAAGATTCGCGCCGCCAAGAACACCCAACGCTCGCCGGACTTCGTGGTCATCGCCCGCACCGAGGCCTTCATTGCCGGCTGGGGGCTGGAAGAAGCGCTCAAGCGCGCCCGCGCCTACGCCGACGCCGGCGCCGACCTCCTTCTGGTCCACTCAAAGAAAAACACCCCGGAGGAAATCCAGGCCTTCGCCCGGCGCTGGGACCGCCCTGTGCCCCTGGCCGCCGTCCCCACCATCTACAAGCAGACCACCGCGCAGGAACTCTACGAGCTGGGCTGCCGGCTGGTCATCTTCGCCAACCAGGGCATCCGCGCCTCGGTGAAAGCGGTCCGCGAAGCCCTGACCGAGCTCCGGGAAAAGCAGTTCGCCGCCGCCGTCGACCCCCGCATCGCCCCGCTGGAGGAAATCTACCGGCTCGTGGGCGTCTCTGAACTCCGTGACCAGGAAGCCCAGTTCCTCCCCGCGCCGGAGAAGACCACCGCCGTCATCGTCGCTGCCGGGGTGGGCTTCGAGCGCGAGCTGATGCCGCTCATCAAGGACCGTCCCAAGGCAATGTGGGAGGTGGGCGGCAAGACGATTCTCGAGCGGCAGGTCGAGCGCCTCCGCGCCCACGCCATCAAGGAGATCGTCGTCGTCCGCGGCTACAAGAAGGAAGCCTTCCCGGCGCTCGACACCGTCCGCTACGTCGACAACGACCGCTACGCCCAGACCCACAACCTGGCTTCGCTGTTCTGCGCCGAGCCGGCGCTGGAGGGCCGCGTGCTCGTCCTCTACGGCGACATCCTCTTCGACTCCAGCATCCTCGACCGCCTGCTGCGCGCCCAAGCCGACGTCGCCCTGGTGGTCGACCACGCCTGGCAGGAGAGCTACCAGCGCGGCCAGCTCCACCCGGTCAGCCACCCCGAGCTGGTGCAAACGCAGAACTCGCCCCTCTACAAGAACCGCTTCCTCCCCGCCGCCGACGGCAACCGCGTCACCCGCATCGGGCGGACCATCGAACCCGCCCAGGCCCAGGCGGAGTTCATCGGCATGGCGCTGTTTTCCCCGCGCGGCACGAAAATCCTTCGCGACACCTACCACCGCCTGACCAAGGTCGCCGACCAGCTCCCCTTCCACGAAGCCGCCGGCTTCCAAAAGGCCAGCCTCTCGGACATCCTCCAAGAGCTGCTCGACCAGGGCCTGCCCGTCGCCGCGGTCGATATCTACAAGGGCTGGATGGAAGTCGACACCTTCGAAGACTACGTCAAGGTATGCGAGCAGATACAGCTCTGACCTCCAGCGTCGGGCTCTACCATCAATTTCGGGAACAGGGCTACGACTTCTTCGTCGGCGTCCCCTGCTCGGGGCTGTCCGCCTTCATCAACGACCTGCAGGCGGACAAACGGTCGCCCTTCATCCCCGCGCCCCGCGAAGACGTAGCCCTGGCGATGGCCGCCGGCGCCGCCATGGGCGGCAAGAAGCCCCTAGTCTATCTGCAAAGCTCCGGCCTCGGTCACCTGGTCAATCCCATCGCCTCCCTGCTCAAGCCCTACGGCCTTTCCGTGCATTTACTCATCAGCCTGCGGAGGAAACCGTTCGAGCATTTCTTCATGCACAAAATCACCGTGCCGCTGCTCGACCTGCTCGAATACGACGACTACACCATCGTCGAGGAGCCCAAGTGCGACGCCTAGAAGCCATCCGGCAACTGGCGGCCGAGTGGACCGACGAGCTCATCGTCGCCACCACCGGCATGATCAGCCGCGAGCTCTACGTCGTCCGCGACCGCGCGGAGAACTTCTATATGTGCGGCTCTATGGGCTGCGCCCTCCCCATCGGCCTCGGCCTGTCCCTGGCCCACCCCGAACGCAAAGTGGTGGTGCTCGACGGCGACGGCGCCGCCCTGATGAGCCTGGGCTCACTGGCCCTGGCCCGCCACTTGCGCCTCCCCAACCTGGTGCACATCATCCTCGACAACGCTACCTATGCCTCCACGGGGGACCAACCCACCTGCTCCGCCGCGCTCAACTTCGAAGAGGTCGGCTTCCAGGTGCGCCACCTCCGCGTCGAGCCCGGTAACCAGCCCGACACCCCCCGCATCCCCTACGACCCCCTCGAGATGCGCCGGCGCTTCGAGCGCGCCGTCCGCCGCTCTGCCTGATGCCCGCCGACACCCTGGCTGTTCTGCTCGCCGCCGGACCCGGCACCCGCTTGCGGCCGCTCACCCAGGACCGACCCAAGTGCCTGCTGGAGCTCGCCGGGCGTACGCTGCTCGACTACCAGCTCGCCGCCCTGGCCGCCCACGGCATTGAAGACGTCCTGGTGGTGACTGGTCACTGCGCCGACCAGATCGTCTCCCGCTACCCCCGCCGCATCCGCACCCTCCACGACCCCGACTACGCTGCCACCAACAATCTGCACTCGCTTTGGACCGCGCGCCACGAGCTGGCCGGGCGCGACACCCTTTGTCTGCACACCGATCTGCTCTTCCACCCGGCCATCCTCCGCCCCTGCCTGGAGCACCCGGCGGACGTCTGCGTAGCCCTCGACACTGAGCTGGTCGAAGAAACCATGAAAGCCCGGGTGGAGAACCACCGCGTCGTCGAAATCAGCAAGAACATTCCCCCCGACAAAATGTTCGCCACCTTCCCCGGCATCGCCCGCTTCTCCCCCCGCGCCTCCGCGTTGCTGCCAGCGGTTCTGGACTCGCTGCTGAAAGAGGAAGTAAATCGCCACGCCTATTTCACCGCCTGCCTGCCGCCCCTCACCGCCCGCGGCTGCCAAGTGGGCTATTCCTTGACCCGGGCACTCCCTTGGATTGAAATCGATTCCCCGGCCGACTTGGAGCGAGCCCAAAAGGAAACCCTACCCTCCCTCCTCCCCGTTTTCGCAAAACTCCCCAGCCTCCATTTCGGGGAAAACCGTTAGTCCTTTTTTATTCAATAACTTACGTTCGCCACCGGGCACTTCAACCGAGGTGGGAGGGGGGTCCTAGACTCCGACTTTCGGCTCTTCCATCTTAGTCCCCCTATGTCATTGACCCTTCTTCACCCTTCGATAGAGAATGGGCCGGGTTCGGGGGATTCGCGCGGTGGAATTCTGCTGGTCGCCAGGGCGCGACTCCCCTACCCAAACTGCGACTCCGAAGCGAAGAGAGGTAGAAGCCAATGCTAGCAGGCGAAAACCGCAGAAAGGCACAGCGCTTCCCGTTGCCCCTGCCCCTGGAAATCAAGTTCCAGGAGAGCAGCGGCGAGGTGCAGCAACCAGCCACAATCCGGGACATCAGCGCCACGGGAATCTATTTCCTCTTCGACCGCGACCTGCCGCCCGACAGCAAGGTTGAGTTCTACGTGCGGCTGGAGGTGGAAGGGGCTCCCGGCGGCAGCGTGCTGCTCCACTGCGTGGGCAGCATCGTGCGCATCGAGCACCCCGACGCGGAAGGCCGCGTCGGCGTGGGAGCGCGCATTGACCGCTATCGCTTCCTCCGGCCCGGCGAAGGGCCCGAAGCCGATCGCGGGGAAACCAAGCACTAGTCCGGCGTTTCCTCCGGAGGCCAACAAACGCCATGCGCCGCGGAAGAAAAATACGGCCCCGGCCAGCGCCGGGCGCCCAGCGCCGGTCGACGCTGGCGGCTCTCTGCCTCTGCGCCCTGGCGGCCCTGGCGGTGGTTACCTCCCTCACCGCCCAGAACCCCGCCCCCGCCGCCGGCAAAATCAGCGCCCTCATCCCCACCGACTTCATCCTGCGCGGCCAAGACACGTTCGAAGCCACCAAGGGCGCCGCCGTCTTCTGGAAAGACACCATCCGCACCGAGCGCGGCGGCCGCGTCCGGGTGGCCCTGACCGACGGCTCCATCCTCAACATCGGCTCCCAGACCGAGCTGCGCATTGTCCGGCAGGACGCCGCCTCTGAGCAGACGGAACTGGAGCTGATCTACGGCCGCGTGCGCGCCGACGTGGTCAAGCGCACCCGGCCCGGCGGTCAGTTCAACGTCCGCACTCAGCAGGCGGTCGCCGGTGTCATCGGCACGGGAGAGTACATCGGCGCTACCCCCACCAACACCACCGTCCTGGCCCTGAATGGCCTGGTGATCGTCAGCTCCGCCGACCCCAACATCCCGGGGTCGGTCACCCTGCAGGCGGGCCAGTTGACCATCGTCCGCACCGGCGAACCTCCCGACCCGCCCCGCAGCGCCACTGCCCAAGAGACTAAGATTGCTCACCAAGAAACCTCCAGCGTCCCCCAAGTGAGCATCGAGCCCGGCACCACGGCGCCGGGCACCGTCCTCGACGCCGTCCTCAGCGGCACCGACTTGACCGGGGCCACCGCGGTCAACTTCGTTCACCCAGGCATCACCACCGCCCTGGCCCAGAACACAGGCGACACCCTGACGGTTACCTTGACCGTGCAGGCCGATGTCCCGCCCGGGACCTACCCCTTCTCCGTCCTCCTGCCGGACGACAACCTGGCCGAAGGACAATTGGTCGTCGAAGCAGAACTGGCGGTGGTGGGCGGCGGCGGTCCCGCCACCACAGGCGAATGGTATTACGACTCCCAGCAGCCCCCTGAACTGGTTACCGGCTTCCAAGTGGCCGTAGCGCAGGGCTCGTACGTTCGCCTGTTCGGGGCTGATTTCGTTGTTGCTGGGGGCCATCCAATTAGCCGCTATGAATGGAGGGTCGCCAACACCCAACTGCGCAGCGACGCCGCCACCTTTGAGATCGACACTTGGCTACTCGAGCCCGGGACCTACACTGTCACTCTAAGCGTCTACGATGCCGATGGCCACAGTGCCCAGGCCCAGTACGAGCTGACCGTTCAGGAGTTGCCCAACTCAGACGACGTCATCCCCAATTGCCTGGTGGCCGGCTACGAGGCCCTCAATGTCAACCTCTTTATGAGCTGTTTCAGCCCGGAGCAATTCCGCGGCTACTCCGTGCTGGAGGAAACCATCCGCAATTTCTTGCAGGGGGCCAGCGAAGTCCGCGTCTACCACCGCATTGATAACAAGCAGGAACAGCGGGGCGAGGTTACCTACCAGGTGACTTTCGAGATCACCTTCACGCCCCAGGACAACCCCAATGCCGTCCAGCAGCAAACCGAATCCATCACCCTGCGCATGCAGCTTTTCCGCTACCGTGACTTCGAAGAATGGCTCATCATCGACTTCTCCAGCCGCGTGGCCCGCACCGGCGCATCCAGTGAAGGCCTCGTAAGCCCCGAATTCGGCCTTGCGCTGGACCCGGATACCCTCAGCTTGACCGCCGGCGGCGACTCGGCCCAGACCACGGTCACGGTCGAGGCCTTTAGCGGCTTCAGCGACACCGTGCAGCTCAGCACTACTGGGCTGCCCGCTGGGGTGACCGCCAGCTTCGCCAGTACCAACGTCGCCGGCGGCAGTTCCACTACCCTGACCCTCTCCGCCTCGCCCAGTGCCGCGCTGGGAACCTTCACGGGCGATTCGGCCCTCAACGTTGTCGGCCGCAGCGGCACCCTGGAACATTCCCAGACACTCGCGCTCCAGATTCAGGCCGGAGGCGCCCCGGCTATCAGCGTCAGCCCGACTTCCATCGACTTCGAAGAAGTCCTGGTCGGGACCTCGAGCGCCGCTCAGCCGGTCACCATCACCAACACCGGCACCGCTGCCCTCACCGTCAGCAACATCGCCCTCTCCGGCAGCAGCGACTTCGCCCTCTCCGGGGCGCCTGCTTTGCCCGTCGTCCTCGCCCCGGGGGCCACCGCCAGCTTCGACGCCAGCTTCTCGCCCAGCGCCACCGGCCTGGCCAGCGCCACCGTAACGGTGACGAGCGATGCCGGCTCGCCTACCGTCGCGCTCTCGGGCACCGGCGTCACCCCGGCTATCAGCGTCAGCCCCACCGAGATCAATTTCGAAGAAATCCTGGTCGGCACCGCCAGTGAGGCTCAGCCGGTCACCATCACCAACACCGGCACCGCTGCCCTCACCATCAGCAACCTCGCCCTCTCCGGCAGCAGCGACTTCGCCCTCTCCGAGGCGCCTGCCTTGCCCGTCGTCCTCGCCCCCGGGGCCACGGCCAGCTTCGACGCCAGCTTCTCGCCCTCCGCCACCGGCCTGGCCGGCGCTACCATCACCATCGCCAGCGCTGCCGGCTCGGTGGAGGTCGGCCTCTCCGGCACCGGCGTCGCCCCGGCTATCTCGGTCAGCCCCACCTCCATCGACTTCGAAGAAGTCTTGGTCGGGACCAGCAGCGCGGCTCAGCTAGTCACCCTTACCAACACCGGCACCGCCGACCTCACCGTCAGCAACATCGCGCTCTCCGGCAGCAGCGACTTCGCCCTCTCCGAGGCGCCTGCTTTGCCCGTCGTCCTCACCCCCGGGGCCACGGCCAGCTTCGACGCCGGCTTCTCGCCCACGGCCACCGGCCTGGCCGGCGCTACCGTGACGGTGACGAGCGATGCCGGCTCGCCTACCGTCGCGCTCAGCGGCACCGGCGTCGCCCCGGCCATCTCGGTCAGCCCCACCGAGATCGACTTCGAAGAAGTCCTGGTCGGTACCGCCAGCGAGGCTCAGCTAGTCACCATCACCAACACTGGCACCGCTGACCTCACCGTCAGCAACCTCGCCCTCTCCGGCAGCAGCGACTTCGCCCTCTCCGCGGCGCCTTCCTTGCCCGTAGTCCTCGCCCCCGGGGCCGCCGCCAGCTTCGACGCCAGCTTCTCGCCCACGGCGACCGGGCTGGCCAGCGCCACCGTGACGGTGACGAGCGATGCCGGCTCGCCTACCGTCGCCCTCAGCGGCACCGGCGTCGAA
>JALLOH010000599.1 GCA_027717655.1 Acidobacteriia bacterium AH_259_A11_L15
TGCGTCTCTGAGGTGAGTTCCTCCCTCGCCTGCTCCTTTTGCTTCGTCTGCTTCCCGTGTTGAATTACCTCTTTCGGAATGGCGTGTACCGCGTGGTGAGCGTGGCTGACGCCTTTCTCTTGGCCTTTGTCACTGGTTTCGGCTTTGATCTGTCGTCAATTCTGTTCGCCTCCACGACGGCGGCAGCCTCGATCCAGGGACTTTCTTACTTCCCTCCTTTTGTCTTTGCCGGGGCGGGATACGCGGGAGCCGGATACGGCTACTGGACCGGGTTGGTGGCCCTGGGGGCCGTGGCCATGGCCCGATTCGTCCGCATGCGGAAAT
>JALLOH010000600.1 GCA_027717655.1 Acidobacteriia bacterium AH_259_A11_L15
GCGTGGGGTTGGGGGTGATGCTGCTGCTGGCCCGCACCGACTACCACCGCTGGCTCGACCAGGCCCCGCTCATCTACCTCGCCACCCTGGGGGCCCTGGCAGCAGTGCTGGTCTTCGGAGAGGAGAGATTCGGCGCCCGGCGCTGGCTGGAGTGGGGGGGGTTCACTTTCCAGGTGTCAGAGGTGGCTAAGTGGTCTATAATTATCGTGTTGGCCAAGTACCTGGGCGAGTTGCGCAGTGAGTTCAGCCTGAAGGACGTGGTCAAGGTGGCCGTTCTGGCCGGGGTGCCGATGGTGCTGATCGGAGCCCAGCCAGACCTGGGA
>JALLOH010000601.1 GCA_027717655.1 Acidobacteriia bacterium AH_259_A11_L15
CTCGTAGGCTTCGGCGACCTTCTCAGCTGGCGGGTCTAGCAGGTCCTGCAGGTTTTCGGCTGGATAGCGGTAGTACGGGTAGAGCCGGATGGAGGCGGCGTTGCGGAGGCGAACCTCCAGGGAGGTGATTTCCTTCGAAGTGCTTCCCTGGAGTGACTTCGTGGCGGCGCGAACGAAGAGGATGTCTTGCCAGGGGACCAGGCGCAGTTTGTCGGGGGACGGTCCCAGGGCCAAACTCTCGGCGCGCAGTTCCAGCACCCGCTGGCCCCAGCAGCCCGGGAAGGGGAAGAACCGTACGAAAATTGGGCGGAACAAAATTGCT
>JALLOH010000602.1 GCA_027717655.1 Acidobacteriia bacterium AH_259_A11_L15
AACCACACCTGAGGAGAAGGAACAGTTTATTGAACAGTTTTGGTACCGTGACACCTCTGGTTTCTTTGTATCCAACCGTAAAATCCAAGCATCAGAGCCGAGCATCCTTGACATTGCCCCAACTCTTTACCGTATTTTCGAAGTGGAGATCCCCAGCGAAGTAGATGGTAAACCTCTTACGATTTTCTAATGAGAGACACGATGGACCCTTCTGACCACTGGACTCTCCTCATGAAGTGTGTTATTAGGGGCAATGTCAAGGATGCTCGGCTCTGATGCTTGGAGTTTACGGTTGGATACAAAGAAACCAGAGGTGTCACGG
>JALLOH010000603.1 GCA_027717655.1 Acidobacteriia bacterium AH_259_A11_L15
AAGCTATGCATTTTCGCTCGCTGAGCGAATTGAGATTATGAGGGAGATCACAAAAGGATATCCGAACATCAGCGTCGACGCCTTTGAAAATCAGTATCTCGTCCGCTACGCGAAGGTGGTCAATGCCCAATACATCGTGAGAGGTATACGGACGGCGAGTGACTACGAGTACGAACGCGGAATGAGACACATCAACCGCGACCTCGACCAAGAAGTTGAGACAGTTTTCCTGATTCCGCCGAGGGAGATTGCTGAGGTGAGTTCCAGCTTCGTCAAGGGGCTCGTTGGTCCCCATGACCTGACCGAGATTTTGTACCAAGC
>JALLOH010000604.1 GCA_027717655.1 Acidobacteriia bacterium AH_259_A11_L15
GGTGTTGTTGCACGGCGGCCAGGACGGCGGCCGGGTCGGTGATGGGTTTTTCCACCTTGCCGTCGGCTCGGACCCGCTTGGCCTCGGCCTCGTCGTAAGGCTCCATCTTGTTGGCCAGCAACACGACGGCGACGTGGGAGAACTCCTCGCTGCTCTTGATGTACTCGCAGACTTCGTAGCCGGAGCGCACCGGCATAAAGATGTCGGCCAGCACCAGGTCGGGCTGCACCGCCGCCAGCTTGCGCACCGCGTGCTCCCCGTTGGAGACGGTAACCACCTCGATCCCCGCCTCCTTCAGCAGCCCGGTCAGCTCCTTCTGCA
>JALLOH010000605.1 GCA_027717655.1 Acidobacteriia bacterium AH_259_A11_L15
GCGTGGAAGTGGTGGGCGCCCCCAAGACCTACGAGTTCGGCGACCACTTGAACCTCGACATCACCGCCACCCTCTCCAACAGCATCAAGCGCCGCCTGGCCGAAGGCGAGAACGCGCTCTCCATACCACTCCAGCTCGACTACCCCGACCTGCAGGTCCACCAGTCCGAGTACCAGAGTTCCTGCGCCACCGTGCTGATGCTCGATTGCAGCCACAGCATGATTCTCTACGGCGAAGACCGCTTCACCCCCGCCAAGAAGGTAGCCCTGGCGCTCTCCCACTTGATCCGCTCCCAGTACCCGGGCGATCCGGCAGACCT
>JALLOH010000606.1 GCA_027717655.1 Acidobacteriia bacterium AH_259_A11_L15
GTGTAATAAAAGTGTAATACTCTCGCGTCACTTTGTAGCCCGAACCTTTGGAAGAAAGCAACGCCACCTTATTGCCAGCAGTGGGGTATTCTATTGTGCTAGATTTCTAACTGCGGAACAATTGCTTGCCAAAGGACCAAGTGTGGAACCGCAGGAGATATTTAAGAAGGTTTCGGTTATACTGTCTCAAGCTACGTTCGAGGCTTTGTTCTATGACAACCCGCGGCACCCAATAGCAAAAAGCCGACCTGACCCTCTAGTAGTTGATGCCCCGAATGAATTTGTCATAACCGACGAACAAATCAACCTGCTAAAAGC
>JALLOH010000607.1 GCA_027717655.1 Acidobacteriia bacterium AH_259_A11_L15
CCGAGTTGGGAGAGCTTCAGGAAAGAATCACTACAACCAAGAAGGGATCCATCACCTCCATTCAGGCCATTTACGTTCCGGCCGACGACTACACGGATCCCGCTCCCGCCACGACTTTTGCTCACCTGGATGCCACCACAAACCTGGAGCGCTCCATTGCTGAGCAAGGTATCTATCCGGCGGTCGATCCTCTGGCCTCCACCAGTCGTATTCTGGATCCACGTGTCATTGGCGAGGAACACTACACGGCTGCTCGAACAGTACAGGGAATTCTGCAGCGTTATAAGGATCTCCAAGATATCATTGCCATCTTGGGCA
>JALLOH010000608.1 GCA_027717655.1 Acidobacteriia bacterium AH_259_A11_L15
GACTGAAATCTGAGCTAGGCTAGCATAAAAGGTATGCAACTGCTTTCCTCCTTGCCTTTGGCCTAATCTAACCCACATTGGCTATCGCTTCGTTCTTCAATCTAGCCTACCCCAAAAGGCCTACGCCCGGGGGTGGGTGCGGTCGTAGACCTCCATCAACTGCCGGATGGAGACGGCCGTGTACTTCTGGGTGGTAGAGAGCGAGCGGTGGCCAAGCAACTCCTGGATAGCCCGCAGGTCCGCGCCTTCGCTGAGCAGGTGGGTAGCAAATGCGTGCCGCAAGGCGTGCGGGTGCAGGTCCCAATTGGGGTCGAAC
>JALLOH010000060.1 GCA_027717655.1 Acidobacteriia bacterium AH_259_A11_L15
CAGGAAGGCCCGTGCGAAAGCCGCGAAGAGAGCGGCCCGAAAAGCGCGCAAGAAGCCGGCCAAGAAACCCAGGCCGAAGCGGAAGGAGAAAAAGAAGCGGAAGAAGAAGCGTGTTAAGAAATAAACTTTCGAGAAACCTCTGGGGGTAAAATAGGAGGCTGATGCGCGGGAACGAGTTCGTCCACCTGCACCTCCACACCGACTACAGCCTGCTTGACGGGGCCTGTAGCATCCAGCGCCTGGCGGAGCTGGCCGCCCGCCAGCAAATGCGCGCGGTGGCGGTCACCGACCATGGCAACCTGTTCGCGGCGGTCAAATTCTACGAGGCGGCCCGGGCGCACGGGGTGAAGCCCATCCTGGGCTGCGAGATCTACGTCGCCCGCGGCAGCCATCGAGAGCGCAGCGGCAATGGCGAACGCGCCTATCACTTGCTTGTGCTCTGCGAGAGCGGGGAAGGCTACCGGAATTTGGTGAAGCTGGTGACCACCGGGCACCTTGACGGCTTTTACTACAAGCCGCGGGTCGATAAAGAGCTCCTGGCTCGATACCACCGAGGTCTGATTGCCACCTCGGCCTGTCTGAATGGAGAAGTGGCGCAGCGGCTGCTGGCCGGCGACTACCCGGGGGCTCGCCAGGCTGCCAGCGAGTACCGGGACATCTTTGGCCAGGACAATTTCTTCCTGGAAATTCAGAGCCACGGGCTGGAGCTGGAGAACCGCATTCATGCCGACCTGGGCCGGCTGGCTCGCGACTTGGACATCCCGCTGGTCGCCACCAACGACTGCCACTACCTCTACCCGGAAGACCAAGGGGCTCACGACGTGCTGCTCTGCATCCAGACGGGGAAGACCCTGAGCGACCCGAACCGGATGCGGTTCGGCTCCGACCAGTTCTACTTCAAGTCGGCCCAGGAGATGGCCCGGGTATTCGCGGCGGTGCCCGAGGCGGTCGAGCGCACGGTGGCGATCGCCGAGCGCTGCCAGGTCCAACTCACCAAGGTGGACCACCCCTTCCCCTACTTCGCCGTGCCCGAGGGCTACACGCTGGAGAGCTACTTCGAGAAAGTCACTCGCGAGGGCTTCGAGCGGCGACGACCGCGCCTGGCGGCGCTGGCCACCCAGGGCCGGCTGCCCCATGCGCTCTCGGCCTATGAGCAGCGGCTGCAGCAGGAGCTGCGAATGATCCAGGAGCTCCACTTCGCCGACTACTTCCTGATTGTCTGGGACTTCATCCGCTACGCCCGCGAGCAGGGCATTCCGGTGGGCCCGGGGCGGGGGTCGGCCGCCGGCAGCCTGGTCGGCTACGCGCTGGGCATCACCGACATTGACCCGCTTCAGTACGGGCTGCTCTTCGAGCGCTTTCTCAACCCGGAGCGGGTCTCGCTGCCCGACATCGACATCGACTTCTGCATGCGCCGCCGCGGTGAGGTGATCAACTACGTCACCCAGAAGTACGGTCGGGAGAACGTGGCCCAGATCATCACCTTCGGCACCCTCGCCGCCAAGGCCGCCCTGAAGGACACGGCCCGGGCGATGGAGGTCCCCTACGCGGAGGCCGACCGGCTGGCCAAGCTGATCCCCCCGGCGTTGAACATCACCCTCGAGCAGGCCCTCCAGAGCTCGCCCGCGCTCAAGCAGGCCTACGAGCGGGAGGAGAAGCTCAAGCGGGTGATCGACATCGCCCGCAAGCTCGAGGGGCTGGCCCGCCATGCCTCCACCCACGCCGCCGGCGTGGTCATCTCTCCCCAGCCGCTCCAGCAGGTCGTCCCCCTGTACAAGACGAACCGGGAGGAAATCGTCACCCAGTTCGCCATGGACGACCTGGAGCGCATCGGCCTGCTCAAGATGGACTTCCTGGGGTTGACCACCCTGACCGTTATCGACGACACCGTAAAGCTCATCGAGCAGAACCGTGGCCGCCGGTTCGACTTGAGCGAAATTCCCCTGGACGATCCCCAGACCTACCAACTCTTTTCCCGGGGGGCCACCAGCGGCATCTTCCAGTTCGAGTCCCACGGGATGCGGGAGATTCTCCGCCGCTACCAGCCCGCCCGCTTCGAAGACCTGATTGCTCTCAACGCCCTCCATCGCCCCGGGCCCATCCAGGGCGGGATGATTGACGACTTCATCGCCCGCAAGCACGGCCGCAAGCAGGTGACTTACGAGCTACCGGAGCTGAAGCCCATCCTGGGGGAGACCTACGGGGTGATCGTCTACCAGGAGCAGGTGATGCAGATCGCCAACCAGCTTGCCGGCTTCCGCCTGAGTGAAGGCGACCTCCTGCGGCGGGCGATGGGCAAGAAGAAGCGCAAGGAGATGGCCGCCCAGCGGGAGAAGTTCATTGCCGGCTGCCAGCAGCGGAGGATCAGCCAAAAGAAAGCCGCCCGGCTCTTCGATTTGATGGCGCAGTTCGCGGGCTACGGCTTCAACAAATCCCACTCCGCCGCCTACGCCCTGCTCGCCTACCAAACCGCCTATCTCAAGACCCACCACCCGGTGGAATTCATGGCCGCGCTGCTGACCGCCGAGACCGGGAACACCGAGAAGATCGTCCGCTACATCGGTGAGTCCCGGGAGATGAGCATCACGGTGCTGCCGCCGGATGTGAACACCAGCGACTGGAGCTTCACCCCCTCCGGGCAGAGCCTCCGCTTCGGGCTGGGCGCGGTCCGCAACGTCGGCTACAACACCGTGCAGGCCGTCAAGGAGGCCCGCGAGCGTGTGCGGCAGTTCCACTCCCTCTTCCAGTTCTGCGAAGAAGTGGACCTGCGGGTGTTGAACCGGCGGGTGCTGGAGAGCCTGGTGAAGGCCGGCGCCATGGATTCGTTGGGCGCCCATCGCGCCCAGTTGTTGGAAGTCGTCGACCGCGCCCTGGAGCGCGGCGCCCGCCTCCAGCGAGAAAAAGAGAGTGGCCAGCACGCTCTGTTCGGTGGCGCGGGCATGCAGCCGGCCCCGCCGCCCCCCCTGCCCGAAGTCGAGGAATGGCCCGAGCATGAGCGGTTGACCTTCGAGAAAGAGATGCTGGGCTTCTACACCACCGGCCACCCCTTGGCCCGGTATGAAGGCCGCCTGCGCGAGCTGGCCACCACCCCCCTGGCCGAACTCGAAACCCGGCGCAACAACGAGGCCGTCCGCCTGGCGGGCATCCTGATCCGGGTGCGGCCAATGCGCAGCAAGAAGGGCGACCGTTGGGCGATAGCCACCTTGGAAGACCTGAGCGGTGTGGTAGACTTGCTGGTCTTTCCCGAGGCGTTCCGACGCCTGGAGAGCCGCCTCTACCCGGACGCTGTACTCCTCCTGAAGGGGCGTGTGCGGGCCGAAGACGCCGGGGTCCGGGTGGCGGTCCAAGAGGCCAAGCCTCTGGAGGAAGCCCTGCCCGCCGCGCCAGCAGCCCCGCGGGTGGTCATCCGCCTGGATGTGGCCCGGATGAGCGTGGAGACCATCAACCGGTTGGAGGCCCTCTTCCGGCGCAAGCCGGGTCGCTCCCGGGTGGAGTTCAAGTTGCCCCCCGAATTGGGTGTCCACCGGGGCGGCCGGGACGTTCGCGTGAACGTGGACGAGGAGTTTCTGGCGGAAGTGAAAGGGCTCTGCGGGGAGACCTCGATTTCTCTCCTCCAGTAAGAGATGCCTCAGCACCTAACGGAGCAGGAACTGGCGGCCGCCCGCGTGCGGGCTTGGCAGCGGGTGGAACTCGCCCGCCACCCGCAGCGGCCCTATACGCTCGACTACATCTCCCTGCTCTTCCAGCACTTCAGCGAGATTCACGGCGACCGCGCCTTCGGCGACGACCCCGCCATCGTTTGCGGGCCGGCCCGCTTCCACGGCGAGCCCGTCCTGGTGGTGGGCCACCAGAAGGGCCGCGGCACCAAGGAGCGCCTGGCGCGCAACTTCGGCCAACCCAAGCCTGAGGGCTACCGCAAAGCGTTGCGGGCCATGCAACTGGCGGCCAAGTTCAACCGGCCCATCTTTTGTCTGATTGACACGCCGGGCGCCTACCCCGGGGTGGACGCCGAGGCGCGCGGCCAGGCCGAGGCCATCGCCCACAACCTGCGGGAGATTAACCGCCTGCCCGTCCCCATCGTGGTGACCATCACCGGGGAAGGCGGCAGCGGCGGCGCCCTGGCCATTGCCATCGGCGATAAGGTCAGCATTCTGGCCAATGCCTTCTATTCGGTGATTTCCCCGGAGGGTTGCGCCTCCATCATGTGGCGCGACGCCGCGCAGAAGGAGCAGGCGGCCGAGGCGCTGAAAATTACCGCCGAAGACCTGCTGGCCCTGGGGCTGGTGGATGAAATCCTTGCCGAGCCCGAAGGCGGCGCCCACACCGACCCCAAGCAGATGGCAGAAATCCTTGACCAGGCGCTCCGCCGCTCGCTGGCCGAGCTGCGGCCGCTCAGCCCCAAAGAGTTGCTCGTGCGCCGCTACGAGAAGTTCCGCCGCATGGGCCAGTTCTTCCGCCTGGTCTGAATCGCGGGGAAATGATCTCCGTCATCATCCCCACTTACAACGAAGAGGCCGTCATCGAAGGGGTGCTGCGGCAGTTGCGCGCCCCGGGGGTGGAGGCCGAGGTGCTAGTGGTCGATGGCGAGAGCACCGACCGCACCGTGGCGGTCGCCGAGCGGTACGCCCGCGTCCTCCGCTCAGAGCGCAACCGCGGGGTGCAGTTGAACCAGGCCGCGCGGAAAGCCCGCGGCGAGGTCCTGTTGTTTCTCCACGCCGATGCCCGTCTGCCCCCGGGCGCTCTGGCGGCCATCGAGCGGGCCCTGGCCGACCCGCGTGTGATCGGTGGCAACTTTACTCTGGAATTCACCGGCGATGGCCTGCCGGCTCGCGTCTTCACCCGCATCGACCGCTGGCGGCGCTGGTTCGGCGTTTTCTACGGCGACTCCGGTATCTTCGTGCGCCGGGCGGTCTTCGAGCGCTTGGAGCCCTTTCAGCCCTGGCCGCTGCTGGAAGACTACGAGTTTACTCGCCGCCTGGTGAAAGCGGGCAAGACCGTCTGCCTGCCCGAAGTCCTGGCCGTCTCTTCCCGCCGCTGGCAGAAGCAAGGCAATCGCCGGCGCCTGTTCCGCACCCTGGCGGCTTGGTTCTTCATCCAGACATTTTTCTTTCTGGGTGTCCCGCCCCGCTGGCTCGCGCGCTGGTACCCACCCGCCCGCCCCCGGGTCGGCTAGCTCTCCTGACAGGGCCGACTAATGCGTCTAGAACGCGTTCTTGACGCATTTCTCCCCCGACCCCGGCCTATCCCCCTTGGCCGCCCTTCCTGGCTGAGACACCGCAAGTTGGCTGGGGGAATACCCTGTGAGCAGGCTATTCGACGGCGGAGGGAAAATTGACACGCCCGCTGGTGTGTGTTAGCGTTCTGCGTTTGCGCGTGGCAGGTTTTCCCCGCAGGGCCTATAATCCAGAAGGGAGTCATACGGAGGCGGAATGAGTCCTTCAGCGCGGCGTTATCTTTTTACTTCGGAATCGGTCACCGAAGGGCACCCGGACAAACTCGCCGATCAAATCGCAGACGCGGTTCTCGACGCCGTCCTGGAGCAGGACCCCAACGGGCGGGTGGCCTGCGAGGCGCTGGTAACCACCGGGCTGGCGCTGGTCTCGGGCGAAATCACCACCAAGGCCCACTTCGATTACCCCACCATCACGCGCGAGACCATCCGCCGTATCGGCTACACCGACGCCCGCTACGGGTTCGACGCCGATGGTTGCGCCGTGCTGGTTTCCGTCAAGGAGCAGTCGCCCGACATCGCCCGCGGCGTCGACCCCGGCGGGGCCGGCGACCAGGGGCTGATGTTCGGGCTGGCCTGCGATGAGACTCCGGAGCTGATGCCGATGCCCATCATGCTGGCGCACCGGCTGACCGAGCAACTGGCCCGCTGCCGCCGGGACGGCTCGCTGGAGTTCCTGCGGCCGGACGGCAAATCCCAAGTGACGGTTGAATACGAGAACGGCCGCCCCCGCCGGGTGGACACCGTCGTCGTCTCCGCCCAGCACAGCGACAACGTGAAGATCGAGACTGTCCGGAAAGGGATCGTCGAGAAGGTCATCCGCCCCATCGTCCCCGCCGAGATGCTGGACAAGAACACCACCTACCACATTAACCCCACCGGGCGCTTCGTTATCGGCGGGCCGCACGGCGACTGTGGGCTGAGCGGGCGGAAGATCATCATGGACACCTACGGCGGCGCCGGCCACCACGGTGGCGGGTCGTTCTCCGGCAAGGACCCGACCAAGGTGGACCGCTCGGCCTCCTACATGGCCCGCTACGTGGCCAAGAACCTGGTGGCGGCCGGACTGGCCCGCAAGCTGGAAGTGCAGTTCGCCTACGCCATCGGGGTGGCCGAGCCGGTCTCGGTGATGGTCGAGACCTTCGGCACCGGGGTCGTGGAGGAAGAGCCGATGGTGGAGTTGATTCGCGCTCACTTCCCGCTCACCCCGCTCGCCATCATCGAGGCGCTCGACCTCCGCCGGCCCATCTACCGCAAGACCGCCGCTTACGGCCACTTCGGACGGAGCGACCCGGAGTTCACCTGGGAGCAGACGGACAAAGCCGACACCCTCCGGCGAGCGGCCGGCCTTGCCTTGAGCGGAGCCGAAGGGGCCGACCGGGTGGCGGTCAAGCCCTGACTGTGCTCTTGGTATTGTGGTGTCATCCTGAGCGAAGCGAAGGATCTCAGCTTGCCGCAACAGGCAGCGTTGAGATTCTTCGCGTGCCCTGAGCGCAGCCGAAGGGTCAAGCCCGCGGCATAGCACCAGAAAAATTTGACGGCTTTAGCCCCTGAGGGCACTTGAAACCAGGATCAATGGCTACAACCAAGGTCTCCTCCGACATCAAGGACGCGGCGCTGGCCGACCGTGGCCGGGTGCGCATCGAGTGGTCCGAGCAGCAGATGCCCGTGTTGCGGCTGATCCGCCGGCGGTTCGCCAAGGAGAAGCCGCTCCAGGGCCTCCGCCTCGGCGCCTGCCTGCACGTTACCACCGAGACCGCCAACCTGATGGTCACCTTGAAGGAGGGCGGGGCTGAGGTGGCCCTCTGCGCTTCCAACCCGCTCAGCACCCAGGACGACAACGCCGCTTCGCTCGTCCGCGACTTCGGCGTGCCGGTCTTCGCCATCCGCGGCGAAGACAAGGACACCTATTACGCCCACATCACCGCGGTGCTCGACACCAAGCCGCACTTCTCGATGGACGACGGTTGCGACCTGGTCACAACTGTTCACACCCAGCGCAAGGACGCGCTGGACGCGCTCCGCGGCGGCACCGAGGAGACCACGACCGGGGTCATCCGCCTGCGCAGCATGGCCCAGCAGGGCGTGCTGGGCTACCCGATCATTTCTATCAACGATGCCCATACCAAGTTTCTCTTCGATAACCGCTTCGGCACCGGGCAGTCCACCCTGGACGGCATCATCCGAGCCACCAACCTGCTGATCGCCGGCCTGAAGATGGTGGTGGCCGGCTACGGCTGGTGCGGGCGGGGCATCGCCAACCGCGCCCGCGGCCTGGGGGCGCACGTGATCGTGGTCGAGGTGGAGCCTACCCGGGCCCTGGAGGCGGTGATGGAAGGGTTTGCCGTCCTGCCCATGGCGGAGGCGGCCAAGGTCGGCGATGTCTTTGTCACCGCCACCGGCGACCGCGACGTCCTGCGCCAGGAGCATTTCCAGGCGATGAAGAGCGGCGCCGTGCTGGCCAACTCCGGCCACTTCAACGTGGAGATTGACCTCCCGGCCCTGGAGAAGCTGGCCCGGAGCAAGCGGGCCACCCGTGACAACGTGGACGAGTTCGTGCTCAAGGACGGCCGCAAGCTCTACCTGCTGGGTGAGGGTCGGCTGGTGAATCTGGCGGCGGCTGAGGGCCACCCGGCCGCGGTGATGGACATGAGCTTCGCCAACCAGGCCTTGAGCCTGGAGTACCTGGCGAAGAACGCCGAGAAGCTGGAGAAGAAAGTCCATCCCGTCCCGGTTGAAATCGACAAGCAGGTGGCGCGGCTGAAGCTGGAGGCCATGGGTATCCGAATCGATACCCTGACGCCGGAGCAAGAGAAGTATTTGGCTTCTTGGTCGGAGGGCACCTAGGGGGGCGCGGAATAGCTGGCCGTCTTGGGCCGGCTTGTGGGAGATTTCGCGCTTGCGCAACGCTTCTCGTCTGCCCGGGCCGCACAGCTTTGACGAAGTGCGCATGGGCTGCGCCAGCTACCACCGAAACGAACCCGGCGGCGACGCGATGTACCGGATCTCACGGCGGCTCATCGGGGAAAACTGGGGGAATCCGGCGGAGGTGAGTGATGCGGTGGCGGTGTTGCTCTTGAATTGGAACCAAGCCTCCTACCGGTACGGGGAGCCGGACTTTCACCACTTCAAGTGGTGGATGATGAGCCGGTGGCATACCCTGTCTCCCCTGCGCCGGCGTGACTTGGAGGAGTTCAACGAAGAGCAGGACGCGGCTTGGATCCTGGAGCTGTTCGAGGAAGCCTTGCAGGCGTTGGCCACGGGTCGCGGCACCCGCAGCCCGGTGGGGGTGGTGAAAGCGTTTCACCTGCTGGCTCCGGATTTCTTTCCGCTGTGGGACGATCAGATCGCCCGCACCTACGGCTGCAAGTGGAACAGCTGCTGGGAGGCCTCCGAGAAGTACGTGCGCTTCATGGTGCTGACCCGGGACATCCTGAAGCGCCTGGTGCACGCCACCGCCCGGCAGCGCCAGCTCCGCCCCCAGGTGGCCCGCTGGATGATGTGCCAGCAGTGCCCCATCGGCGTCCGGTGGCATTCCTTGCTGAAGCTGCTGGATGAGTACAACTACACCCGCTACACCAAGTCCTGGTTCGAGCCGGGCTAGGGAGAGGCGATGAAAGAGTGGGCCCAGTGGGCGCTGGACACGGCGGCGGCGCGCGGCGCCTCCTACGCCGACGTGCGCGTGCTCGACGCCCGTCACCGCACGCTCTCGACCAAGAACGGCAAGGTGGGCACGCTCTCGGAGAGCGAGTCGCTGGGGCTGGGTGTGCGCGTCATCGCCGAGGGCGCCTGGGGCTTCGCCGCCACCGACCAGTTGACCCGCGAGAAGATCGACCAGGCGGCCGCCCGGGCCGTCGCCATCGCCCGCGCCAGCGCCCGCGTTAAAAAGAAGGATGCGGTTTTGGCCCCCGAGCCGATGATCACCGCCGTCTGGCGCACCCCCATCGACAAAGATCCGTTCGCGGTTCCGATCGATGAAATGATGAAGCTGCTCTTCCGGGCCGACGAGGAGATGCGTAAAGTGCAAGGGGTCACGCTGGCGGAGGCCTCGATGGGCTTTACCCGCCTGGAGCAGTTCTTCGCCAGTACGCGGGGCAGCGAAATCCGGCAGACCAAGACCTACTCGGGCGCCGGCCTCGTGGCCACTTCCTTCGCCGAGAACGAGATCCAGAAGCGCAGCTACCCGAACTCCTTCGGCGGGCAGCACGCCAGCACCGGCTACGAGCTCATCGAGGGGCTGCAACTGGCGGAGAACGCCCGCCGGGTGGGCGAGGAAGCGGTGGCCCTGCACCGGGCCGACAAGTGCCCGGAAGGGCGGCGGACGATCATCCTCGACAGCTCCCAGCTCGGCCTGCAAATCCACGAGTCCATCGGCCACCCCATCGAGCTCGACCGCGTGCTCGGCACCGAGGCGAACTTCGCCGGGATGAGCTTCCTGACGCTCGACCAGTTGGGGAAGCTTCGTTACGGCTCCGAGATCGTAAACGTCGTGGCCGACGCCCGGCTGGAGCACGGGCCGGGACTGGGCACGTTCGGCTACGACGATGAGGGCGTGCCCGCCCAGTGCATCGACATCATCAAGGACGGGCGCTTCGTGGGCTACCTGAGCTCGCGCGAAACCGCGCCCGCCATCGGCCTCAATCGTTCGGGCGGCACCATGCGGGCGGAGAGCTGGAACCGGATTCCGCTGATCCGAATGACCAACGTCAGCCTGCGGCCGGGCACCTGGAAGCTCGACGACCTGATCGCGGATACCGACGAGGGCCTCTACTTGGAGACCAACCGCAGTTGGAGCATCGACGACCGCCGCTATCACTTCCAGTTCGGCACCGAGATCGCCTGGGAGATCCAGGGCGGCAAGCGCACCCGCATGCTCAAGAATCCCTCCTACAGCGGCATCACCACGGAGTTTTGGAACAGTTGCGACGCCATCTGCAACCGCTCCTATTGGACCCTGTGGGGCACGCCCAACTGCGGCAAAGGCCAACCCATGCAGAGCATGGGCACCGGGCACGGCGCTGCCCCCGCCCGCTTCCGCAACGTGCTGGTGGGAGTCGCCTATGCTCAATGAAGCGCGGGCGCGGGAAATCTTCGAGGCCATCCGACGGGCCAGCGCCGCCGACGAGACCGAAGTCTTCCTCGAGGCCGGGCGCTCCGCTCTGACCCGCTTCGCCAACAACGTCATCCACCAGAACGTGGCCGAAGAGGGAATCCATGTCTCCGTCCGCGCCCTGCGGGAGGGCCGCACCGCGCGCGCCACCACGAACAAAACGGACCCCGAATCGCTGCGTCGGGTGGCCGAGCAAGCCGTCGAGAGCGCGCGCTGGCAGCCGAAGGACCCCGACCTGTTGCCCATGCCCGGGCCGCAGTCCTACCGGGAGGGGAGCCGCCATTGCCCGGAGACGGCGCAGTACACCCCGGAGGCGCGGGCCGAGGCAGTGAAGAGGGTGGTCGAGCGCGCCGAGCGCAGCGGCCTGGTGGCGGCGGGGGTGTTCTCCACCGGCAGCACCACCCAGGCCCTGCTCAACTCCCGCGGACTCTATGCTTCCCATGCCGAGACCAAAGCCGAGTTCTCCGTTACCTATCTCGACGGCGGCTCCGGCTGGGCGAAGGGGAATTTCACCACGGTTCGCGAGCTACCTATCGAGGAGCTGGCCGAGCGCGCCTGCCAGAAGGCCGTGGCGAACCGGGAGCCGAAGGAGATTCCTCCCGGCCGCTATACGGTGATCCTGGAGCCGGCGGCGGTGCTCGACCTGGTGGGTTTCCTCTTCTATGATTTCGCCGGCACCGCCGTGCTCGACCAGCGCAGTTGCTTCACCGGCCAGGAGGGAAAGAAAGTGTTTGGCGAAAACATTTCCCTTGCCGATGACGTATCTCATCCCGCCCAGGCGGGCGCGCCCTGGGATGGGGAAGGGATTGCCCGGCGGGCGGTGGTGCTGGTGGAACAGGGCGTGCTCAAGAACTTGGTTTATGCTCGGCACACAGCGAAGAAGATGAGCACCGAGCCCACCGGGCACGGGTTTCTGCTGCCCAACGAGTGGGGCGAGGCGCCGATGAACCTGGTATTTGCGGGCGGGGACACCTCGCTGGAAGAGATGGTCCGCACCACCGCGCGCGGCGTGCTGGTCACGCGGCTGTGGTACATCCGCGAAGTAGATCCGTACGAGAAAATCCTGACGGGGATGACCCGCGACGGCACTTTCTACGTCGAAGACGGCAAAGTGCGACACGCCGTCCGCAACTTCCGCTTCAACCAGAGCTTGAAAGCGATGCTGAACCAGGTGGAACTACTCGGCCCGGCGGTGCGCGCGGCCGGGGAGGAGGCCTTCGAGATGGTGGTGCCGCCGATGCGGGTGAAGAATTTTCACTTCACCGAAGCCACCAAGTATTAGGCCGTCCGGCCGCGATGAACCGCCTGTTCGCCTACCTACACCGCAAGTCCCGCGAAAAGAAGTACTGGCTGTTTGAGCAACTACTTCGGCCCGCGCCGGCCACGCGCATCCTGAACGTGGGCGCCAGCGGCCGCATCGCCGGGTTGGCCGACCAGTTCGAGGCTTTCTATCCGCACCCGGACCGGGTGGTGGGCGGGGGCCTGGTGGCCGCCGATGTGTTCGACTATGCGAAAAGCTTTCCCC
>JALLOH010000609.1 GCA_027717655.1 Acidobacteriia bacterium AH_259_A11_L15
AACGTGGCCGCGGCGAGCGCCGGTCGCCTGCCGCAGAACCGGCGTGCCACTGGAGAATACCAGCTTATAACGCCTGTCGCCTCCGCGGGGAGGGCGTAGCGACGCTGCGCATCTCTCGCGGGTAGTGCCCCACGAGGAGTGGTTAGGGGGTCCTTACAGCAGCTTTCTGTGCCAGCACCCTGTCGCCGGCGCCGGTACAGTCTGGCCCCAATCTGTACCACTACCTTCTCGCCGACCTCCTAGAGAAGCACCCCGACGCCCGTGATACGATGCGCCCCGCCCAGCACGTCGGTGGGCGGATCGCTGCGGCTTCACC
>JALLOH010000610.1 GCA_027717655.1 Acidobacteriia bacterium AH_259_A11_L15
AGCCAGTTCCGGTAGAAGAGCGTCATCAACTCCTGCGTTTCCCGGTCGGGCACCGCCCACAGGCTCATCAAGACCGCTTCCGCCCCGGCCACCTGCAAGGCGCGGCGCAACCCGAAGACCCCCTCGCCGTTCTTTACCTCCCCCTGGCCGGTCTCGCAGGCCGACAGCACCACCAGCTCGGTGCCGTGCAGGTTGAGCCCGGTGGCTTCGTAGGCGGTCAGCACACCGTCGTCCAAGCCGGCCGGGGGCGGCTGGCCGGCCAGCGTCCGCTCGGCGCCGGCAAAGAACAGCCCCGAGCGCAGCATGGGGTCTTCC
>JALLOH010000611.1 GCA_027717655.1 Acidobacteriia bacterium AH_259_A11_L15
AACCGCCCGGTGGAAGCCGCCGATTTGAGCTTGCAGCTCCTCCCGCTGCGCCTGCGCTTGAACCAGGTGCGCATACCGGAAGACCCGAACTTTCCCGGTGAGGTCTTCATCCGCGCCCGGGCGGTGCAGTTCGACTTTAGCCTGTGGGCCTTGCTGCAGGGCGAAACCCGGGTGAGCGCCCTCGAGCTCGTCCAGCCCGTCGTCTACCTCCGCCAGAGCCCCACCGGGGAGTGGAATGTGGCTACCTTGGCCGCCTCCCCCTCGGAGAAGGACCCGGCGCCGGCCACCCCTTCCACGACGCCCTTGGTGCGG
>JALLOH010000612.1 GCA_027717655.1 Acidobacteriia bacterium AH_259_A11_L15
AGGTAATAGATTTTGTGGAAGAAAATCGTGATGCCATCCAACGGCTTACCAACAGCTCGGAACTCAAGATTGTGGTGGACGCTGGAGCCAACCCGGCTAGCCCGTTTGTCGGTTTCCGAGCATCCATCTCCGCGGCCCCGCAAGGGATGACCGACCTCAAGGCCGAAGTCGTCCGCCTGCGCCGGGAAAAACAGAAACTCGAACGAAGGCTCAGCGGCATGCGCGCCCGCCTGGCCGACCCCCGCTTCCTGGAAAAAGCCCCCGACGAAGTTGTCCGCGGCCTCGAGCGCCGCCAGGCGGAGTACAATACCC
>JALLOH010000613.1 GCA_027717655.1 Acidobacteriia bacterium AH_259_A11_L15
GTGATCCGACCCCGATAAAGTATCGGGGTCATCCACTCAGAATGGAGGATCACCGTCATGAGAAAGAGTCGCAGAAGCGCGACCCGTAGGAAAGGGAGCAGACGTCGCAACGAGTTGGTAGGGGCGATCGTGGAGGCACGATCGGACCTGCTGGGCCTGGTGATGAACGCGGGCTTCGGGGTGCTGGGCGCACTGCTGGAGGAAGACAGAGCGCAACTGTGCGGCGCGCGTCACGCACGAAGGGAAGAGAGACGAGCCTACCGGCACGGGTACGACGATGGCTCGCTGGTGCTCCCCACCAGACCCACCAGC
>JALLOH010000614.1 GCA_027717655.1 Acidobacteriia bacterium AH_259_A11_L15
GGCCCACACACCGCGCCGGGGCGGTGGGGGCGCTGGAAAAAATCCCCACGCCCATTTCCGTCGCGCGCCGGGTGATGGACAAGACCTACCACACGCTGCTGACCGGCGAGGGCGCGCTGCGCTTTGCCATTGAAGAGGGCTTCCAGCCTCAGCAACTGCTTACGCCCAAGGCGGTGGAGGCGTGGCTGAAGTGGAAGGCCGACCCTAAGCGCCGCCAGTTCCGCCGCGGCCACCCGTCCGAAAAAACCATCGTGCGGCCCGACCCGCGCCAGCAGCCCCTCGAGGACGACCACGACACCATCACCCTGGTG
>JALLOH010000615.1 GCA_027717655.1 Acidobacteriia bacterium AH_259_A11_L15
AAAGCGCCGGTGAGCCGGTAGGCGCGCTAACTTTTTTGCCTCGGGTGTCATCTAAGTAGAGGAGAGGAACGGGGCGAGCCATGGTACGACGCTGGGGAGAAGAGACGTTGCGCTGCTCCTTCTGCCACAAGAGCCAGGCCGGCGTGGAGCGGCTGATCGCCTCGCCGGGCGAATCCAGCCGCGCCTACATCTGCAACGAGTGCATCGGCGTCTGCCAGAGCATTCTGGAGGAGGAGAAGCGGGAGCAGCAGTGGCAAACCACGCTGCCGCTGCGGCTGCCCAAGCCGGTCGATTCCAAGGCCTTCCTGGAC
>JALLOH010000616.1 GCA_027717655.1 Acidobacteriia bacterium AH_259_A11_L15
GGCCTGCGCGAAATGCCAGAAGGCCATCGCGGTCAGGGTCTCGAAGTAGCTGGGATGGTTGGGGAGTCCCGAACGTTCGGGACCTTCGGCGAGCAGCGGCTCAATCACCGCAGCCTGGGCGTTCGCCCGGGAGAAGATTTTCTCCGGCGACTACGATATGATTATCCTCGACGAAATCAACTACGCCATCAGTTACGGGTTGCTCCCGCTCGACGCTGTCCTCGAGACCCTGAAGCAGAAGCCGGAGAGGGTGCACGTGGTGCTGACCGGGCGGAACGCGCGGAACGAGGTCATCGAGCTGGCCGATATGG
>JALLOH010000617.1 GCA_027717655.1 Acidobacteriia bacterium AH_259_A11_L15
CTGCCGGGGGGTGCTGGCGGGTTTCCTCGGCGCCCACCAGGAACAGCGACCCGGTAACGAAGACCACGTCCTCCGGCCCGGCGCTCTCCAGGGCGCGCTCTAGGGCGCGAGCGGGCTCGGGCTCGACGACCACGCTCCGGTTCACCTCGCGCGCCAGCCGCGCCAGCGCCTCTGGGCTCGCAGCCCGCGGCGTGCCCGGCCGGGTCACAATCACCCGGGCCGCGCGCGGGAAGAGCAGCTCCGCCACCTCGGCGACGGCTTTGTCCCGCATAGTGCCGTACACCAGGTGAATCCGCCGCCCCGGCAAGTG
>JALLOH010000618.1 GCA_027717655.1 Acidobacteriia bacterium AH_259_A11_L15
CACCTGAATCTCTTCCACCCGCCCGCCCCGGACCAGGCGCGGCCGGGGAAAGCCGGCGTTGGCGAGGCTCAGCAGTTTGCTGCGCGGGTCATACAGGGCGAACGCCAAGGCCATGAAGCGGTTCTCGATGCGCGGCTGCCGCAGGTACTCGTTCATCAGCTCCAGCATCTCGGCCGGCTCGCAGGGGTGCTCGACCACGTGCCCCCGAAGGATGCCGATGGCCAGCGCCCCGTAGAGAGCGGCGGCGGTGGCCTTGCCGGCCACGTCGCCCACCGCCAGGGCCAACCGCCCGTCGCGGTAGGGCAGGAAG
>JALLOH010000061.1 GCA_027717655.1 Acidobacteriia bacterium AH_259_A11_L15
TGTGGCATCAGCTATGTAGTTCCCTGGATGTCATTGAGGACACCGAGCTTGCAATGGCTGCCTACTCTGCGGGCGAGTTTGGAGAGAGCGATGGAGCGCGTTATTTGGCTACGTATGGCCTGCTCCAAGCACTTTTCTTGCAGCAGGATGCGGTTTTCCACATGTGCGAGGCTCTTGGAATCCCGAAGAGACTGGATGAATTCGAAAAACTCATAGAGATTCGAGAAATCAGACACGTAAGCATTGGGCACCCAACCAAGAAAGACCGTTCCAAGAGTCGTCAACCTACTTCCTACCACTTTATTTCGCAGCCCACGCTTAGACCCGATGGCTTTCAGCTCCTCTCCCTTTATGCCGACGGTAGGTCAGAGTTCAAAGATGTCTCCATCATTGAGCTGATCGAAGATCAAAGAAAGCACGTTTCGGAAATTCTGATTTCGGTCGTCAGCGAACTCGAAGCCAGAGAAACCGCTCATAAAGAGAAGTTTAGAATGGAGAAGCTAGCATCGACCTTCCCCCCAACATTGAGCTATAGCTTTGAAAAAATCTTCGAAGCGATAGAGAAACGAGAGCTTGCGCCCCTGGGCCAGTGGGGCTTAACCGAAATCAAACGGACCTTGGTGGCTTTTCAAGAAAGTCTTGAAAAAAGGGGAGAACCCTGCGACTTCCTCGGACATTGCTACGAGAAGCTGGAGTACGCAGTCGGAAAACTAGAGAGTTTTTTTGGACAAACTCCTGGCATAAACCAAAAGGACGCCCACATATTCCTGTGCTTTGTCCAGGAGAAAGTTAACGAGCTGCGCAAAATAGCAGAAGAACTTGACGAGGAGTATTCAAGCCAAGTAGCACACGGAGAGTAGATGCAGCAACAGGACAAAATTCGGATTCGCTTGAAGGGCTACGACCACCGGGTGCTGGACCAGTCCACCTGGGAGATTGTGCAGACGGCGAAGCGCACCGGGGCGCTGGTGGCAGGGCCGATACCCCTGCCCACCGACATCAACCGCTACACCGTGCTGCGCTCGCCCCACGTGGATAAGAAATCGCGGGAGCAGTTCGAAATCCGCACCCACAAGCGGTTGATCGACATCCTGGAGCCCACGGCCACTACGGTGGACGCGCTGATGAAGCTCGACCTGCCGGCCGGCGTGGACGTAGAAATCAAAGCTTTTGGCAAGTAGGACACAGATGCGACCGCCGTGGAGAAGCAGCCGGGCTCTGTCACCCCGAGCTTGTCGAGGGGTCTGCTCTTATAAAAGCAGATTCCTCTCCCGCGAACGCGGGATCGGAATGACAACTCGTAGGGTTACTGGTCGTTAAGTAGGGAGCGTTGAACGATGCCCGTACCGGGCCTGTTGGGCAAGAAACTGGGGATGACGCAAGTGTTCACCGAAGACGGCGCCGCGGTGCCGGTGACGGTGTTGAAGGCCGGCCCCTGCGTGGTGGTGCAGCGGAAGACGACCGACAACGACGGCTACGAAGCGGTGCAGCTCGGCCTGGTCGAGTTCGTCAAGCCCCGCCGGGTGAACAAACCCGAGACGGGCCACCTGAAGAAGAGCAACGTTCCCCCGCTGCGCTTCCTGCGGGAAATTCGCCTCGAAGACGCGAAGGAAGAAGCCAAAGCGGGCGACAAGGTGCTGGTGGAGCAACTCTTCAAGCCGTCGGACCGGGTGGACGTGGTGGGGGTGAGCAAGGGCCACGGCTGGGCCGGGGTCGTCAAGCGGCACCACTTCGCCGGCGGGGCGGCCTCGCACGGCTCGATGTCCCACCGGGCACCGGGCTCGATCGGGGGCAGCTCGTATCCTTCGCGGGTGTGGCCGGGCCAGCGCATGGCCGGGCAGATGGGCAACCAGCGGGTTACAGGCCGCAGCCTGCAAGTGGTCCAAGTCGACCCGGAAGAGCACCTGCTGCTGGTGAAGGGCGCGGTGCCGGGGAAGAACGGCGGCTATGTGGTGATCCGCCGCGCCAAGAAGGTAGCCAAGCGCCGCAAGAAATAGATGGCGAGACAATTATGCCCGTAGTTGAAGTCAAAAGCCTGGCGAACCAGAAGGTGGGGACGGTCGAGCTGCGCGACGATGTCTTTGCCGCCCGGGTCAACAAAAGTCTTCTGCACGAAGCGGTGCGCTACTACCTGGCTTCGCTCCGCCGCGGCACCCACAAGACCAAGGGCCGCGGCGAAGTCCGCGGCGGCGGCCGCAAGCCTTGGCGACAGAAGGGCACGGGGCGGGCGCGCGTGGGCTCGACCCGCTCCCCGCTGTGGCGCCACGGGGGCACCACCCACGGGCCGCAGCCGCGCGACTACAGCTACCCCCTGCCGCGCCAGATGCGCCTCGGGGCTCTGCGCAGCGCCTTGACCGTGAAGCTGCAAGCCGAAAAGCTGCTGGTGGTGGACAAGCTGGAGCTGGAAAGCCACAAGACCAAAGCGTTTCGAGAGATGCTCGACCAACTGGGGGTGGAGAAGAGTTTGCTGATCGTGGACGCCGCCGACGGGAATCCGAACCTGGAGCGCGCCAGCCGGAATCTGCCGGGGGTGAAGCGGGTGCTGACCCGCGAGGTCCAACCCTACGACGTGCTGGCGCACGACCGGGTCTTGTTCTCGCAGGCGGCGGTGGAAAAATTGCAGCGGGCCATCGCCCCGAAAAAGAAGGCGTCCTTCGGCTCGCCTGCCGGAGGCAGGCAAGCTCAGGGCGTCCCGAGCGAAAGTCGAGAGACGGCATGAAGTCGATCTACGGAGTCATTCGTCGCCCGGTAATCACCGAGAAGGGCGAGCAGATCAAGGAGCTGCAGCGCACGCTCGTCTTCGAGGTGGCCTCCGCGGCCACCAAGCCCGAGATCAAGCGGGCGGTGGAGACGATATTCAACGTGAAGGTGCAGAAAGTGCGCACGGTTTCGATGCGCGGCAAGTTTCGTCGGCGGGGCGTGCGGGGAGGCTACCAGCCTGACTGGAAGAAAGCCTACGTGCGGCTGAAGCCCGGCGAGAAGATGGTCGATTACCAGGAGTTAGCTTGATATGCCTGTGAAAACGTATCGTCCCACCACGCCCGGCCGGCGCCAGATGACCCGGCTGGAGCGGACCGAAATCACTCGCGACACCCCGGAGAAATCCCTCCTGGAGCCGCTGCGCAAGACCGGCGGGCGGAACAGCCTGGGCCGGGTCAGCGTCTGGCAGCGCGGCGGGGGCCACAAGCGGATGTACCGGCGAATCGACTTCCGCCGGGACAAGCCGGGCATCCCCGCGCGCGTGGCGACCATCGAGTACGACCCCAACCGCTCGGCCAACATCGCCCTGCTGCACTACGCCGACGGCGAGAAGCGCTACATCCTGCACCCGCTGGGGCTGAACGTGGGCGACACGGTGGCGGCGGGGCCGAAGGTGGACATCCTGCCGGGCAACCACCTGCCGCTGCGGAACATTCCCCCGGGCACCATGGTCCACAATCTGGAGTTGCGCCCGGGCAAGGGCGGGCAACTGGTGCGCGCCGCCGGGGCCTCCGCCCAGTTGCTCTCGAAGGAAGACGACTACGCCCTGGTCAAGCTGCCTTCGGGTGAGACCCGCAAGATTCTGGCCGACTGCCGCGCCACCATCGGGCAGATCGGGAACCTCGACCACGAGAACATCTCCTCGGGGAAGGCCGGGCGCACCCGCTGGCTGGGCCGCCGGCCCCGGGTGCGCGGCGTGGCCATGAACCCGGTGGATCACCCGCACGGGGGCGGCGAAGGCAAGACGGGCACGGGCGGCACTCCCAGGACGCCCTGGGGCAAGCCCACCCGCGGGTTCCGCACCCGCAAGAATCCGCGCACGGAGAAGTACATCGTGCAGCGCCGAGGAACCTAACCGATGCCGCGTTCGCTGAAGAAGGGCCCGTTCGTGGACTCGCACCTGCTGGAGAAGCTGCAGGCCATGAACCGCCGCAACGAGCGCAAGGTGCTGCGCACCTGGTCGCGGCGCTCGACCGTGATCCCGGAGATGGTGGGGCACACCATCGCCGTGCACAACGGCAAGAAGTTCATCCCGGTCTACATTACCGAGAACATGGTGGGGCACAAGCTGGGCGAGTTCTCCCCCACCCGCATCTTCAAGGCCCACGGCGTCAAAGGCGCCATGGAGAAAGCCGCCGGCCTGGCGCGGGCGTACGGTGCGCCTCCGGCGGCCGCTCCGGCCGCGGCCCCAACAACCCCCGCCGCCGGCGGGGGCGCCGCTCCGGCCGCGGGCGGCGGCGCGGCCAAGAAGGAAGGCTAAGCAATGGCGGGGAAGAAGAAACCGCAAAGAGGGAAGCGCGCCGGGCGCAAGCCCGAAGCGGGCAAGCCAGCCGCGGCCAAGGAGAAGGGCCGTCGCGCCAAAGGCGGCCCGGCGGCCCGGCTGCTGCGGCGGCGGGCGCCCGAGCCCCTGCCGACGGCGCCGGCGGTGGAGGCCCGGGCGGTGGCGCGCTACCTGCGGCTGTCGCCCCAGAAGGCCCGCCTGGTGATCGACTTGATCCGCGGACTCGACGCCGGCGCGGCTCTGAGCCGCTTGCAGTTCACCCGCAAGCGGGCGGCGGCGCCCATCGCCAAGGTCTTGCGGTCGGCCATCGCCAACGCGGAACAGAAGTCCGAGACGGTGGACGTCGACCACCTCTACGTGAAGCGGGCGGTGGTGAACGACGGGCCGCGGATGAAGCGGGTGCGCCCCGCCCCCTACGGGCGCGCCTACGTCTACCAGCGGCGGATGAGCCACATCGAGATTGCGGTCGCCGAGCGCAAGCCCGGAGCGGGCGCACCCGAATCGGGCAAGCCCGAAGCGGGCAAGCGGGCGGCGGCGCAAGCCCCGCCGGCCGCCCCCGGGCAGCCCGACACCGACAAACCTGAAGCAGGCAAAGAGACCAGTAGGTAAAGGAGGAAAGGAGTGGGACAAAAAACGCATCCTTACGGCTTCCGGCTGGGGGTCAACAAGACCTGGAAGTCCCGCTGGTTCGCCAGGAAGTCCTACGCCGACCTGCTCTATGAAGACGTGCAGCTCCGCGACCGGCTCAAGGAGAGGCTGCGCGGGGCCGGCATCAGCTCGATCGAGATCGAGCGCGCGGCCAACAAGCTGATGATCCGGATTTACGCCGCCCGGCCCGGCATCGTCATCGGCCGCAAGGGGGCGGAGATCGACAAGCTGCGGGTCGAAGTCCAGCGGCGCACTCAGCGGGATGTTCACATCGACATCAGTGAAGTGCACCGGCCGGAGACGGACGCCCAACTGGTCTCGGAAGCCATCGCCCTGCAACTGGAGAAGCGGGTGGCCTTCCGCCGGGCGATGCGCAAGGCGGTGGACTCGGCGCTGCGCTTCGGCTGCCTGGGCATCAAGGTGCGCTGCTCCGGGCGCCTGAACGGGGCCGAGATCGCCCGCACGGAGTGGTACCTGCAGGGGCGGCTGCCCTTGCAGACGCTGCGGGCCGACATCGACTACGGCTTCGCCCAGGCCTACACCACCTACGGGGTGATCGGGGTGAAGTGCTGGATTTACCGGGGCGAGTTGGCCAAGAGCAAGGTGCACCGGGAAGAAGTGGAGGTGCCCGCCTACACTGGCGTCTGAGGGATTGTAGCGATGTTGATGCCGAAAAAAATCAAGTACCGCAAGCAACAGCGGGGCCGGAGGAAGGGCAAGGCCTGGCGGGGCAGCCGACTGGCCTTCGGAGCCCAGGGGTTGAAGTCCCTCGATGCTTACTGGATCACCGCCCGGCAAATCGAGGCCGCCCGCGTGGCCATCACCCGCTACATGAAGCGCGGCGGACGGATGTGGATTCGCATCTTCCCCGACAAGCCCATCACCAAGAAGCCGGCCGAGACCCGCATGGGCAAGGGCAAGGGCCCGGTGGAGGGCTGGGTGGCGGTGGTGCGCCCCGGACGAATCCTGTTCGAGGTCGAGGGGCTCAGCTCGGCCAAGGCGCAAGAGTGCCTGCGGCTGGCCGCCCAGAAGCTGCCGGTGCGGACTGCGTTCGTCACCCGGCAGGACGCGCTGGTGAGCTAGGGGGGAGCGATGACGGCGGAAGAGTTGCGCCAACTGAGCGAGGATGAGCTGCGGCTGAAGGAGAAAGAGATGCGCGAGCAGATGTTCCGGCTACGATTCCAATTGGCGGGCGGGCAGACCGAGAGCGTGAAGAAGCTCCGCACCCTGCGGAAGGACATCGCGCGGCTGCTGACGGTGCGGCGCGAGAAGGCGGGGAAAGGGGACCATGCCGGAAACCACTAAAGCGGACAGGCGACCGCGCCAGCGGCGCGTGGGCCAGGTGGTGAGCGCCAAGATGGAGAAGACCATCGTGGTCAACGTGACCCGGCGGGTCCAGCACCCGGTCTACAAGCGGGTGGTGCAGGTCCGGCGCAAGTTCTACGCCCACGACGAGCAGAACCAGTGCCGCGAGGGCGACTGGGTGCGAATCGAGGAGACCCGGCCGCTCTCCAAGCTGAAGCGCTGGCGCCTGGTGGAAGTGCTGGAGAAGGGGCGCCGGTAGGGAGGAGCCGAGGACGATGATCCAGATGCGAACCCGGCTGGTGGTGGCCGACAACTCCGGCCCCAAGCGCCTGGCGACCATCCTGCCCCTGGGGGGGGGGCGTGGGCCGGCAAGCCGGGCTGGGCGACGTGGTGACCGCCTCGGTGAAGGAGGCGGCCGCCGACAGTCCCATCAAGAAGGGCAAGGTGGTGAAGGCGGTGATCGTGCGCACCCGCAAAGAGCACCGGCGGCGCGACGGCAGCTACATTCGCTTCGACGACAATGCGGCCGTGCTCATCAACGACACCGGCGAGCCCGTGGGCACGCGCGTCTTCGGCCCGGTGGCGCGCGAGCTGCGGGAGAAGAAATTCCTGAAGATTGTCTCCCTGGCCCCGGAGGTGTGGTGATGGCCTGGACGCTCAGCCTCCGCAAGGGCGATCAGGTCAAGGTGGTCGCCGGCCGGGACAAGGGCAAGCGCGGGCGCGTGCTCGCGGTGAACCAGAAGAAGGGGGTGTGCACGGTGGAGCACGTCAACCTGCTGAAGCGGCACACGCGGCCCAACCCGGCCAAGCAGATCAAGGGCGGGATCGTGGAGCGGGAAGGCCCCATCCACATCTCGAACCTGATGGTGGTCTGCCCCAGTTGCGGCAAGACCACCCGGGTGCGCCACCAGTTCTTGGACGACGGCTCGAAGCTGCGCGCCTGCCACCGCTGCGGGGCGACGCTCTCGAGCTAAGGGAGGAGAGAACAGGCGATGCCGGTGAGCCGGTTGCACGAGCGCTACCAACGAGAAGTGCTGCCCTGGCTGCAGAAGGAGATGGGCTACCCGAACCGCATGGCCGCCCCGCGCCTGGAGAAGATCGTCCTCAACATGGGGCTGGGGGAAGCGCTGGAGAACATCAAGGTGCTGGACGCGGCGGTGCGGGAGCTCTCCCTGATCACCGGGCAGAAGGCCATCATCACCCGGGCGCGGAAGGCGATTGCCGGCTTCAAGCTGCGCAAGAACAACCCCATTGGGGCCTGCGTGACCTTGCGGGGGGAGCAGATGTACGAGTTTCTGGACCGCTTCGTGAACGTGGTGCTGCCACGGGTGCGGGACTTCAAGGGATTATCGAGCAAGTCTTTCGACGGCCGCGGGAATTACACCCTGGGGCTGCGCGACCAACTGGTGTTCCCGGAGATTGACTACTCCCGGGTGGACAAGGTGCGCGGGATGAACATCACCATCTGCACCACGGCCAAGACCGACGAAGAGGGGCGGGCCCTGCTGAAACAGTTGGGCGTGCCCCTGCGCGACTAAGAAAAGGAGGACCCGTTGGCGACCACCTCGCAGGAATACAAGTCACGGCGGAGAAAGCCGAAGTACAAGGTGCGCCACCGCAACCGCTGCCGGTTGTGCGGCCGTCCGCGGGGCTTCCTTCGCAAGTTCCAGCTCTGCCGCATCTGTTTCCGCCAGCGGGCGCTGCAGGGCGAAATTCCCGGCGTGGTGAAAGCGAGCTGGTAGGGGAAGAGCGATGGGAACCTCGACCGATCCGATTGCCGACATGCTGACCTCGATACGCAACGCCCTGCGGGCGCGCCACCCCAAGGTGGACGTGCCCGCCTCCCGGGTGAAGACCGAGCTGGCCCGGGTACTGAAGGAGGAAGGGTTCCTGGCCGCCTACAAGGTGATCGAGGAGAACAAGAAGAAGACCCTGCGGCTCTACCTGAAGTACGGGCCGGAGAAGCAGAGCGTGATCAGCGGCCTGCGACGGATTTCCAAGCCCGGCCGGCGGGTCTACCGCGGCAAGGCGGCGATTCGCCCGGTGATGGGCGGCATGGGCATCAGTGTGCTCACCACCCCCAAGGGCATCCTGAGTGGCCGGCAGGCCCGCCGGCAAGGGGTGGGCGGCGAAGTAGTGTGCGAGGTGTGGTAGGCGGCGATGTCGCGAGTAGGACGCAAACCGATTCCGATCCCCTCCGGGGTGAAGGTGAACATTACCGCCCGGGCGGTCGAGGTGCAGGGGCCGAAGGGAAAGCTCTCCACGCCCGTGCCGCGCGGTCTGGACTTCCGGCAGGAGGGAGGCGCCCTGCTGGTACGCCCGGACGCCATCCCCAAGGTGGAAGTGCACAAGGAAGACCTCGACCAGTTGAGCAACCAGACGAAGGCCCTCTGGGGGCTGGCCCGCTCGCTGGTGGCGAACGCGGTGCAGGGGGTCACGGAAGGCTTTTCCAAGCAACTGGAGATCGTGGGCGTGGGCTACAAAGCCGAGGTGCAGGGCCAGAAGGCCGTCTTTTCGCTGGGCTACTCGCGGCCCATCGAATTCCCCCTCCCCGACGGCATCCACATCAGCGTGGAGCGCGGAACGCGCCTCACCCTCAGCGGCATCGACAAAGCCCTGGTGGGCCAGGTGGCCAAGGAGATCCGCTCCTTGCGGCCGCCGGACCCCTACAAGCAGAAGGGCATCCGCTTCGCGGGCGAGCAACTGCGCAAGAAGGCCGGCAAGGCGGCCATAGGGGCGAAATAGTCATGGCGAGAGCGGTGGCCCGGTTCGGAGGCGCGAAGAAGCCGGTGTCCAAGATCACCCGGCGGGAGCACCGGGAGCGGCTGCATCGTCACGTGCGCCTGCGGGTGGTGGGGACGCCGGAGCGGCCGCGGCTGAACGTCTTCCGCTCCCACAAGCACATCTACGCGCAGATTATCGACGACTCCACGGGGCGGACGCAGGTGTGGGTGTCTTCGCGGGACAAGCACCTGCGGGGGCAACTCCCGTATGGCGGCAACGTGGCCGCGGCCAAAGTAGTCGGCAAGACGCTGGGCGAGCGGGCCCGCCAGGCCGGCATTGCCCGGGTCGTGTTCGACCGCGGCGGCTACCAATACCACGGGCGAGTGAAGGCCCTGGCCGACGCCGCCCGGGAAGCCGGATTGGAGTTCTAGGAGAGCGATGAGCAAAGCGAGCTTCATAGAAAGAGTCGAGCAGCAGAAGCCGATCGACCCCAGCGCCCTGCAGTTGAAGGAGCGCGTGGTCTCGGTGAACCGCGTCACCAAGGTGGTCAAGGGCGGCAAGAACCTGAGCTTCTCCGCCCTGGTGGTGGTGGGCGACAGCAACGGGATCGTCGGCTACGGACTGGGGAAGGCCCGCGAGGTCCCCATGGCCATCCGCAAGGGGATCGAGCTGGCCAAGAAGAGCCTGCTGCGGGTGCACATCACTCCGCCCACCATCCCCCACCTGGTGATCGGGCGCTACTCGGCCAGCAAGGTGCTGCTGAAGCCGGCGCCGGAAGGCACCGGGGTGATTGCCGGCGGGCCGGTGCGCCCGGTGATGGAAGCCGCGGGCGTGAAGAACGTCTTCACCAAGGCCATCGGCAACACCAATCCGCACAACCTGGTCAAGGCCACGCTGGAGGCCCTGCTGCAGTTGAAGGACCGGGAGACCGTGGCCGCCCTGCGCGGCAAGGAGCCGCAGGAGCTGTAGGAAGGATGGGGAAGGAAACTTTTCTTGTCATTCTGAGCGAAGCGAAGAATCTCAACGGAGAAAAGCGAGCACCACGCAGAGATTCTTCGTCGCCCCGAAGCTCCGGGGCTCCTCTGAATGACAAACAGGTCTGACTGCTGGCAAGAAGACCATGACGAAGCGCAAGAGCGACCGATTGAAGATCAAGTGGGTGCGGAGCGGGATCGGCTGCCCGGAGAACCAGCGGGCCACCATCCGCGGGCTGGGCTTGCGCCGGCTGAACCAGGTGGTGGAGCGGCCGGACACGCCCGCGGTGCGCGGGATGGTGAAGAAGATTCCGCACCTGGTCACGATCGTCGAGGAGTAAGGGAATGGTGGGACTGAACAACTTGCGGCCGCCGCGCGGCTCCCGGAAGAAGCCCCTGCGGGTGGGCCGCGGCATCGGGGCGCGGAAGTCGAAGACCGCCGGGCGCGGCAACAAGGGACAACGCTCCCGACGGGGCTACAGCCGGCGGGCGGGCTTCGAGGGCGGGCAGATGCCCCTGCACCGGCGGCTGCCCAAGCGCGGCTTTACGAACATCTTTCGGCGGGAAGTGGCGACGGTAAACGTGGAGGCCCTGAACACTTTTTCGGCGGGCGAGCGCGTCACCCCGGAGACCCTGCGCCAGCGCGGCCTGATCCGGCGCGGCCGCCCGGTGAAAATCCTGGGCGACGGGGAGCTCAAGGTAAAGCTGACGGTAGCCGCGCACGCCTTCAGCGCCGGCGCCCGCGAGAAAATCGAGAAGGCAGGCGGCCAGGTGGAAGTGCTTTCCGCCCCACCCGCAGCCCCATCTCCTGCGGGAGAGCAGCCGAGCGCGGTGTAGTCAATGATAAAGATTCTCGAGGCCATCCGTAACATCTTCCGCATCCCGGACCTGCGCAAGCGGGTCCTGTTCACTCTGGCCCTGCTGGGGGTCTATCGGCTGGGATCGCACGTGCCCACGCCGGGAATCAACTCCGAGGCGCTGGCGCAGATCTTCGAGCAGTACCAGGGCACCTGGCTGGGGCTGATCGACATCTTCTCCGGGGGCAACTTCCGCAACCTGACCATCTTCGCCCTCGGCATCATGCCCTACATCACCGCCTCCATCATTTTGCAGTTGATGACGGTGGTGTGGCCGTATCTGGAGCGGTTGCAGAAGGAAGGCGAGCTGGGCCGGCGCAAGATCACCCAGTACACCCGCTACTTGACGGTGTTCCTGGCCGCCATCCAAGCGCTGATGATCTCGCTCACCCTGATGCGGGCGCAGACCCAGGGAGCGCAACTGGTGCTGAACCCGGGCCTGGGCTTCGTGGTGATGACCGTGCTCACGCTCACCACCGGCACCATCTTCATTATGTGGCTGGGCGAGCAAATCTCCGACCGGGGCATCGGCAACGGGATGTCGCTGATCATCTTCGCGGGCATCGTGGTGGGCCTGCCGCGGGCCATCATCGAGCTCTGGAACCGGGTGTTCGTGATGGGGGAGTGGAATGTGCTGCACCTGCTGGCGCTGCTCACGCTGATGGTGGTGGTGGTGGGCCTGATCGTCTACGTGGAGAGCGCCCAGCGGCGCATCCCGGTGCAGTACGCCAAGCGGGTGGTGGGCCGGAGGATGATGGGCGGCGCGCAGACCTACCTGCCCATCCGGGTGAACACCGGCGGCGTCATCCCGGTCATCTTCGCCAGCTCCGTCTTGACGGTGCCGCAGACCGTCGCCGCGCTCTTCCCCGACAGCCCCTTGATCCGCAGCTTCACGGCCCAGCTGGCCT
>JALLOH010000619.1 GCA_027717655.1 Acidobacteriia bacterium AH_259_A11_L15
CCCCCGCGCACGACCCCAACGACTTCGAGCTCGGAAAACGCCACCACCTGGCTGAAATCGACGTCCTGGACGACAACGTCGATGGCCGGCCGGGCCAGGCTGTTACGCGGGTCGTTCATGCGGCAAAACCATTGGACGGAGAGGCGGGGCTCGATCGGGGTCTTGCAGCGCTGGCAGCCGCCGACGGCGTGGCGGTAGGGCTGGGTTTTTTCCAGCAAGCCTTGGTTTTTCAGGTCGCCCAGGATGCGTTTGCGGGCCTGGTAGCGGTCGAGTCCGGCGTAGGGGCCGCCGTTGGCGTTGATGCGGGCGT
>JALLOH010000620.1 GCA_027717655.1 Acidobacteriia bacterium AH_259_A11_L15
GGTGCGGGCGGTCGGCGAGGAGACCGACCCCCTGGTGGGCCGCTTGCTGGGGGGCCGCTACATGATCGAGGAACGAGTGGGGGCCGGGGGCTTCGGCACTGTCTACAAGGTCCGCGACCAACGCTTTGGCAACGCCCAAATGGCCTTGAAGGTCATCCACCCGCGCCACGCCCACGACCGCATCGCCATGGAGCGCTTCCGCCAGGAGGCCCACTTGTTGTTTGACCTGGGCAAGCGCTCGGCAGCGATTGTTCAGTTCTACAACTTCGAGGAGGACGAGCGGGAGAAGCTGTTCTACTTCGCCATGGAG
>JALLOH010000621.1 GCA_027717655.1 Acidobacteriia bacterium AH_259_A11_L15
CCCCTCCAAGGAGTGCGGGGATAGGATACCTGCCCGGCCTACACAGCGAAGTATCCTATCCCTGTGTACCGCCGGTTCCGGCTCGTGGACAGGGCAGGACGCTCCCGTATGTTCATCGCCATGAAGGCCTGCAGACCACGGAGCTGCTAAGCCACTCGGCCAGACGGTATCCGGGCAATCCCGCGATTCGCTTTTACGGGCGGACTCTTCGCTATCGCGAGCTGGACGCCCTCGTCAATCAATTCGCGAATGCCCTCATCACACTGCGGATTCGAAAAGGCAGCGTGGTCGGAATTATGCTTCCTAACC
>JALLOH010000622.1 GCA_027717655.1 Acidobacteriia bacterium AH_259_A11_L15
CACTTGGCCGACCCGGTGCGCGTGCTCAACGAAATCGCCCGCGTCGCCAGGGCCGGCGCCGCCCTCCTCCTCCGCGACCTTCGCCGCCCCTCCCGCCTGGCTCTTCCTTTCCACCTCCGCTGGTTCGGCCGCCACTACTCGGGCAAGATGCGCCGGCTCTACGAAGCTTCCGTGCGCTCTTCCTACACCGTGCGGGAGTTGCAGGCTCTGCTGGAGAAATCGCAGCTCAACGGTGCCCGCCTCTTCTGCTTCCGCCGCACCCACCTCGGCCTCGAACGCCCCGCCGGTGTGTAGGGGCGGGGTTCACT
>JALLOH010000623.1 GCA_027717655.1 Acidobacteriia bacterium AH_259_A11_L15
TCCCGGACTTGGCCGACGTGGGTGGCGCCGAAGACGTCGACCCAAATCTCTCCTGCATCCGCTGTGGGAGGAAGAGCAGCCATCACAGTCAATACACAGACACGAACTCACCGGTTGGGTTTCGGGGGTGCGCATCGTAGCACTGCCCCCGGCCTCTGTAAAGCCGCCTTCGCGGGCTGTCCCGTCCGCGCTCACCCGCCGGTGTTGCCAGTTCCGGAGGCCTTCCGATAGAATGCCCGCTTTGAAGTCCTGGTTTCCTTCGAAGAAGTTCGTGGGCATAGACAGCCATCGGGTGAGCCGTTCCCGAC
>JALLOH010000624.1 GCA_027717655.1 Acidobacteriia bacterium AH_259_A11_L15
CCTCTGTACACACCGAACAACGCCGGGATAATTAAACTGAAAAAGATTCTTGCCCCATATTCATTTCTCTGTTTATCGGTCGGCTCAAAATCTACAACTTCTTCCCCGCCGCCAAAGATCGGGTCGCTGTCTTCCATATGTGTTCCGTAGCTGGCCCAGATGGCAAGGCTAACAATCCCAACTATTCCCACAACGGCAAGATAGTTTTTCCATCTTGGCTCATAAAGATTTGAGAAATGTCGTCCGAAATAGAAAGCACCAATTACTAGGATACCCTTACCTAGGAATTCTAGTACTCCGTAGAAAAC
>JALLOH010000625.1 GCA_027717655.1 Acidobacteriia bacterium AH_259_A11_L15
TGCCGCGCTTGGCGCGGGAACTGCTGGCCCGCAAGCGCCGCCAGGCCGCCCGCGCCTCCTCCTAGCCGCTTATCTTCCACAGACATGGTAGCGGCGACGAATGCCGCCCAAAGCCGACGAGGAATGAGTCCCGCGGGCGCGGGGCTGAGCCATTCCTCGCCGCTACCGCCTCGTCGCGGCGGGATTCGTCGTCGGCCTTTTGCCGCGTGCTATGCTAATGCGGCATGGCGCCTCCAGTTCACTTCGTACCGCCCCACAGCGCGCTCACGGTGGAGAGCGCGCGGGCTGCTCTCTTTCTCTGGCTGGAA
>JALLOH010000626.1 GCA_027717655.1 Acidobacteriia bacterium AH_259_A11_L15
GGCCTACCTCGACCGGCTCGACAACACCTTCGTCGCTCACGTCCTCCACCTCGGCGCCCACCGCGGCCGCGCCCTCGACCTCGGCACCGGCCCCGGCCAGATTCCCCTCAAGCTCGCTCGTCGCCTTCCCCTGATGGAGTTCCTCGGCCTCGACCGCTCCGAGAAGATGTTGGAAGAGGCTCGCCGCCAGGCTGCCGCTTTGGGCTTGAGCGACCGCGTCCGCTTTCAGCTCGGCGACGCCAACCGGCTCGACTTCCCCGACCATTCCTTCGACTTGGTTATCTGCAACTCCGTCCTGCATCACTTG
>JALLOH010000627.1 GCA_027717655.1 Acidobacteriia bacterium AH_259_A11_L15
GCCTCAACAACCTGGCGGAGCTCTACCACGAGCAGGGAAAATACGCCGAGGCCGAGCCAGTCTACCGCCGGGCACTGGCCATCTTCGAACAGGCCCTGGGGCCGGAGCACCCCAACGTGGCCACCAGCCTCAACAACCTGGCGGGACTCTACCAAGCCCAGAGCAAGTATGCCGAGGCGGAGCCGCTCTACCAGCGGGCGCTGGCAATTTGGGAGAAAGCCCTGGGGCCGGAGCACCTGCAGGTAGCTATAGGCCTCAACAACCTGGCGGAGCTCTACCACGAGCAGGGAAAATACGCCGAGGCCGA
>JALLOH010000628.1 GCA_027717655.1 Acidobacteriia bacterium AH_259_A11_L15
CCTCCTGGCCGTTAAGGCTGCGATAGAACAATTCCTGTCCCTGCGGTCCCCAGATCGTTCCTCGTCCCCCATCGCTTGAGATCTGCCACTTTCCTTCCTCCACGTTGGGGAAAGGCCGAACGTAGACTTCGCGCCGTCCCGTCTCATTGGAGTGATAGGCCACCCACCGGCCATCGGGGGAGATCGCCGCACCGCCTTCAGCAAACTGCGTCTGGAGAAGCGGCTTCGAGATGGGCTCACCCTCCATCGACAGCACGTTAATGTCCCCCGATGTTTCAGAATTGGCTTCGTAGAAAACCAGCCC
>JALLOH010000062.1 GCA_027717655.1 Acidobacteriia bacterium AH_259_A11_L15
GGTGGGAATCTCAGCGAAAGGAGCTAGAGTGTCACTAATCTACTGGACGAGTACACATCCTTGCCTCCGCGTTTCCCCCGCGCTACACTGCTTGGTCATGCTCAAGACGATCGAGTGGACTGACCGCGGCGTCGTCCTCCTCGACCAGCTCCAGTTGCCTGCCCGCGAGCTCTACCGCACCTGCACCACCTACCAGCAGGTGGCCGACGCCATTCATCGCATGGTCATCCGCGGCGCTCCCGCCATTGGTGTGGCCGCCGCCATGGGCGTCGCCCTCGGCGTCAAGAATTCCCCGGCCCCCGACCTCCCCGCGCTGGAAAAGGACTTCGACCACATCTGTGAGGTGATGGCCAAAACCCGCCCTACCGCGGTGAATCTCTTCTGGGCGATTCAGCGCATGCGTGCGACCTTCAAGCACGCCGCCCCCGGCGGCGCGGACGCTGTGCGCGCCGCCCTGGTCGAAGAAGCCCAACGCATCTACCAAGAGGACTTGGCCCAGTGTGCCGCCATCGCCCGCTTCGGCGCCGACCTGCTCCCGACCCGCGCCCAGGTGCTCACCCATTGCAATGCCGGCGCCCTTGCCGTGGCCGGCGGCTACGGCACCGCCTTGGGCGTCATCCGCAGCGCCGTCGAGCAAGGCAAGCACATCCGCGTGTTGGTCACCGAGACCCGTCCCTACCTCCAGGGCGCTCGCCTCACCACCTGGGAACTCCACCGCGACGCCATCCCCGCCACCCTCATCACCGACAGCATGGTCGGCCACTTTATGCAGCAAGGGAACATCGACTGCGTCGTGGTGGGCGCCGACCGCATCGCCGCCAACGGCGACACCGCCAACAAGATCGGCACCTACACCATTGCCGTCCTCGCCCGCGAGCACAACGTCCCCTTCTACGTCGCCGCCCCTTTCAGCTCGATCGATCTCTCCCTCTCTTCCGGCCGCGACATCCCCATCGAAGAACGCTCCCCCGAGGAGGTTACTCACATTGGCGGCGTCTCCATCACCCCGGCCGATGTCCCCGCCCGCCACCCGGCCTTCGACGTCACCCCGGCGCGCCTGATCACCGCCATCATCACGGAGCGCGGTGTCGCCCGCCTCCCGTATCAGCAATCGCTCCGCGCGCTTGCCGAAGCCCGCTGGCCCGACGGCCGAGCCGTCGCCGCCGCCAGTTCCTCTTAGGAACTTAGGAGCCGTAGTGAGCGCCCCGCAGGAACGCCGCCGCAGCTCCCGCTTGACCTTGGAAGTCCCTGTGCACGTCCTATGGCACGACGAGAAGGGAACCCTGCTGGAGGAAACCACGCGGACGGCCATCGTCAACCGCCACGGCGCCCTGCTCTATCTCAGCCGCGCTCTGCCTCTGGACAAACCGGTTCGCCTGGTCAACTTGGCTAATGACCACGTGGCCTTCGCCCGCGTCGTCTGGGTCGGCGACACCCTCCCCGACGGCCAGGCCCGCGTGGGCATCGAGCTCACCACTTCCGTCAGCTACGAGTTCTGGGGCGCCCCGGCCGTTCGCCTGTGGGAAGGGCAAGAGCAGCCGCCTCGGCCCGGTGGGCTGGCCCGCTTCCGCGCCTGGCTCCACCGGCTGGTCGGCTAACGTGGGCAGGGCAATTACTCGCGACGCTTGATTGACACCACAATCGTTGCTTGATCGTGGTTTTCACCGGGGTAGCGTACGGGAGTGGTGCGGACGACCTGGCAGCCAACCTGCTCAAACAGCTCAATCCATTTTTCTCGCAGCCGGGAAAACATATTAAAGAGCTCGGGAGGTTGCGAGACATCCTCGAGAATCACCAGGAATCCTCCGCCTCGCGTCACGCGAACTAGTTCAGCAATCGCGCCTGGCTGCTCTTCATAGGGAATGTGATGTAGGGCTGTCACCGTAAAGACCAGGTCGAAACTGCCCGACGCAAATGGCAGACTCGTCGCCCCTGATTGAACAAAAAAATCCGATAGTCCCTGCCTGCGCGCCTGCCTCAACATCCCATGGCTGATGTCAACCCCGATATAGCACACGCCCAAAGTCTCCAATTCCTTTGCCCACCGGCCCGCACCGCAGCCCACCTCCAGCACGCACGCCCCGGAAACGGGAAGCAGGCTTCCGATGACGGGCAGCAGCTCCCGTCGCTGGGTTGCGTGCATCCGTTCATTGTAGTCGTGGGATGCCAACAAGCGGCATACGGCCAAGTAGGGGTCGAGCTCGTACAGTTCTGCACGCTTCTCCCAATAGGAACGCATGCGGTACGTTCCGGTGTTCAACCCGGCGATTTGCTTCTTCAACCTCTCCCTCCGCACCACTCGCTCGAACAGCTCCAGATGCCTTTGAGCAGACTCGTCCCAGCGGAACTGCTGACTCCGCGCAAGGCCAGCCCGTCGCTTCTTCTCGTAAAATGCCGAATCAGTTAGCAAACTGGCTGCTGCCTGCGCCATCTCCTCCACACTCTCTGGGTTCACCAGTACGGCGGCCTCGCCTAGAACTTCGGGCAAGCAGAAGACGTTGGAGGCCACCACAGGGACTCCGCAGCCCATGCTCTCCACAGCCGTCAAACCAAAACTTTCATGCAGGGAGGGAAACAAAAACACCTCCGCCCCTTGGTATAATTCTCTCAGTGCCTCACCCCACACCGGGCCGATTCGAATGATCTGGCCAACTTTGTTCTTCTCAATTTCTTCTGCCACGGCCTCAAACCCGTGGTAGGTACCACCGGCGAACACCAGCGAAAATCGCTCGAGACCTTGCTCGCATAGGCGGTGATAGGCCGCTACAATCCTCACTCCATTTTTCTTTGGCTGATAGTTGCTGACGTGCAGCAGATAAGGACCGGGAATCCCAGATCGCGCGCAAGCCCGTGCGCGCGCTGTCTTCTTATCCGCCGGCGGCGAGAAAAACTCGGCATCGACACCGTGATAGATGACATCGATCCGACTGCTTGCAAGCCCGAAGTGCTCCATGACCTCCTTCCGGGCTGACTCAGAAACTGTTACAAACGCGTCTATGGAGCTTTCTTCTTGTCGAAGCCGGAGCAGAAACTTATCGGGAGGATGATGCAGCGCCGTATGCCCTAGTATGAATGGCGCTGCCCCGTGAATGGTAACGACCCGGGGCTTGTTCAGACGATAAAAGTACTCAGGAACTTGCTGCAGGGGACAAAATACCACGTCGGTCGGCGATTCGATCTGCTTCCTCCACCTCCAATTCCAGCGCCCGACCCGGATCGTTCCGCTCAGCGGAAGGTTGAGCGTCTCGCCTGACGCACTAATCTCCCACACTTCGTGGTCTCGCGAAAATTCCTTCACCAAGTTGCGAATGTAATTTCCGAACCCGCTCCACGGGTCCCTACCGAGGTAGTCTGTCAGGATTCCGATTCGCATTAGGCTGGTCTTGTGTGCGTCCCGGCACGGAGTCCCGTGCGAGGGGAAAACGAATCCGGAGTCAACTCAAAGCAGGTTACCCGTTTTTCTGCTGGAAGTCCTTCATGAACCCGACCAGCGCCTGCACGCCTTCAACCGGAAACGCGTTGAACACAGAAGCCCGCAGGCCGCCCACCGAGCGGTGCCCTTTCAACCCGCTCAGCTTTTGCTCGGCCGCCTCCTGGATGAACTTTGCTTCTAGCTCCTCCGACGGCAGCCGGAAGGTGATATTCATTCTCGACCGGCTCTCCTTCTCCGCCGTCCCCCGGTAGAAGCCGCCGCTGGCGTCGATCCCCTCGTAGATCAGCCGCGCCTTCTCCTCGTTCCGCCGCTCGATCTCCTTCAAGCCGCCGATTTTCAGCAGCCAGCGCAGCACCAACCCCAGTACGTAAACGGCGAACACCGGCGACGTGTTGTACGCCGACTTTTTCTGCGCGTGCAGCTTGTAATCCAGCATCGAGGGTAGTCCCGAGGGTACTCGCTCCAGCAGGTCGTCCCGGATGATGACCGTGGTCACACCCGCCGCGCCCATATTCTTCTGCGCGCCCGCGTAGATCAGCGCGTACTTCTTCACGTCGATCCATTTGCTCAGGATGTTCGACGAGGCGTCGCACACCAGCGGTACGCTGCCCACCTCCGGCTCCTTCCACCATTCCGTCCCGTAAATCGTGTTGTTCGAGGTGAAATGCACGTAGGCCGCCTTGGGGTCCAGCTTCCACTCGTCCCGCCGGGGCAGCCGCCGGAAGTTCTCCGACTCGGTGGAGCCGGCGATGTTCACCTTGCCCAGCTTCTTCGCCTCCTTGACCGCCCGCTCCGACCAGTGGCCGCTCACCAGGTAGTCGGCCGAGCCGTCCTTCGGCAGCAGGTTCATCGGCACCATGGTGAACTGCAGGCTGGCCCCGCCCTGCAGGAACATCACCGCATAGGTGTCCGGCAAGTTCAGTAGTTTCCGCAGGTCCGCCTCCGCCGCTGAAATAATCCCATCGAAGGTCTTCGAGCGGTGGCTGATCTCCAACACTGACATCCCCACGCCCGGCAGCGCCAGCAGGTTCTTCTGCAATTCCTCCAGCACCGGCAGCGGCAGCGTCGCCGGCCCCGGATTGAAGTTGTAGACGCGCTCCACCTTCTTCTTCGTGGCGCCCGCCGCCCGCGCCGCTTCCACCGCCGCCTTCGCCATGCTCTTGCCGTACGGGGTCCCGCTCATCAATCACCTCACTAGCTCAAAAAGAAGGATTCCCTTCTCACGAGGCCGCGTCCCGAGCCGGCACCCGTTTGGCCGCTGCCTCCTGGTTCACGACGTTCGGCACCTGTTCCTGATCGCGGTATTGCCGCAGAATTCGAATCGTCTCCTCGGCGATCGCCATCTGCGCCTGGTCGGTGGACGCCCCGATGTGGTGCGTCCCGTAGATGACACCCTCCACCCCCACGATGTCATCCTCGAATGTCCCGGCCGCGGAGCTCGGCTCCTGGGCGAACACATCCAGGCCGGCGCGGATGCCTTTCTCCCGGATGGCCTTCTTCAACGCTTCCTCGTCCACCACGCCGCCCCGGGCGGTGTTGACAAAGTAGGCCCCCTTCTTCATCGCCGCGAAAAACCTCTCCCCGCACAGGCCCTTCGTCTCCGGCGTCATGGCCACGTGCACACTGATGGCGTCGGCCACCGCCGCGACTTCTTCCGGCGACTTCTTCTGCTCGATCCCCAGCGCCGCCGCCTTCTCCGGGGTGAGCGACCGGCTCCACGCGACTACCTTCATCCCGAAGGCCTTCGCGCGCTCGATCATCAGCTTGCCGATTGTCCCTACGCCGAGGATGCCCAGCGTCCGCCCTTTCAACCCCCGAGCCTTGGCGAATTCCTTTTTGTTCCACTTTTTCTCGCGGAGCTGCTGCACGTTGTCAGCGATCCGCCGGTCGAGCGCCAGCAGCAGCCCCATGGCCAGCTCGGCCACGGCGACCGAGTTCTTGCCGGGGCAGTTTGAAACGTAGATGCCCCGCCGCGACGCCGCCCCAACGTCAATCGTGTCATAGCCCGAGCCGGCTCGGATCACCAGGCTGAGTTGGCTGCTCTCCAGCGTCTGCTCGGTCACCTTCGTCGAGCGCACCACCAGCACATCCGCGCTGCTCTTCGCCACTTCCGTGTTCAGCGCCTCGCCCTTCAGCTCCGGTTTGTACACAACTTCGAAGCCCAACTCCTTCATCCGCTGCAGAGCCCGGTCGGGAAACTTGTCGGCTACCAGTACTTTCATTGGAATCCCTCGTCGAGCCACTTCCCTTCGCGTCGGTTATTTTATCTCCCCCCGCCGGTCCGGCAAAGCGGAATCCGAACCCAGCCATCACCCCGCTGAGGGCAGCCTGCCTGCGGCCCTCAGCCGAAGCCTCTCCGCATGCATTCTTCGCCCTTGGCCAAAAAGGGCAGGAGAGACTCCGCGGCAGGCACGGGGAGAAAAAGTAGCCTACTTGCGGTAGCGGACGGCGAAGACGAGGATGCCCACGAAGATGGAAATGGCCGGCACCAGGAGTACGAGAATTCCCAGGTCAAGCGCCCGCGCCGCTTGCTCGCCCCCGGCCGCCGCCGTGTTCCAGCACATGGAGCAGCCCTGCGCGAACGCCTCCGGCGCCGCCAGCCAGGCCGCGGCAATTAGCACCGCGAGCGCGAGGCGTAGTTTCATTCTTCCACTGCCTCCTAACCTGTCCCTAATTGCTGCATTCGCAAACTGTCGGGGAAAAAGAAGATCAAGATCAGGCAGATGCACAGCACCACCGACGGCACCAGCGTCAGGAACAGGCTGAGTCGCTCGAAGCGCAGATGCATGAAGTAGGCCACGATCAGCGCCGCCTTGATCACCGACAAGCCCATCAGCAGGGTCAGCATCAAGTTGGCCGGCAACTGGATGTAGGCCAGAAAGACCTCCACTGCCGTCAGGGCCAACAACCAGCCCCAGACCCAGAGATAAAGCTTGCTGCCTCCGTGCGCGTGTTCATTCGAGGCGCTCATGCTCGCTCCCTCACGACGGTTTGACCGACATCAGGTAAATGAGCGGGAAGAGGAACATCCACACCAGATCCACGAAGTGCCAGTACAGCCCGCTCACTTCCACATCCTCGGAGGAAAACTTCCGCCGCCCGAACCCGAAAGCGATGATGCCTAGATAGATGACGCCGATGGTCACGTGCAGCATATGCATCCCGGTGAGCCCGAAAAACGTACCCCCGAACAGCGGAGTCCCCCAAGGATTCTCAAACGGCTTTACCCCTTCGTGGATGAGATGACTCCATTCGGTCACGTGCAGTACGAGGAAGGCACTACCCAATATCATGGTGGCCAGCAGCCAGAGGACCGTGCGCAGATGCTCTTGGCGATGCGCGGCCGCCACCGCCAGCACCATCGTGACGCTGCTGGACAGCAAGCAGAACGTCATCACGGAGGCGAAGATGATCGATGGCGAGAAGGGAAACGGAGTCGGCCAGTCTGGAGTCGCCAGGCGCAGGTAAGCGTAAACCAGGATCAGCACCGAAAAGGTCAATGAGTCGGAGACGATGAACAGCCACATCCCCAGCTTCTTCGAGCCGATCGCATACGGCGCTACGCCGCCCCCCCAGCGCGAACCGGTCGCCACCGCTTCTACGTGGTCAGCCACGCATCACCCCAGGTACAGGAGTAAGAACAAAACAATCCAAAGCCCGCCCAAGAAATGCCAGTAGATGGAGGTTGCGGTCACCGCGGTCTCTCGGCTCACTCGCAAGCTCTCCTGCCGCTCGCGCACCCCTACGTAGAGCAGCGCCAGCACACCCCCCAGCAGGTGTAGCCCGTGCGTGCCCGTGAGCAGATAGAAGAACGAGCTGCTCGGGTTCGTGGACAGGTAGATCTCCGCCGCCCTCAGCTCCCGCCAAGCCACCAGTTGCCCGACCAAGAACAGCAACCCTAGCGCCGTAGTAACGCCCCACCAACCACGGAAGTCATTGAGCGCTTGCCGTGCCAGCAGGCGTCGCGCTCGTTCGAGCGTCGCACTGCTGGCCACCAGTACGGCTGTGTTCGCCCAGAGGATGCCCGGCAACGGAAACGCCACCCAATCGTTTGACAGCCCCTTGCGCACCACGAAGGAGCTAACCAGCGCCGTGAAGAACATCAAGATGGAGGCCAGCGCCAGCCAGATGCCGGTGACGTAGGTTCCCTGCGGGGTACCGCGCGGGACCGGCCCGCCGTCGCCGCCCTCCGGACTCCCACTACCGGTAGCCGAGCCGCCCCCGGCTCGTCCCAACTGCGGCGGTTCCAGCTCTTCTATGGCGGTCTTGCCCGTCATTTACCCGTTTCGCTACTGTGAGGCGGAGGCTCCGGGTCCGCGACCGTCCCCCGGCAGATGCTGCGGGACGAAGTCCTTCTCCGCCCCCGGCACGCTGTATTCATACGGCCCGCGATAGATGACCGGGTAGCGCCCGAGGAAGTTGTCGTGCGGCGGCGGCGAGGGCACTGTCCACTCCAGCGTGGTCGCCTCCCACGGGTTCAATTCGACGGCCTTCTTTCCCCTCCACAGGCTCCAGAAGAAGTTGAACACGAAAATCAGTTGCGCTGCCGCGGTCATGAACGCCGCCATGGTCATGAAGTAGTGCACTGGATCGAGCTCCCCCAGGAACGGCACCGCGGTGGTTTCCGAGTACCGCCGCGGGTGCCCCGACAGCCCGATGAAGTGCATGGGCATGAAGATGGCGTAGACCCCGATGAACGTCAGCCAGAAGTGCGCCTTCCCCAGAGGCTCGCTCAGGAACCGCCCGAACATCTTCGGGAACCAATAGTAGGTCGCGGCGAAGATGCCGAAGATGGCCGCCACCCCCATGATTAGGTGGAAGTGCCCCACCACGAAATAGGTATCGTGCAGCGGCAGGTCTACCGCGGGCTGCGCCAAGAACAGCCCGCTCAGCCCCCCGGTGACGAACAAGGAAACGAAGCCCAGCGCGAACAGCATCGCCACCGTGAAGCGGATTTGTCCGCCCCAGAGCGTCCCCAGCCAGTTGAAGGTCTTGATAGCCGAGGGCACCCCGATGGACATCGTCAGCAGCGAGAAGGCGAAGGCGCTGTAAGGGCTCATCCCGCTGGTGAACATGTGGTGGCCCCACACCGACAACCCCAGCAGGGCGATGGCGCAGATGGCGTAGACCATCGCCCGGTAGCCGAACACCGGCTTGCGCGCGAAGGTGGCCAGGATGTGCGACGTCACCCCCATCCCCGGCAGGATGGAGATGTAGACCTCCGGGTGACCGAAGAACCAGAACAGGTGCTGCCAGAGCAGCGGCGAGCCCCCCTGGTGCGGAAGCAACTTCCCGGTTATCACCAGCCCGCCGGGAATGAAGAAGCTGGTGCCGGCGTGCCGGTCCAGTAGCAGCAGGATGCCCGCCGCCAGCAGTACCGCGAACGCTAGCAATGCCAAGATGGCGGTGATGAACCAGGCCCACACCGTCAAGGGCATGCGAAACAGCGACATCCCTTTCGTGCGTAGGTCGAGCGTGGTGGTGATGAAGTTCAGCGCCCCCATCAGGGAGGCCCCCGCGAAGATGGCAATGCTGATGATCCAGAGGCTCTGCCCCAACCCCAGCCCCGAACCGGCAATCTCCCCGACCGCGCTCAACGGCACGTACGCCGTCCAGCCGCTGATCGGCGCTCCTCCCGTCACAAAAAACGCCGCCACCAGAACCACGAAGGCCAGGAACGTGAACCAGAACGAGAGCATGTTCAGCCTGGGGAAGGCCATGTCCGGCGCCCCGATCTGGATGGGCAGGAAGTAGTTCCCGAAGCCGCTCTGCGGCGCCGTGGTCAATACGAAAAAGACCATGATCGTGCCGTGCATGGTCATCAGCGCCAGGTACTGCTCCGGCGTCATTTTGCCGAAGAACGGGAGCTCGGCGCTCGGCCACACCAGGTGCAGTCGCATCAACAGGGAGAGGAAGATGCCCACGAACACCGCCACCAGGGCCAGCAGGTAGTACTGGATGCCGATCACCTTGTGATCAACGCTAAAGATGTACTTCCAGAGGAACCCTTTCGGCGCCTCATGCACAACCGGATGGGCTTCCGTCGCCATCAGCTCCGTCCCCCCTACGGCCGGTCCTCCACGTCGGTGTTGAACTCGTCTTCCCATTTGTAATACTCGTCTTGTGAGGAAACGATGCGGTTGAACTCATCCGGGGGCATCACTACCAGCTTGGTGTTCATGTCGTAGTGGCTCTGGCCGCATAGCTCGGCGCAGACGATGTCGTACGCCCCCAGTTTCTCCCCCCTAAAGTGCAAGCGGATGGTCATCCCGGGCACTGCGTCCTGTTTGAAGCGCAGCTCCCGCACGAAAAAACTGTGGGTAACGTCCTGCGATCTCAGAATTACCTCGATTTCCTGGTTTCTCGGAACCGCCATGAGCTGCGACACGATGTCGTCCTGGGCGGCCGGGTCGTCGTAGTCCACCCCCAGCGGGTTGCCCACCGCGGCGTCGATCAACTCCGGAGCGGTCCGCCCGAACTGCCCGTCCTGGCCAGGATAGCGGAAGTACCACTGAAATTGTTTCCCAGTGATTTCCACCGGCAGCGCCCCCAGCGACGCCCCCTGGAAATGCAGCGACGCCCAGGCGCGCTCGGCCGCAATCCCCAACCCCAGGAAAAGGATAATGGTGGCGCTCGTCCAGAGAACCTCCAGCACGTTGTTCCCGTGAGAATAGTGCGCCCGTTGCCCGCGGTCCCGGTAGCGCCAGATGACGTACGCCAGGCCCAACTGGGCGAAGAAGAACACCACCCCGGTGATGAACAGCGTCCGTCCGAACTGCTTGTCGATCGCCTCCGCAAAGCTGTTCGCGGGCTCGGGGAACCACCACACCCGCCCCACGAAAATGTAGATGGTCGAAAAAGTCAGCAGAATCAAGATGAGCGCAAACGCCGCCGCTACCCACCCGGAGCCCAAGCCAGACCGATTTTGTGCCATTGTCCCCGCTCCGCTTAGCTTTTACTCGACGGGAAAGACGCCCTGCCCCAGCCGCACAGCCTACCGCTGCCCGTGCGGTATTGTCAATCGCCTCCCTTCACCGCGTGCCCTTGCCAACCGGCTTCCCCTACCGCCCAATCGAGGCGTTAGGCGCGTACCTGCCTGCCGCAGGCAGGGCTCACCTGGCTAGAACGTCCCGACCTTGTCGGGAAAGTCACCGCGGGGTTCTCCTCCTCCCCCAGCCTCTTGCCAAGCTCCGGCTCACGCAGGCAGAATGAAGCCAGTAGGCGCGTAGCTCAGTTGGTTAGAGCGCTACCTTGACACGGTAGAGGTCGGCGGTTCGAGTCCGCCCGCGCCTACCACGCTTCTATGGCCTTTCTTTACGTTCTGCAAAGTGAGTCCACCGGGCGCTTCTACGTAGGCTCCACGACCCACCTGGGGCGGCGCTTGAGCGAGCATGCACGCGGGCAGACACCCTCTACCCGTAAACGCGGGCCTTGGAAGCTCGCATTTCACCAAAAATTCCCCAACCTGAGTGAGGCACGACAGCAAGAACGTCGTCTTAAGGCTTGGAAATCCCACGCAGCTATAGCAAAATTTGTGGGAATGGAGGCAGCGAAGGGTTAGAGCGTCCCGACTTGGTCGGGAAGGTCGGCGGTTCGAGTCCGCCCGCGCCTACCACCTTATCCGTGCCTTTTTGTTGTCATTCTGAGCGAGGCGAAGAATCTCCCCTGATAGCTCATCCCGGACGACTTTCTCTCTGGCACCCCACGACAAACTAGGAAAACGGAACCCACGGTGGTAGTTTTGCCGGGCGATCAAGGCGCGGGGCTGCCGAGTCCGGACCAAGCATGAGCGATCCGTCCGATCCCTTGAAGGTGGTCAAGACCAACTGGAAGGTGGGCGACCAGCGCGAGGTGCCCGCCCGCGCCCTGGAAGCCCTACGGGGCACCGAAGCCTACGACTCCTACGAAAAGCTCTACCACATCGACGGCCTGAGCTGGCGCGTGGAAGGCCAGATCAGCCGCCCCGACGGCAGCTACTACCTGCTGCGCTGCGTCAACCAGTAGTCGCGAATCCACGCCCAGCCTTCCACCCAAATAACGGGTTTCCCCTGCCTCTCCTGCCATTCACGTCTTTCTTCTGGTTCGCACCTCTCCTGTCATTCCAAGCGAAGCGAGGGATCGGCCTGTCTATCCGCACTACACGTCTCCCTCCGCTGGGGTCCGCGGCCCATCAAAAGAAAAAACCGTCCCCGAACGCAGGGACGGCAAAAGAGAAAACGATGGCGAGGCTTTAGACTGGCGGCAGCTGGCTGGGGAACGTGACCAGGCGCTGGCCCACCACGTTGCCGAAGTAGTTCAGA
>JALLOH010000629.1 GCA_027717655.1 Acidobacteriia bacterium AH_259_A11_L15
CACTTGTGGGCCACCGCCCGGCTGACTGTCGAGGGGTGCACGCCCACCTGCTCGGCCACTTCCTTGATCATCAGCGGCCGCAGGAAATCCGCCCCCCGGTCCAGGAACTCCCGCTGGCGCTCCACGATAAGCTCGCACACCCGCTGGATGGTGTGCTTGCGCTGCTGGATGTTCTTCAGCAACTGCACCGCGGAAGCGAACCGCTCCCGCACGTAGCTGCGCACGTCGCTGCTGGCCGCCCGCCGGTCCAGCAGCCGGCGGTAGAGCGGGCTCAAGCGGAGCTGGGGCAGTTCGTCCTCGT
>JALLOH010000630.1 GCA_027717655.1 Acidobacteriia bacterium AH_259_A11_L15
GGGGCACATCCAGCGCGGCGGCAAGCCCAAGAGCGGCTGCGCAAGCTGAATCAGTAGGGGCTCATTCCCACAGTCGAATCGTCCGGCTAGAAACCTACTTGAGCCCGCACGGGCGAGTCGCGGCGGTGCCGGCGCTAGTCTCCGAAGGAAATGCCGGCCGCCCGGGCGGTGCGAATGAAGTCATCAGTGGGTTCTACGGTGCGATAAACGCCTATGGCTTCTTCCAGCTTGCAAGACTGAATTTTTCCCGCCCGCAGACACACCATGTAGCCGAACTTGTTCTGGGCCAGCAGGTCGGCCG
>JALLOH010000631.1 GCA_027717655.1 Acidobacteriia bacterium AH_259_A11_L15
ATGCTGGGTCGCGGGTGAAGGCCACGCCAGTCCCGCTCGTGTCTCCCATATTGCCGAACACCATGGCCACCACATTCACTGCTGTGCCCCAACTATCCGGAATGTTGTACAGGCGTCGGTAGGTCACGGCCCGAGCGCCGTACCAGGACTCGAATACCGCGTTGATGCCCAGCTTGAGCTGGGTGATCGGGTCTTCGGGAAACTCCTGCCCAGTCACCTCGTGGACCATGGCTTTGAGCTGCCCTACCATTTCTTTCAAGGCGCTTGCATCGAGGTCGGTTTCCTGTTGCACCCCTGACT
>JALLOH010000632.1 GCA_027717655.1 Acidobacteriia bacterium AH_259_A11_L15
CGGCCAGGGTGGCCGAGGTCAAGATGACGGTATCGTAGCGCTCAAAGAGTTGGTCGCGGAGGATCTGCGAGACATCAATCGGCGTGGCTTGCAGGAAGACCCCGCGCCCACGGCGCTCGAACCAGAAGACGTAGGTGCGGTCGCGGCCCTCCAGCAAGAAGTGCAGCTCTTGGCGGAGCCCATTCGCTCGCCGGACAAGGCGGAAAACTTCTTCCGATTTCTCCTTCAGGCTGGCCAGTGCCACCTCCAGGCTGCGCAGGCCCTCGAGCAGGGCGTGGTAGGGCCGGTTCCCCTTCGAGG
>JALLOH010000633.1 GCA_027717655.1 Acidobacteriia bacterium AH_259_A11_L15
CCCTTCGGCAGGCAGGATCCCGGCCAGCTTGATGAAGCGCGGGTTGTCCCGCAGCGCGGCGAAGGCGCCATCGCCCTGGATGCCCGGCCGGTCCTCGTAACGTTCGGCCAGAGCTCGCTCGAGCCAGTCGAGAGCGGCGGACTCGTCTCCCGTCTGGGCATACATCCGGGCCAGGCGGTAGGACATCCGGGGCCGGCCGGTGTAGCCGAGTCGCTGCACACGTTCGGCGGCGGCGATCGCCTGCGTCAGGTTTCCCAGGCGCTCGTACGAGCGCGCGAGCAGATACCACAACTCCGGAC
>JALLOH010000634.1 GCA_027717655.1 Acidobacteriia bacterium AH_259_A11_L15
GTCTCTTAGCATGCCGCTCGCTTCAAGATGGCTCCGCTCGGCCCGGTCGGGAAGCCCACCCCATCATAAATCTTTTGCCCGCGCAGGAACGTGGCTTCCACCACTCCGAATAAAGTCTGACCGGCGTAGGGAGTGAGTTTGTGCCGGTGGTGGAGCCTGGCCGGGTCCACCCGGAAGGTCGCTTCCGGCTTCCACACCACTAGGTCGGCGTCGTACCCCTCGGCGATTGCCCCCTTCCGGCTGTCCAGGCCTGCCAGGCGGGCGGGGCGGCGACACATCCACTCGGCCAACTCCCCGAG
>JALLOH010000635.1 GCA_027717655.1 Acidobacteriia bacterium AH_259_A11_L15
GGATTTCTCCTTCTTTTTGGCATGATCTGCTACCGTACCCTCGTGCACCTCCTGACCATTGGCCTCTACCGATATCGTCCTCCTATGGAAACCTTCTTCATTCCGGCCCTGTATCTGGCCATCTTGCTTTGGTACAGGGCTGGCGAGCGACTCCCGGCGCAGCAGAGGATCTTCGGTCTTCTTTCTGGGGTCTCACTGGGAGTTGCCACTATCTTCCGTCCCACCGCGGTCCTCCTGCCAGCGGTCCTCGTGGCCATGCTCCTGTGGGAGCATCCCAGGGGGTCTTGGCGGACTCGAGC
>JALLOH010000636.1 GCA_027717655.1 Acidobacteriia bacterium AH_259_A11_L15
GCGCGGGTCGTGGCCGCGCTCGACCGAGATAACCCGGATGGCGCGCTCCATGGTGGCGTTGGCGACCCGGAGGATGCCGGCGGCGAAGTCTTCCACGCGGCGGAAGCCCCGGCCGCGCATCGCCTGCCGGAGGTAGCGGCGGGCCCGAGCCTGGTCGAGCCGCCACTCACCGCCCAGGAACTCGTGCGGGTCGAGCCGCCCCAGAATCAGGTGGGCGTCGGTGACCGTGGGCTGGCGCCCGCGGCCGTAGCAGACGGGCCCGGGGTCGGCCCCGGCCGATTGCGGGCCCACGCGCAGG
>JALLOH010000637.1 GCA_027717655.1 Acidobacteriia bacterium AH_259_A11_L15
CTCCTCCTCTAATTCACTTTTTGCGAACCGGCTCCTACCGGAAGCGAATAGGAAGGGCATTTGCCCGCAGCGCGCAGCTGCGGCTTTTGTTCCCCGAACCTTACACCTTTACCGTCACTCCGTCTTCCTCCAGCACCGCACGGGCCTGCTTATGATAGGCGATGTTGGCTAAGTGGAGGGAGCGCACCGCCTGATGTCCGATTTCGATGGTCGCATTCGGCTGTCGGCGGCTGCGGACACACTCCAGAAAATTCCGGATATGAGGCGCGGTTTGGGTCAAACTGCCTGGAAGTTCCT
>JALLOH010000638.1 GCA_027717655.1 Acidobacteriia bacterium AH_259_A11_L15
CTCCAGGATGTCGTGGATGAGGTAATCGGGCCCGGCGGCGGTCAGCTCCTCCAGGGGTTTGAAGCCGTAGGCGGCGGCCACCGTCACCGTCCCGGCGGCTTTACCCGCCAGGATGTCGTGGGGGCTGTCGCCCACCATCACGGCTTGGGCCGGCTCCACATCCAAGCCCTGGAGCACCCGGAGGATTCCCTCGGGGTCGGGCTTCTTGCGCTCCACGCTGTCGTAGCCGAGGATGTCGCGAAAGTAACCCGTCAGTCTCAGCCCCTCGATGATGGTTCGGCTGAAGGCCTCGGGCTT